>CAXUND010000013.1:0-50036 GCA_964252445.1 uncultured Acidobacteriaceae bacterium | reverse complement strand
GCAGCGGCCGCCAGTCAATCGCCGCGATCGAGGAACGCGAGCGGGAGCGGACCGGCGTCTCTTCGCTCAAGGTGCGCTTCAACTCGGTCTTCGGCTACTACATCGAGATGACGCGCTCGAACCTCGCGCGCGTGCCCGCCGACTACGAGCGCAAGCAGACGCTGGTCAATGCGGAGCGCTTCACCACCCCGGAGCTGAAGAACTACGAGCACAAGGTGCTTTCCGCGCACGAGCGCTCGATTGAGATCGAACGAGAGCTATTTTCAGGACTTCGAGATACGGTGCTCGCCGCGGCAGGTCGCGTCCGTCGCAGCTCGGCGGCGGTGGCCGAAGTTGATCTGCTCGCGAACTTCGCCCATCTCGCCGCACAGCGCAATTATGTAGAACCCCAGCTTGAATCAGACTGCGTGCTCGAGATCGCCTCGGGTCGCCACCCGGTGATCGAGGCGATGATGGAGCGGTCCGGTGTCGAGCGCTTCGTTCCCAACGACCTCTACCTGGATACGACCGGGCCCAGCCTGCTGCTCATCACCGGGCCGAACATGGGCGGCAAATCGACCTATCTGCGACAGGCCGCGCTGCTGGTCATCCTGGCGCAGATGGGGTCGTTTGTTCCGGCAGCGAGCATGCGATACGGCCTCGCCGATCGCATCTACACGCGCATCGGCGCAAGCGATAACGTCGCGCGCGGCCGCTCGACCTTCATGGTCGAGATGACCGAGACCGCAACCATCCTCAATACGGCGACCCCGCAATCTTTAGTCCTGCTCGACGAGATGGGCCGCGGCACCGCGACCTTTGACGGGCTGTCGCTTGCCTGGGCGACGCTCGAGCACCTGCACGGATTGATCGGCGCGCGCACGCTCTTTGCCACCCACTACCACGAACTGACCCTGCTCGCGGAGCAGCTGCCCCGGCTCAAAAACCTGCGCGTCGCGGTCAAGGAGACGCCGCAGGGGATCGTCTTTCTCCACGCCATTGAGCCGGGCGCGGCCAGCAAGAGCTACGGTATCGAGGTGGCGCGGCTCGCTGGGCTGCCCGCAAGAGTAGTCGCGCGGGCACGCCAAGTCCTGCGGCAGCATGAGCGGTCGGAGCGCACCAACGTGGCAGCCGAACTCGATACCCCGGCCCAGCTGACCATCTTCACCCCGCTCTCGCAGCGCGTCATCGATCGCCTGGACGAGACCGACATCAACACCCTGACCCCGCTCGCTGCGCTCAACTTGCTCGAAGAGCTCAAGGAAGAAGTCCGCGCGGGCCGCGCCACGCAATGATCGACCAGCTCCGTCACCAGGTTGGCCAGCTCTTCGTCGTCGGTCTCGAAGGTACATCGCTGACGCCGATCGAACGCGCCTGGCTCGCGATGCTGCGGCCCGGAGGAGTGATCCTGTTTCGCCGCAACGTCGAGTCGCCAAAGCAGACTGCCGCGCTGGTGCGCGAGATCGCACCGCTGGCACCTGCGCCACTGTTGCGGGCTATCGATGTAGAGGGTGGGTTAGTCGACCGGCTGCGCGACGCGGTAGCGCCCATCCCCTCTGCCGCCGCCGTTGCCGCCACCGGGCGAGCTGCGGACGCCGAGAAGCACGGCCGCCTGATCGCCCGGGCCGTCAAGCTCATGGGCCTGAACACGACCCTGGCCCCGGTGCTCGATCTGGCGCTGCCGGAGGCGCTGCCGGTGATGCGGACCAGGGTGGTCTCCGCCGATCCTGACGCGGTCACGGACTACGCGGCCGGCTTCTTTGCCGGTCTGCACGCCGAGCGCGTGCTCGGCTGCGCGAAGCACTTCCCCGGCCTCGGCGGCGGTAATCTGGACTCGCACCAAGCCACGCCTGCCATCACGCGTACCTTCGACCAGCTTTGGCAGCAGGACCTCGCACCCTACCGCCGGCTTTCGACGCGCCTGCCCATGGTGATGGTCGCGCACGCCGCTTACCCGCGGGTTACGCGCAATCACCAGCCCGCGTCGGTCTCTTCCTACTGGATCGGCACCGTGCTCCGCAGGCGACTCGGCTTTGAGGGCCTGGTTCTCTCGGACGACCTCGAGATGGGCGGCATCCTCACCCACGCTTCAATCGAGGACGCGGCGGTGCGCGCTATCGGCGCAGGCTCAGACCTGGTCGAGGTCTGTCGCGCTCCTGCGCGGGTGTTGCGCGCTTTCGAAGCCGTCCTGCGTGAGGCCGAAGGCTCGCCCTCCTACCGAACGAAGATTCGTGCGGCGGCGCGCCGGGTCGTCGCGCACAAGGAGCGATGGCTCGACGTGCAGCTGCCGCGCGACTCGACGGCGGCGCAGCACGAGAGGCTGCGCAGCGATATCCTGACATTCAGCGAGCGCGTGAGTAAGGGGGAACGGCGATGAGACTCCGCGCCATGACCGTGGCCGGCATCATGAGCGGGACCTCGGCCGATGGGATTGACGTCGCGGTCACCCGCATCACGCCTGCACGAGGCGGGCTGCAGCTGTCGCTTGAAGCGCACGCCGCTTTCCCCTTTCCTCCGGCATTGCGGACAGCCATCCTGGCAGCCACCGAGGCGGCACCGACCACCACGGCCGAGCTCGCGCGGCTCAACTGGCGCCTGGGCCTCGCCTACGCCGATGCGATACGCGAGACACTCTCAGGCCGCATCGCAACGGTGGACCTGGTCGGCTGCCACGGGCAGACGGTCTACCATCAGGGCGTCCCCTCGCGCTATGCCGGGCAGACGTTTCCCTGCACCTGGCAGCTGGGCGAGCCGGCGCTGATCGCCCGCGCGATCGGTGTGCCCGTGATCTCAAACTTTCGCCCGGCAGACATGGCCGTACGCGGCCAGGGTGCTCCGCTGGTGCCGCTGCTTGACTACACCTTCTTCCGGCATGCGAAGCGGACGCGGGTGCTGCAGAACATCGGCGGGATCGGCAATCTCTCCGTCATCCCTGCCGGTGCGGGACCGGAGCGCAGCTTAGCCGGGGTCATGGCCTTCGACACCGGGCCTGGCAACATGGTCATGGACGCCGTAGCCGGGGAGCTGTTCTCGAAAAAGTACGACCAGGGCGGAAGCATCGCCGCCCGCGGGCAGGTGCTTGACACGGTACTGCAATCGATCCTGCGCCAGCCGTTCTTCCTGAAGCCGCCGCCCAAGTCCGCGGGGCGCGAGCAGTTCGGCGCTGCGTTCACCAGGCGCTTCATTCGCCGCTGCCGCAGCTACAGCGAGAAGCCGGAAGATATCCTTCGCACCGCAACCGCACTGACCGCCGCGAGCATCACCCTGGCCTTTCGCGAACATGTAACACCAATGGTTGCAAAGAAGGCTGTCGACTTCGTCATCTCCGGCGGAGGAGCCAAGAACCTCACCCTGGTTGCCGACCTGCGCGCGCAGCTCGAACCGCTGGGCGCAACTGTAAGCGACACCGCCTCCTTCGGTATGCCGGTCGAGGCCAAGGAAGCCATGGCCTTTGCGCTGCTCGCCTACCAGACCTGGCACCATCTGCCCGGCAATGTACCCTCCGCAACCGGAGCGGACCGCGCCGTGGTCCTGGGGCAAATTTCCTATGCCTAGATGGACCCTCACGCTGAGCTGGGCGGCGCTGCTGCTGCTCTCGATCGCCGGCTGCGGCCATCCGGCGCGCGACCCTAAGGTCGTGGTCATGCTGATCGAGAGCAGTCCCACCAGCCTCGACCCGCGCATCGGCACCGATGCACAATCGGAGCACATCGACTCCCTGCTCTTTGATCCTCTGGTCCGCCGCGATCCCAGCTTCAACATCGCGCCCGCTCTGGCCCAGCGCTGGGAGACTCCCGATCCGCTGACCTACATCTTCCACCTGCGCAGCGGCGTCCGCTTCCACGACGGACGCCCGCTGACCTCGCGCGATGTCAAGTTCACGCTGGAGACGATGGGAGCCGCCACGGGCCGCGCGGCCGAACCGCTGCGTGTCACCACCATCAAGGCCGCCTCCTATGCCACCTGGGCCTCGATCGACACTCCAGACCCGCAAACCCTGGTCGTCCATCTCAAGAAGCCGGACGCTGCCCTGCTCTGGAACGTCTGCGACGGCGCCTTCGGCGTCGTGCCCTATGGCAGTGGGCGCGACTTCTGGAAGCATCCGATCGGCAGTGGTCCCTTTGCTTTCGTCAGCCAGGAGCAGGACAAGGACGTGGTCATCCGTCGCGCTCAAGACTACTGGGAGCCGCTACCCCCAGCGGGCGGAGTCCGGATCGCCGGAGTGCGCTTTTCCGTGGTTCCGGACGCCATCACCCGCGCCCTTGAACTGCAGAAAGGCTCCGCTGACCTGGTCCTGAATGCAATCCCTGCGGACATGCTGCGCCCCCTGGCTGCCAATCCCGGGCTGGTCATCGAGGCTGGACCGGGCACGGTTCTGAACTACCTCGTCTTCAACACGCGAGACCAGCACCTGAAAGATGCCCGGGTTCGCAATGCCATCGCCGACGCCATCGACCGGGCCGAGCTGGTCAACGCGCTGTACGGCGGCCGCGCCCGGCTGGCAGAGAGCGTCCTGCCGCCTGAACACTGGGCATGGGCCGCGCCGGCCGAGTCCCACCACTACAACCCGGACGCAGCGAACGCCCTGCTCGATCAAGCGGGCTACCGGCGCAATGCCCAGGGCACACGCTTTAAGCTCACCATCAAGTGTTCGACAGATGAAACAACCCG
Organism: uncultured Acidobacteriaceae bacterium; assembly: GCA_964252445.1. Lineage (GTDB taxonomy): Bacteria > Acidobacteriota > Terriglobia > Terriglobales > Acidobacteriaceae > EB88. The sequence continues at coordinate 45,386 of CAXUND010000013.1, read as the reverse complement.
CCTCCTGGCCGTGGTGCTGCAGCAGCAGCTGGCGAGGATCGGCATCGCGGTTGAGGTTCGCAGCTACGAGTTTGCCACTTACTATGCCGACCTGACCCGCGGCGCCTTCCAGATGGCGCCCGGACGCTGGATAGGCGGCAATGAGGCTCCGGATATCTTCCGCTACGCTTACGCCAGCGCGAGCGCTCCGCCCCGGGGCGCCAACCGCGGCTACTACTCCAGTCCGGTAGTGGACAGCCTGCTGGCGGATGCCACAGCAAGTGAGGATCGCGCGCGCCAGCAGCAGGACTACGCCCGCGTCCAGCAACTGCTGTCTAGGGATGAGCCGTCGGTCAATCTTTGGTATCTTGATACGATCGCGGTGCACAGCCGCCGCCTGGTCAACCTTCACGTAGCGGCGTCCGGCAACTTTGATTTTCTGCGCGAGGTCGCCCTCGGCGGATCCTGAAAGGGTGCAGAGGATCCGCGCTCTAGGCGATGTGACTTGGTCGGGCGTTTGCAGGGATACCTGACGTTTGCGTCTGCTGGCGCCTGGCTGCGGAAGCGGACTGCCGATACGCCAGGGTCGGACCGAAGAAGTCGTCACTCTCATCGAGACGACGCAGCTTCGGACCTACGAGGACCAGTGCCAGCCCAAAGCCGGCGGTAACGCCGACCCAGCAGCCGGCGATGAAGATAAGCCAATAGGTAACCATAGGAAGACACCTTTCAACTGGCTACTTTGTAAGCGCAAATCGTAACGTTTGACTACCTAAAATGAAACACTTTAGTTACCTTAGTAAACTTCAACCAAGTCACCTTGGCAGGTGGATGGAGTCTTGAGCCCACAGCTTCAGGCGAATCCCAAGAGGTGAAAGACGCCCCGAGGTGCCATGCGCGCGAAATCCAACTGCCTGCTTTTACGTGTGATGCCGCTGCTGCTCCTGTGCATTCTCGGCTGCTCAAAAGTTCCTGTTGCCTCTGTGCACGTCGCGCCGCCTCCGGCACTCAGTGGCTATCCGCTTACCGGAAGCACCCGCGGCGTCCACGACCCGAGCGTGATCCGCCAGGGAGCGACCTGGTACGTCTTCTCGACCGATGGACCTGGGCGTCGAAGGAATGGAGACTTGCCCATCCTCTGCTCGGAAGACGCTGTAGCGTGGCGGTCCTGCGGGTATGTGTTCCAGGCCATGCCTGCGTGGATCCAGGCAAAGATACCCGGCATCGACGGGCTCTGGGCGCCGGACATCAGCTACTTCGGCGGCGTCTACCACCTCTACTACGCCGGCTCAACCCTCGGGTCCGAGCGATCGGTCATCGGCCTCGCGACCAACGTGACGCTCAATCCGACGGATCCAGCCTACCGTTGGCAGGACCAGGGTGAAGTGTTGGAGTCCGAGCCCGGAGACGACGCGAATGCCATCGACCCGAACGCGTTTGTAGATACCGACGGGCGTGTGTGGCTCAGCTACGGCAGTTACTGGCGAGGCATCAAGCAGCGTGAGCTGGACGCGCGAAGCGGCAAGCTGCTGGATGGGCGTTCAGGTCGGCGCTTTGACCTGGCCCGGCGACCAGGGGTGCCGGAGGACCCGATCGAAGGTGCGTCGCTGGTAAAACATGACCGCTTTTACTACCTGTTCGTTTCGATCGACTACTGCTGCAACCGCGACATCTCGACCGACAACTACAAAGAGGCAGTGGGCCGAGCCACCAGCCCGCACGGGCCGTTCCTCGACCAAAGCGGCGTACCCATGCTGAAGGGCGGCGGCACGGTGCTGCTTGCGAGCACCGCAAACTGGCGCGCGCCCGGCGGAGGAACAGCGTGGGTCGATCCGGACAGCGGGCAGGGCTTCCTGGTCTTCCATGCTCTTGACCTGAGCCGCCAGGGCAGGCCGTACCTGTGGTTCAAAAGTTTGAAATGGGTGAACGAGTGGCCGGTGATCGACGTCTAGCGCTCGCCCCACTTGAGCTTGGTCCGCAACACGTCAAAGAAGCTGCCATGCCCCACGCGGATGAGCTTGACCTTGTGCGCGCTCTTACAGCACAGCAACTCATCCCCGGCGAGCATTGGGATTGCTTCCTGTCCGTCTACCGTCAGGAAGTTCTGGTCGGCAGTGCCCTTCAGGCTCAGCGACAGGTGCGCGTCGCCGCGAACCACCAGCGGCCGCATGGTCAGCAGGTGCGGGCAGACCGGGGTGATGATCAGGGCATCGACATTAGGGTCGAGGATCGGGCCGTTCGCCGAGAGCGAGTAGGCGGTCGAGCCGGTCGGCGTCGACAGGATGATCCCGTCCGCCCTGTAGGACGCGGCCAGGCGATCATCTACCTTGACAGTGAACTGGCCCATGCGCGCGATAGCGCCTTTCGAAACGACGATGTCGTTGAGCGCTTCATGTTCGGTCAACAGCGCGCCGTCGCGCCAGAGCTCCGTGTGCAGCATGGCGCGTTCGTCCAGCAGGAAGCACTCGGTACACCACGCGTCGAGAGTGGTGTAGAGGTCGGACAACCGAACCTCGGTGAGGAAGCCGAGTGAGCCGAGATTGACCGACAGAATCGGTGTGCCCAGGCGAGCAAAAACGCGGGCCGCCGACAGCAAGGTGCCGTCGCCGCCAAGCACGATCACCAGCGACGGATTGGCCTCCGCCATCGCCTCGCGCGGGACCGTCTCCGCGGCATCCGTATAGGAGCCGGACACCTCATCGAAGATGGGGTCGAAGTCGCGAGCGCGAAGCCAGCTCGCCAGCTCAGACAGAATGGAAAAGAGCTCAGGTTTGAGCGGCTTGGAAAGGATGGCTACGCGACGCATGCTGCTCTAGTGTAGACGCTCGCGAATCCGAAACAAGGCGTGCAGCAGAAACTCCCGATTGCCCTCGACGCCGGTGATCGGCGAGTTGACCACGGTGACATCGTGCGCGCCCGCGCTCGCGGCAGCGGCCTGCACGCGATCGATGGCCAGCGCGTGCGCGGCTGGATCCCGCACGATCCCGCCCGGGCCGACATGCTCGCGCCCGGCTTCGAACTGGGGCTTCACTAAGATCACGGCTTCGGTGATGGACGAGGCGGCGTCCAGCACCGCCGGCAGCACCAGGGTCGCCGAGATGAAGGAGACATCCATCGCCAGGAAGCTCAGAGCATACGTGGCAAGTTCGCCCGGCGTCAGCTTGCGCGCATTGGTGCGCTCGCGCAGGGTCACACGCGGATCGCTGCGCAGCGACTGGTGGATCTGCCCCCACCCGGTGTCGACCGCGAGCACTGCCGCGGCGCCGTGCTGAAGCATGCAATCGGTAAAGCCGCCGGTCGAGGCGCCTACGTCCAGGCATCGACGATCCCGTAGGTCGATCGCCCAGTGAGCAAGCGCGTGCTCGAGCTTCAGGCCTCCGCGGGAAACGTAGCGGAGATCCTCACCCAGGAGTCTCAGGTGCGCGTCTTCCGATATCGACGCGCCAGGCTTGTCGATCTTCTGCTCGTCCACCAGGATGCGTCCCGCAAGGATAAGCGCCTGTGCGCGCTCACGCGTGGGAGTGAGGCCACGGGCAACCACCAGTTTGTCCAGGCGGCTTTTCAGACCGATTACGGCGCGCCCGTTCCCGGCGAGTGGCTGACGATCACCTGGTTGCCGGTATTGCCTGCGAACTGGCTGGCCGTGCGCGCGTCCACGCCGAAGCCCTGCAGCTGCACCTGCGCGGAGACGATATCCGTGTCGGTGCGCAGGATGGTCAGCAGGGTGCTGTCAGGCGAGGTGACGTAGACCTTGCCGGCAGGGTTGTTGTAAGTCGACGCGATGGTGCGCGGATGACCGGCGACCGGAATGGTCTTCTGCACGGTGAAGCTGGTCAGGCTGATGACAGAAACCGTCCCATCGCCTTCATTGGCAACATAGGCGCGGCTGCCGTCCTGGAGCACGGTAATGGCGGAGGGATGCGTACCCACCGGGATGGTCGCGAGCACGGTCCCGAAGCCCGGAGCATCGTTGCCAAAGATATCCAGCGGGATGTTGATGACGGAGACGGTGTTCGAATCGTAGTTGGCGGTCACCAGCAGCTCTGCCTGCGGGTAGTAATCGGCGTAGACAGGACCGGCTCCGGCCGAGGCCGCAGTATTCGGCAGACTGAGGTTGATGGTGCCGGTTGAGTTCAACTGCGTGTCCAGAGTGTTGAGCTGATCATTGATGACCGTGATCGTCCCTGATCCGCGATTGAGCACGAAGCTGCGCAGGCCGCTCGCGTTGGTGATGCCGTACACCGGGCAGACGCCCAGGGGAATGCGGCTCGAAACTGAGTTGGTGGTGGTCTCGATGCCGTCTGCTTCCCCGCCCGTCGTGACCGAGGCTGGATCGGCGCACTGACCCCAGGTGACGCTCGCGCCCGGGCCGGTCGTCGCTCCCTGGCTGATGGCGAAGACGCGCTGGCCGGTGGATGCGCCGGTAATGGCGGTCAGCGCGGGCGCGACCGCGATCTCGGTGAGCAGCGCCAGGTTGCCGGCTGCCGCGGCGGACAGAGCCCCCACCGTCCCGCGCACCTGGTTCACCACATACTGGCCGGTCGAGCGAACCAGGATATTGCTCTGGATCGAGCGAAACGATGGAGGCGCGTTCGGCGGAGGAGTCGCGTCGCGGAAGAGCGTGGTCGTCTGGATCTGGTTGCTCTGCACCGAGGCGCTCACCGGAAAGGTATTGATGGTGCCATCGCAGTTGAGGCTGTAGGCAAGCGTGCCTGACGGATCAAGCGTGAAGCCGAGCGGACCGATGCCGATATTCGCCTGCGCCTGCACGCTGTCGCCGGAGAAGTCGATGGTCGTGGCCACGCCCGGGCTGGTGTAGAGCGACGCCGGGCAAGGATAGGTCGCTGAGGCGGCAGTGGTCTGCGCGGGCTGCGAGAGAACGATCGCAAATACCTGGGGCTGGGATGCCGGGCCGGTCGGTGGAACTGGGGTGATTACAGGGCGGTACCGGTTGCCGCAGCCGGCGGTGACGGCTACTGCCAGAAGGGCGCTGGCGGTGAGCCATGGGTTGCTTCGCACTCGTTCATACCTCGTTGCAGTCTTGATGGGCGCAGTGATCCAGACCCGATTGTAAATTACGCGGAGAGCAGTCCGCCGGGCGGGGAGTCCGCCACGTACTCTAGCTGCATGAGCGCAGCCGGCAGCAACTCGGCCTCGACCGGTTGGCAGTCCCGAGCGGTGCTGCTCGCCGTGGTCCCCGCCTGCGCGGTCTGGGCACTCACCCAGGCTCTGCTCGTCTGGCCGGGAAACCATGCGGAGGTGCTGTGGGCGATCGGCCTCAGCACAGGATTTGCAGCCGCGGTGCGCCTGGCGCGCGCCGCAACTACCGCGGGCGCAGCCGCCGGCGGCCTGCTGGCCTGCTGCCTCTACCTCTTTGTGCCAGGCGAGCGAACCGCGCTCTGGCCCCTGCTGGCGATGCTGGTGCTGACGCTCGGAGCCTCGCGCGTGGGTCGTGCGCGCAAGGTCGCGCTCGGAACCGCGGAAGGCCTCCAGGGCCGCTCTGCCGCGCAGGTCGCGGCCAACGTCGGCGCCGCAGCGCTGGCCGTGCTGCTGGTGGATCAACGTGGGCAACTGGTCGCCGAGACTGCCATGCTGGCCGCACTCGCAGAAGCAGCCGCGGATACGCTCGCGTCCGAGCTGGGCGAAGTCTTTGGCGGCATCCCGCGCCTGGTGACCACGTGGAAGCAGGTCGCGCCTGGAATCGACGGCGGCGTGACCCTGGCAGGAACGGCCGCCGGCCTTGCGGGCGCGGCGATCACCGCCGCGGCAGGCACAGGCGTGCTCGGGCTGGGCACACGGGCGGGAGCAATCGCGTTCATCGCAGCAGTTTTCGGGCTGCTGCTCGACAGTCTGCTCGGCGCGGTGCTCGAGCGTCGCGGCTCCATGAACAATGACGCTGTGAACTTCTGTTCAACAGTCGCAGCCGCCGCGCTCGCCGCCGTACTGGCGAGCACCTGAGCCTACCTTTGAGAAACGCGCCTTAAGTCACAGCACCGGCCGCAGCGGCATCGTGTCGAGAATCTTTAAGTCCGCCTGCACCTCGGCCCACTTCTTCCGGTTCTGCTTGGTCGAGATCGGCGCATCCGGATCAGCGTAGTACGCCGCTATGTCCTGTTTAAGGCCCGCAGGGACGAGGTGCGTCGGGTCGGCTGTCAGACGACGCAGAAGCTCGGCGTAAGTGTCATCGGTGAGCCGGTAAGCGCCGGGGCGGACGGTGGCTCCGGTGTCGAGGTCGCGATTGGGCACAGGGTTCCGGGGCGTGGTCTTGTTGTCGATGGCATCGAGCGTAGCGCGGTAGAAGCGGCCCGCAGAGACGAGGCTCACCACGTACCGCTGCTCAGAATCAGCATTGGGTCCGCAGATGGCGAGTTCAGACAGGACGCCGACTCTCGGCGCGACAAAGATCAGCCCGGCCAGGGCGTAGGTTCCGAGGCCCGCCTTCTTTCGGAACGGGTTCCAGCCTTTCTCGAAATCAGCCTCTGCGAGCAGTGCCTCCAGTTGCTTGAACTCCGTCGTGTCAACGTCCGGCGGCATTCTGCTCCGGTGCAACACCGTCTCGGCATAGGCAACGCGCGGCAGCAGCGTGCGAACAGCGAAGTGGTATATGTGCGCGTTCGAATAACGGCTGCCCTCGATGGATTTGAGGGGCAGCCCGTAGGTGTCGTAGAACGAGCGATCGAGCAGGTCTCCCGAGACGTTGAGCCCGATGTAGCGCAGGTACGCGGACGGGGCCAGGCGGTGCTTGCTGATCTGGTCGACGTCGAAGGCGAACTCTGTCCGGACATGGGCATGCGGGTTGTCGTCGTAAGGAATACTGGGACCGAAGCGCTCCCGCAGATGGGGGAACTCTTCCCCGACAGAAGGGTTGGTCGCGAGGGCGTGGCCGATTGAGTCACCGACATAGTGGGAGATCGCACCCATCGCGAACGCCAGCTCGTCGGGCGAGCGCGCGTTCGCGAGCAGGCTCTCGACGAAGTCGCCGGAGCGAACATAGTGGGTGAGCTCGGAGAAGAACACGTGTCCGAAGGGGTAATAGCCGAGGTCCTGGATGGCGCAACCGCCGTAAGCAAAGGAGTGAGCCCGCTCCAACTGCTCCGGTGTCAGCCCCGGATAGTGGCGCAGCAGTACAGGCACAATCGACGGCTTCCACGCCAGATCGATGAGCTGCTCGTGCGTCTGCACCGAGTAGGCGCCGGTCGTTCCCGGCATGCACGATGCAAGCATGAGCACGGTGACGGCGAGGGATCGGCGCGGCGTCAAATGGGTCATTCTTTCGAGCCTATTAGTGAAGATGAAGCCGCCACCCGGAATAGCTGAGCACCTCATGCGCAAGACGCTCGGCTGCCTGGCGGGGCGGCAAGGGATGCAGCTCCTGCCGCGGCGAGGTGATTACGTCCAGACCCGCTGCCTGGCACAGGGCGTGGATGCGAAAGAGATGAGTTCCGTCCGATACCACCAGGATGTGTGCGAGATGATTGGCGCGGGCGATGCGTGCGAGCCGGTCCGCGGACTCCCGTGTGTCGCGCGACTTGGTCTCGGCAATGATCGCCGATTCCGGCACGCCATGCGCGAGCAGGTAGGCCTTGCCAACGCCGCCCTCCGAGGTCCGCTCCGTCGGGTCCCCTCCGCCCAGCGGGATCATCAGCGGGGCCAGCTTCTCGCCGTAGAGCTGGAGCGCATGATCGAGCCGGGCGCGCAGCACCGGTGAGGGCCGCCCGTCGTACTCGGCTGCGCCAAACACCGCAATTGCGTCTGCAGGACCAGCCTCATCATGCGTGGCATAGTAGCGGACCTGGGTGTAGACCCACACCGTCCACAGGCATGCCGCGAGCACGATCAGCAGCAGCAGTGTAGCCAGCAGACTACGACGACGCCTGGGCATCGCTAACGGCTTAGCGCGAGCGCGATCTCATGGGTGGGGATCGCACCTTCGCGCAGGATCTGCCACTCGTCGTCGCCGGAGGAAAGATCGACGATGGTGGTCGGCAGCGCCCGGCCGGTAGGGCCGCCGTCGATGATCAGGGGAATCCGATCGCCGAGCTGGTCGCGCACGCAGGCGGCGTAGGTGCACTCCGGCGCGTTGCGCAGGTTGGCCGAGGTAGCGGTGATCGGTAGTCCGAACGCCTCCACCACGGCGCGCGGGATGGCTGCCTCCGGCAGGCGCAGGGCAACGTTGCCGGTGTTCGCCGTCGAGCGCAGCGGCAGGCGGGAGCTGGCCTTCACGATGATCGTCAACGGACCCGGCCAGAAGCGTTCGGCGAGTTTGTCGAAGTTGACGCCCGACTCGCGGCAAAGCTCGTAGGCCTGGGTGATGGAGCCGACCAGCAGCGACAGCGGCTTGTTCTTGAGCCGCGTCTTGATCTCGTAAATGCTCTCGACCGCGTGCAGGTTCACCGGATCAACCGCTAAGCCGTAGAACGTGTCAGTGGGCATACCTACGACTTTGCCGCCGGCAAGACAGCGGACGACGTAGCGCACAAGTTCCGGTTCGGGAGTGTCCGGATGCATGCGCAGGATTTCTGCGGACAAGGTTGCTCCTTCAGGCAGAGTCAGGCGGAGCGCCGGGCGGGTAGAATCGCACCCATGCCCGCGCCGCAAACCCTGATTGTACAGAGTCGCCAGAACGCGCGGGTGCGCGCGCTCAGGGCAGCACTCCTTCGACCGCCCGGCGTGGGTTCAGACGAGCTGGTGGGGATCGAGGGCATCCACCTGCTCGAAGAGGCGCTTGCGAGTGGCCTTGAGGTGGAGACGATCTTTGTGCGCGTGGGTAGCGGGCGTTCGCTCGACAGGCTTGCTACCGGATCGGCTCAGGTGGTCCTGTTAACCGAGGAGGTCCTGCGTGGCGTCGTCTCGACGGAAGCGCCGCAGGGCATTGCCGCGCTGGTGCGGCCGCCCGTTTTCCGAGTGGACGACCTGTTCCATTCGACCCGGCCGTTGATGATCGTCGTGGCAGGGTTACAGGATCCCGGCAACCTCGGGACCATCGTGCGCTCAGCCGAGGCGTTCGGGGCCGCGGGGATCATAATGCTGCCGGGTACCGCGAGTCTCTGGAACCCGAAGTGCGTGCGCGCCTCAGCCGGATCCGCCTTTCGGCTGCCGGTCGTGCAGCTCACCCCGGAGGAATGCGTGCGCGAGCTCCGAGCGCGCGGCATACGGTCGCTGGCTACTGTGGTCAGGAGAGGGACGGCTGCGGACAGCAGCGACCTGACAACCCCGTCGGCGCTGTGGATCGGCAACGAGGGCGCGGGACTGGCGCCGGAGCTCGCAGCCATGTGCGAGGAAAGGGTGACGATTCCCTGCCCCGGCACGGTCGAGTCCCTGAACGCTGCCATCGCGGCAAGTGTTCTGCTCTACGAAGCATCCCGCCAGCGGCAGAGGAAGTCATGAGCCTGTTCGGAGCATTGCCTGATCTCGAGCCGCCCAAGAAAAAGGCCTCCAACAAAGACGCTCCCCTGGCCGAGCGCATGCGCCCCCGCGTGCTCGATGAGTACATAGGACAGGAGCACCTGCTTGGACCGGGCAAGCCCCTGCGGGTGCAGATCGAAAAAGACGACGCGACCTCGATGATCTTCTGGGGACCACCCGGCGTGGGCAAGACCACGCTCGCGAAGATCATCGCCCAGGCGACTTCTGCGACGTTCATTGAATTTTCGGCAGTGATGTCCGGCATCAAGGAGATCAAGGCGGTCATGGCCGACGCCGAGAAAGCCGCGCAGCTGGGTTCGCGGACCATCCTGTTCGTCGACGAGATCCATCGCTTTAACAAGGCGCAGCAGGATGCGTTTCTTCCCTATGTCGAGCGCGGCACCATACGGCTGATCGGGGCGACGACCGAAAATCCTTCGTTTGAGATCATCGGAGCTCTGCTGTCGCGCTGCCGCGTCTACACGCTCCGCGCACTTGACCCGGCAGAGATCGTAGCGCTGCTCAAACGTGCGCTCACAGACCGGGACCGCGGGCTTGGCGCGCTCGGCCTGTCGGCCGCTGACGGCGCTCTTGAACGCATCGCGGAGTACACCAGCGGCGACGCGCGCTCAGCGCTGAATGCTCTTGAGATGGCGGCGCGGCTTGCCGGTCCGGAGCCGCTAATCACCCCAGCTATTGTTGCGGAAGCGCTGCAGCAACGGGTGCTTCTCTATGACAAGAGCGGCGAGGAGCATTACAACTTAATTTCGGCGCTGCATAAGTCAGTCCGAAACTCGGACGCCGATGCCGCGCTCTACTGGCTTGGACGAATGCTTGCGGCAGGCGAAGACGCGATGTATGTCGCGCGGCGGGTGGTGCGGATGGCGGTCGAGGATATAGGACTGGCCGCGCCCGAAGCCCTGAACTTGTGCTTGTCGGCGCGCGATGCGATGCATTTTCTGGGCTCGCCGGAGGGGGAGCTGGCGCTGGCCCAGGCCGTGGTCTATCTCGCGCTCGCACCTAAGTCAAACGCAGTCTACACCGCTTGGAGCGCGGTGCAGGACGACGTTGAAAGTACCCGAGCCGAGCCAGTCCCGCTCCACCTGCGCAACGCGCCGACTAAGTTGATGAAGTCGCTCGACTACGGCAAAGACTATAAGTACGCGCACGATGAAGAAGGCAAAGTCGCGGCAATGGAGTGCCTGCCAGAGGGCCTTCGAGAGCGCAGGTATTATCACCCGACGCAGGAAGGCCGCGAAAAGCTGCTGGCGCAAAGAATGCAGGAAATTAAGAGGCTTCAGCAAATAAAGCCGGGAGACTTCTGACTTACTCGCCGGCGTACTTGACACTGCAGCCGTAGGATCGTGTGTAGGCCTCCGCCACAGGCTTGCCGGCCATCGCGGCGCTGAGTGCTTCACTTACATAGTTCTTCGCGCCTTTGATGTCAGACACGTCCGTCGAAGGATGGTCGTCGATCGCCCCGGCGTAGATCAGTTTGCCCGCGGGATCGATGACGAACATATCCGGAGTAGTCCGCGCCTCATACTCGCGGCCTACCTTTCCCTTGGGATCCAGCAGCACCGCGGTGGGCGCGGCATGCTCTCGCGCGAGATAGCTGTTCTCCTCGGCGGCGGTCTTGTATCCCTGCTCGCCAGGCGCCGACGAGATAACGCTCAGCCAGACCACTCCCCGAGATGTCCACTGCTTCTGCAGCGTCTGCATGTTGCCGCTCTCGTAGTGTTTTCGGGTGTACGGGCAGTCGCTGTTGGTCCACTCAAGCACCACATACTTGCCTTTGTACGCGGAAAGCGCCTGGGTGCGCCCCTGTGTATCCGGCGCGGAGAAGTCAGGTGCAGGATCGCCTACCTTCACCGCAAAGGCGGCAGTCGAAACGAGAAGCAGCGTGAGCGGAAGCAGTCTTGTCGGTCGCATGCAAGTGCTCCTTGACTTGGCTAACGCCACGCGTCTTGCGTGGCAGGCGCTACCGTTTGAGAGTATCGAGGGCGCTGAAAACGATGCCTGGAGTCAGTACTTCCGGCAGCAGCTGCGGAGGCGCGCCGGGGTCGGCGGGGTAGAGCGCGTACACCGGGATGCCGCTGCGTCCGAGCGCGGCCAGCGTCTGCGAGATTGCCTCGTCGTGGCGGGTCCAGTCCGCCCGGACCAGCACCAGGTTGCCTGAATGCAGGCGCTGCTCAACATCAGCGCGGCGCAGCACGACGCGCTCGTTCACCTGGCAGGAGAGGCACCAGCTGGCGGTAAAGTCAACCAGAACCGGGTGCCCGGCCGCACGGCTGGCGGCGACGATCTCGGGAGTGAACGGCTGCCAGTCGCTGCTGCCTTGACTGCTCGAAGTACTCCTCGCCGAGACGGCCGCTGGCTCCTGGCCAAAGACGTTGAGTCCGAGAAGCGGCACGGCAGCAGCCAGGACAATCACGATCACGGCAGCCCAGGTCGCAGCCGCCCTTGCCGGCCAGCGCCCCAGGATCCACCCCGCTACGGCAAGAAGAAGGAACCCGCCCAGCAGCGCCGCCAGCGGACTCGCGCCCGTAGTTTGCGTGAACACCCACACCAGCCAGATCACGGTGGCGAAGATCGGCACCGCGACCGCCTGCTTGAGCACCTCCATCCACGCACCGGGACGCGGCAGCAGCCGTGTCCACGCCGGATTGTAGGCAAGCAGCAGGTAAGGCAGAGCCAGGCCCAGCCCCAGGGCGGTAAACACCGCGAAGCTGGTGACAGCAGACTGCGCGAGCGCGTAACCGATCGCCGCGCCCATAAACGGCGCGGTACACGGCGTCGCGACCACCATGGCCAACACCCCGGTGAAGAAGCTGCCTGTGTAGCCGGACTTCTGCGCCAGCTCGCCTCCGGCCGAAGTCAGGGAAAGGCCGATCTCAAACATGCCGGCAAGCGAGAGCGCCAGGAAAAACAGAAACAGCGACATCAGCGCGAGGAAAATCGGCGACTGGAATTGAAATCCCCATCCGAGCTGGTGCCCGGCCGCGCGCAGCACCAGCAGCACCGCCAACACCGCCCAGAACGAGGCCAGGATGCCCAGCGTGTACACCCAGCCGTGCAGGCGGCGCTCGCGCTGCTCTTCGCGCGACGAGTTCACCAGCGCCAGGCCCTTGATGAACAATACCGGAAACACGCACGGCATCAGGTTGAGGATGATGCCGCCGATAAGCGCGAGGCCGATGTTGCGCACCAGCCCGGCAATAGGCGCATGCTCGCTGCCCGCCTGGTTCACTGCCGCCACAGTCCCGGGCACCGCATGCACCTCGTACGCGCGCCCGTCTCCAAGGACGACCAGCCCATGCAGCTCCTTCGGCGCAGCGCCAAGGTTTTCGTCCTTCGTCAGGGCAAGCTGCAAACCGGTCGGGGTCGGAGTCGCCACCTCCGGAGCCGCGTTCGCAATCACCGACGCGTCATAGGGAAAGTAGGCGGCAGAGGCTTCCCTGCTGCCGGTCGTCAGCGCCAGCTGAAAGCCTTTCGCCGTCGCCTCGTACACAGCCTGGTCGCCTGCTGGCAGTGGCTTCGGCACCTGCGCTAACGCCGCATCGACCAGCTGCTGAGCGTGCGTGTCTATCACCGGAGCGCCGGCGGCGATCGTTCTCTCTACTGACAGGCTCGCTCTCCCGGGAATGCACGATTGCTGGCAGACCAGCCAGTTGACCTGCACCGCGATCGGCGCAGGACCCGGCTTCGCCGTCGGCGCAACATGCATCGGCACCGGGAAGAGGACCTCGTTTTCGTAGCCGAAGTCCATCAGCGGTCCCAGCGGCAGGCGGGTCGGCGCAGGAAACAAAAACGCATCGGGAGACAGATCCGCAGGCAAGGTCCAGCGCACCCGCGGCGGCTCGCCCGAATCGCCGGCATTGGTCCAGTAAACATGCCAGCCGCGCTCCAGCTCAAAGTGGATGCCGGCGGTAAAGTTCTCGCCCGGCGCGAGCGTCGTCGGCGGCACTACGAGCGAGACGGAAAGGTGCGGCGCCCTGGCCGAGCTGGTGTCGCTCGACTGCGAGGGAAGCACGGGCGCACAAGTCACAAGCAGCAGGAGGAGTGCACACCATCGCCCAAAGCGCATAGCGATCATTCTATCGCTGCACTTCTGGCACGATGGATGTATGGCCTCCGCGCTCTCTGCTGGCACCGCAAAGCTGACACCTCTCTATCATTCGGCTCAACATAACTGCGTTGGCTGCGGAGTCGAGAATCGCATCGGCCTCAAGCTGAAGTTCTTTCTCGATCCCGCGCAGGGCGGAGTCCTCTGTCAACTGCGTATCCCGCGGCGCTTCCAGGGCCCGCACGGGCTGGCCCACGGCGGTATCCTGGCCACCGTCCTTGACGAAGCGATGAGCAAGGCGATCCACGCGAGCGGCGTCACCGCCATGACCCGGCACATGGAAGTCGATTACCTGCGGCCGGTCGCGCTCGGCGCCTCGCTCGAGCTCCGCGGGCGGGTGACGTCAGTGGATGGCAGGAAGCACTTCTGCGAGGCGGCGATCACCCACGACGGGCGGGAGATGACCCGCGCGAAAGGCTTGTTCATTGCGGTCCCGAAGTGGCTCGGCGACGGGGAAGCCTAGCCTGCCACCAGTTCCGGACGGCGCTGTCCGGCGCTCGCCGCGCGCACCCTCCGGAGCCAGGTGATGGCCATGATGGTCAGCAGCGGGGCGGTTGCCAGCGCGGTTCCCAGCCACACTCCCACCAGGCCCCAGTGCATGCGGCGAACCAGGAAAAGTTCCAGCGGGATCCCGAAAAACCAGTTGCAGCAGAACGAAGCCAGAAAGGGGATCCGGGTCTCGCCTAATCCACGCAAGGCCCCGGCAAGCACCACTTGCGTGCCGTCGAAGACCTGCTCGCAGGCGCAGATGAAGAAGATGGGGACCGCGGCCGCAATCACGGCGGCGTCCGTGGTGTAAATACCTGCCCACGCACGCGGAGCCAGGAAAAAGGACATGGCAGCCACCATCATGCAGCCTACGATGATGATGACACCCGCATAGCCGGCTCGCCGAATCTGGACTGGATCGCGCGATCCCAGCCCTTGTCCCGAGCGCACAGCCGCGGCAGCAGCCATACCCAACGGGACCATGGCGACGAAGGCATTAAGATCAAGCACGACCTGGTGTGCCGCCAGCAGAGTCGCACCGAGCGAACTGGTGAGGATGGTGGCGAAGGTCGAGAGACTGAAGTCGCCCAGGTACTGCATCGCCACCGGCCATCCCAGTCGCAGCAGTGCCCGTAGGCGGATGAAGTTGGGACGCGTCGCTCGGGGTCTCATCTGCACCTTGGCCCCTTGCAGGCTAAGCGCCAGCGAGATCAGCAGCAGAGCCAGCATGTAGACGCGGGTCAGGACCGTAGCCCAGCCGGAGCCGGCGATCCCCATCGCTGGGAAGCCGAGATGGCCGTAAATCAACGCCCAGTCTCCGCCCAGATTCACCAGGTTCGCCGTCACCAGCGAAAGCATCACCCAGAAAGGGCGGTCTATGGCCTGCAGGTAGTGCCGCACCGCCATGTAGAGCATTAACGGCAGCGCCGACCAGACCATGGCCCGCAGGTACCGCCCGGTTTCGGCGATGATTGTGGAATCTACATGAAGGTGGATCAACACCCAAGGCGAGATCAAGGTGGCGCCGATCACGACAGGGACGCAAACGGCGACGATGAACATGGACTGAATGAGCGAGTAAAGGCCATCCTCGCGTTCGCCGGCGCCGAAGGATTGAGAGACGAGCGCATCCAGCCCGTAGAGCAGACCGATGCCGCAAAAGACAAACGCCGAAAAGATGCTGTTGCCAAGCGAGGATGCCGAGATGGCGAGTGCACTGTTATGCATGTGCCCGACCATGACGGCGTCGACGATGTAGGTCGACATCCAGCCCAATTCTCCCAGGGCAAGCGGCGTGCCCAGACGCGCTGTCAGGCGCAACTCGGAGGGCAGCGAATGCGAGGGCGTGGCACGGGCGGCGAGTCGGGGAGCGAGCATAGGCGAGAAACCGCTGGCGACTAAGAGTACCTGCCTGGCCGACGCTTGCGGAGGCATTACACATTTATTTTGATCGAGCCGGAAAACGCTCGCCGGTTTCCTGTGCCGCTCCCGCGCAAGCCCGCCTCCACAGCATCATGGTTCATGCGGACCCGAGGACCGCAGCGCCCGTGGAACCCTGCTAAACTTTGAGTTTAGAGCGGCTCCTCGGGTCTGCTCAAGATCTAAAGGAGGTACGCGCGATGGCTGATCTTAACGGAACCGGCTCGGGAAACTTGCGGCTTAAGGTCGGCCTGGCAGAGATGCTGAAGGGCGGCGTCATCATGGACGTCACCGACGCGCGCCAGGCGGAGATCGCCGAAAAGGCGGGTGCGGTCGCGGTGATGGCGCTTGAACGCGTGCCCGCGCAGATCCGCGCCGAGGGTGGCGTGGCGCGCATGGCCTCGATCAAAGTAATCCGCGAGATCATGTCCGCGTCCTCGATCCCGGTGATGGCGAAGGCCCGCATCGGCCACTTCACCGAGGCGCAGGTTCTGCAGCAGCTTGGCGTCGACTTCATCGACGAGTCGGAAGTGCTGACCATGGCGGACGAGGTCCACCACATCGACAAGCACCGGTTTACCACTCCATTTGTCTGCGGCGCGCGCGACCTGGGGGAGGCGCTGCGCCGGATCGCCGAAGGCGCAGCCATGATCCGCACCAAGGGTGAAGCGGGGACCGGTGACGTGGTTCACGCGGTCAAGCACATGCGGCAGATCATGAAAGATATGCGCGCGCTCACAGTCATGGGTGATGACGAGCTCTTTGTTGCCGCCAAGGAACACCGCGCGCCCTACGAGCTGGTCAGGATGGTCGCGAAGACCGGCAAGCTGCCAGTGCCCAACTTCTCTGCCGGGGGCATTGCCACCCCGGCCGACGCGGCGCTGGTGCGGCAGTTGGGCGCCGAGGCGGTCTTCGTCGGCTCAGGCATCTTCATGAGTGACTCCTACACCTTCGCACCCAGGGCCGAGGCGGAGAGCCGCGCCCGCGCCATCGTGCGCGCCACCACCCACTTTGACGATCCGGCTGTGCTGCTCGAGTGCGCAGAGGACTGCACCGGCTCGATGAAGGGCCTGGCAGTCGCGGCACTCGATCAGGACCACCTGATGCAGATGCGCGGCGCGTAAGCGCCCACGCTGACTTCGCCACAAGAAACGTCAGCCTTTATACAAGGAATGTCATCCTGAGCGAAGCGAAGGATCTGCTTTTGCCTTCCCCCATGCATCACCAGGATCAGTTGCGCATCGGCGTCCTCGCGCTGCAAGGAGATTACGACGCCCACGCAGCCGCGCTTCGCGACCTCGGCGCGACCGCGATCCTCGTCCGCAAGCCGGAGCAGCTCGACGGCCTCGACGGCCTCATCATTCCCGGCGGCGAGTCGACCACCTTTCTAAAATTCCTTGAGCGCGACGGCTTTCTCGATCGCCTGCAGTCTTTCGTACGCACCACGCCGACCTTCGGCACCTGCGCCGGCTGCATCCTGCTGGCGAAGGAGGTCCAGCACCCGGCCCAGGCCAGCCTCGCAGTACTCGACGCCACGGTCGAGCGCAACGCCTACGGCCGCCAGAACGACAGCGCCATCCAGCTGACCGAGACCACGCTCGAAGGCGATCCGCTCGAAGCCGTCTACATCCGCGCCCCCCGGATCGCGAGAGTGGGCCCCGACGTCGAAGTCCTGGCCGAACGCGACGGCTTCCCGGTCTTGGTCATCGACCGCCACCTGATGGCCGCGACCTTCCACCCCGAGCTCTCAGAGGATCGCCGCGTCCACGCCCGCTTCCTCGATCTGGTCCGCTCTGGAAGCGCCCGCACTGTGTAGCTCCGGTACCCTGAAGACTCCTATGTCGATTGAGCGCAGTCCGCGAACAAGGATTCCTGAGCCGTGACCAGTCTCTGGCCCATGCCCGCGAACGGCGCCTTCGGTGGAGCCGCCGCCGACCGGCTCATGCTGGATGCCGCTGCCGGCATGTTGGCCCTGTTTGTCATCGCCCACCTCCTGCTCATTGGAGCCATGCTCTCCAATCGGCGGCTCTCCAGTGGCTCGAAAGACCAGGCTAAACGGCCGAGAGCCTGGCTGGTCGAGGCTCTGCCCCTGCTCACCATCAGCGCGCTTTTCATCTGGTTGACGGTCGCTGCCGAGCGCCTCTGGGCAGCGCAGCGTTTTGTCGGCCCCGCCCCCGACGCGTTGCAAGTCGAGGCAGTCGGCGTGCAGTTTCAGTGGTACTTCCGCTATCCCGGGCCCGATGCCGAGTTCGGCCAGACGCGTCCGCAGCTGGTCGCGGCAGCCGCCGGGAACCCGCTGGGGCTTGACCCGATGGACATCCGCGCCGCAGACGACGTCGTCTCGAGCGTGCTCATGCTGCCGGCCGGCCGCGAAGTCGACCTCCGCCTGCGCGCCCACGACGTCATCCACGGCCTCTTCATCCCCGGCATGCGCGTCAAGCAGAACGCCGTGCCTGGCCTGGTTCTCCACATCCACTTCACTCCCGAGGTCGCGGGCACCTATCCCATCCTGTGCACGCAGGTCTGCGGCTCCGGCCATGCTCGCATGCAGGCAGTGCTGCGGGTGGTCCCGCCGGCTGAGTACGACGCATGGCTCAACGCGCGCGAGCAGCGGCTTCATCAGGTGCGGCAGTGAGCGAACCGCGCGAGGTTCCGCCGGCCCCGGCCCCGGCCGGAAGACCAAGGCGCTCACTGCGGCACAGGCTTTTCCCCACGCACCATCGCGCCATCGGCATCCAGTACCTGCTGCTGGCCCTGGTCGCGGTTGCTATCGGCACCGTGCTGTCGCTCGCGATGCGCATTCACCTGGTCGCGCCCGACCTGCGGCTTCCCTTCTTCGGCATCGTCCCACCCGAAGGCTACCTGGCGCTGGTGACCATCCACGGCACGCTGATGGTCTTCTTCGTCCTCACCGTCGCCCCCCTTTCCGGTTTCGCCAATCTCGTCCTGCCGGAGCAGATCGGCGCCGACGCCATGGCCTTTCCCCGCCTCAATGCGCTTGCCTTCTGGCTTACGGCGCTGGCGCTGGTGGTGCTCCTGGCCGCGTTCCTGGTCACCGGGGGCGCGCCCATCTCCGGCTGGACCAGCTATCCCCCGCTGAGCGCGCTCACCGGCGCCGGGCCCGGGCAGGCCCTCGGCATGGACTGCTGGATCCTCTCGATTGGCATCTTCTGCCTCGCCTCCTGGCTGGGCGCTGTCAACCTGCTGGTCACCATCGTGCGCGAGCGCTGCGTCGGCATGACGCTGATGCGTATGCCGCTGACCGTCTGGTCCTGGCTGGTCGCATCCACGCTGGTGCTGATCGTCTTCAGCGTGCTGCTCGCCGCGGTAGGAATGCTCTTCACCGATCGCCATTACGGGACCAGTTTCTTTGTCCCTGCCGGGGAAATCCTGAACGGTGTCGCCCTCACCCGCACCGGCGATGGCTCGCCGCTGCTATGGCTGCACCTGTTCTGGTTTTTCGGTCACCCGGAGGTCTACATCGCCGTCCTGCCCGGCATGGGCATCACCTCAACCATCCTGGCGAACTTCTCTCGTCGGCCGGTCCTCGGCTACCCGCTCATGGTCGCGACCACGCTCGCCATCGGCCTGCTGGGGCTGGTCGTCTGGGGGCACCACATGTTCGTCAGCGGCATGAATCCGTACGCAGGCACGGCGTTCGCGCTGACCACCATGGCCATCGCCATCCCCTCTGCAGCCAAGGTCCTCAGCTGGATCGGGACGGTGTGGGGAGCGAGGCTCCGGCTGACCACCCCCATGCTCTTCGCCCTTGGTTTCGTCTCGCTCTTCATCGCCGGCGGCCTTACCGGGCCCATCCTTGCCCAGCCCATCCTTGACAGTTACCTGCACAACACCTACTTCGTGGTCGCCCATTTTCATCTCATCATGGCCATGGCTGGCATCTTCTCGGTGTTCGCGGGCGTGTACTACTGGTTTCCGCTGATGTCCGGGCGCGTGATGTCCGAACCGCTCGGCAAGTGGCACTTCTGGCTGACGCTCGCCGGAGCCTATGCGACCTTTTTCCCTATGCACTTCGCCGGCCTGGCAGGCGAGCCGCGCCACTACGATCGCCTCATCGGCACGACCTCCTCGCTTGCGGGGCTGGTCCCGCTGCAAACCGCAATCACCTGCGCCGCCGTCGTGCTCGCAAGCGCGCAGATGCTGTTCCTGATCAACCTGCTGTGGAGTGCGCGGCGAGGCCGGCCCGCTGTGGAAAACCCCTGGGCCGCCACCACCCTTGAATGGGCGCCTGCGGACCCGGACCACGCACCGCAGGTAGTTCGCGGACCCTACGATTACGGCTCGGAGTACGGAAGTGCTTCCGCTAAACAAGATTTCAAAATGCAAAGTGACCTGCCGCAGAAAGCGCAGTAAGCTGTCAGGTAGAGCCGCCGCGTTCTATGCCAGGCGCTCCAGGGAGCTCTTCCATGCCCGCTACCTTCACGCCCCGTCCTCAGATAGATATCGAGCGGAAAGACCCCGGCTTCGGGGGCAAGCCGCCGGTCGACAAGCGGCCGACGGGCGGCGGCGGTGAGGGTGACAGCGGGGACGATCGGTTCCGCAGCGGACGCGGACCACGGGAGCTGCTGCAGCGCTATCGGCTGGGCCTGCTCTTTATGCTGGCCGGCGACCTGATGTTCTTCGTCGCCATCGTCAGCGCCTTTTTCGTGCGCCAGACCAGCGGACACTTTGACCCGCGCGGCAACTACACCACTGACTGGCGTCCTATGCTGCTGCCTACGGTGCTGTGGGCGAACACTGCCGTCCTGCTTTCAAGCAGCATCACCGTCGAGTTCGCCCGGCGGCACCTGTTCAGCGAAATGGATGTGCTCGAAGAGTGGCTGGGGCTGGGCCGGCCCGCGGCCAGGCGCGCCCTGCCCTGGCTGGTGGCTACGCTGGCGCTAGGGATGGCCTTTCTCGCGGGCCAGTGGTTCGCCTGGAACCAACTCGAGGTTCAGGGCGTCTTCTTCGCGAGCAATCCCAACAGCTACTTCTTCTACCTCATTACCGGCTCGCACGCGCTGCACTTGATCGTCGGCCTGCTGGCGCTATCCGCCGCGATCGTTGGCCTCTACCGGCTCAAGCGGATCGAGATGCGGCAGATCCTGGTCGATTGCGCGGCCTGGTACTGGCACACCATGGGTGCCTTCTGGGTCTTCCTGTTCGTGCTGCTGGTCTACTTCCAGTGAAGCTGAGCGGATCCGATGATGCCTAAGCTCATGCCTGCTCGGCCGCTCGCGCCGCTGATGGTAGCCCTGCATCCGACAAAACCCTGGGCCCTGGTGCTCGCCCTCGCTTTGTCGTCGTTCTTCGCAACCAGCCACGTAAGCGCACAAGGCTGCTCGGCCTGCCGCGACACCACCGCTGGCAGCGCTCCTCAGGCACGAGCAGGTCTGCGCCGCGGGATCCTGGTCTTAGGCGTCCCCGCAGGAGCACTCTTCCTCGGCATGATCGTAGTCGCACGCAGGATCGAGAGGAAGCGAGCGGACTAGCTCGTTGTCTGCCCGACCTGTCCCTTACAGCTGTGACAGCAAGAACAGATTGCACCCTAGGCAGCCTTCACTTCCCCGCATCGAGCGCAAACCGATCCCGCACTTCCATCTTCATCTGCTTCGCATTGGGATCGGCGACCCGGTACATGGTTGCGTCCGCATGAGGACCTGCAACTTGAAACACCACATAGTTGAAATTCGGATCGGTGTCCTGTCGGTACAGATCCTCGTCTCCGCGCACAAACACGCGATACGGCTTGGCTCCGCCTCCGCCGGTGACGATGTACGTGATTCCCTTTCGCTCAAAGCGTTCGTAGTTGTGAATATGGCCGTTGAGAACGATGATCTTTGCCCGCGTGTGCGGCGCCTCGTCCTCAAGAATGGTGCGCAGCTCAGTCTCCTGCGCTTCCGGCAGGTTTACCAGCACCTGGCTCTGCAGGTCGGCGACCAGCGGCATGTGCCCCAGCACGAACAGGAAATCTATTTGCGGCGGCAGATGCTCGATCTGGCTGCGGATCCACGCTCGTTGGCGATCGCTGCGCTGGACCTTCTCGTAGTCGTCGACAGAGAGGAGATAGACATTTCCAAGCAGCACCGAGTAGTACGTCTGGCCGCGCAGAAAAGGAAATTCGGCCAGGTAGTTGGCCACACCCTGGTCATGTCCGCCACGGGTTTCGTGGTTGCCGAGCGTTGGATAGACGCGCAGGTTGGCGTCGCGCCAGGCTTTGGTCTCGTCATGGAAGACTTGCCAGTCTGCCGGGTTCGCGCCTTCCCACGGCAGGTCTCCTGTTTCAAAGAGCGCGTCCGGCCGCTCGCGCGCGACCTCGCCGACAAGGAACTGGCGCACGCGCGGATTGGTGTCGGTGGTGTTGAGCGCAGTGGTGAAGCGGGTATCGCCGTAGGCCACAATTTTCAGCGGCGAGCCGGCGGCGATGCCCGGCACCGTGATGCTCGGCCCGACCATCGGCGGTTCTTCAGCGGCTGCACCCGCGGTGAGGAAGAGAACCAACACCCGCCACACTCCGCTCCTCACAGCCATCCGCCTCCAACGAAGTGGACGATCTCCAGCTTGTCGCCCGCCTTCAAAGGCGCTTCGGACCATGCGCTCCGGGGAACAATCTGGCCATTCTGCTCGATTGCGACGCGGTCGGACTGCATCCCCAGCGCCGCAACCAGGTCGGCAAGCCGGGGCTCTGCCGGAAGTGCATCGAAAGCGCGGGTTTGCCCGTTAATCAGCAGCTCCATGTTCCGAGAGTATCAAGTTCATCGGGCAGCAGAGTGCCCGCGTCAGTTCCTCAGCATCACCACCGAGCCGTCGAAATCAAAGTTGAAGTCCATCTCGTGCGCGCCCGCCTCTTCCATCACCAGGCGCAGCTTGCGACGGCTGTGGGTCTGCAGCAGCAGAAAGCCGCAGCCGCCTGCGCCCACCAGCTTTCCACCTGTCGCCCCGCCCATGGTTAACGCAAGGGTGTACAGTTCGTCGACGCGGTTCGAGCTCATCCCCTCTGACCGGCTCCGTTTGCGCAGCCAATGCTCATGCATCAGTTTGCCGAAGGCGTCGATTTCGCCCTCCGTGAGAACACGCTCAATCTCGTGGCCGAGCTGCTTGGCAAAGTGCAGATCTTCGAGCATCTTCTTGTCCCGGTTCTCGGACTGGACCTTCTGCTCGCGCAGCAGTGTCGACGCAGAGCGTGTCGAACCGACAAAGAAGAGCATCAGCGAATCGCGCAGCTCGCGCGCGTGCGTGGCCGAAATCGAGAGCGGCGCCACTCCGACCGTACCGTCGCGCCGATAATCCTGGCACAGCAGCCCTCCGTACGCAGCAATGTACTGGTCCTGCTTGCCGACCGGCT
The DNA here is from genome assembly GCA_964252445.1 of uncultured Acidobacteriaceae bacterium. Lineage (GTDB taxonomy): Bacteria > Acidobacteriota > Terriglobia > Terriglobales > Acidobacteriaceae > EB88. Next base: position 22,623 of record CAXUND010000013.1, on the reverse strand, counting down.
GGCCCAGGCGGTTCATCTCGATCTCGATCGCTTCCCGGGCCAGCGTCTCGGAGGCAACATGCTGCTGCCGGTAAGCGTAGAGCGCGTGCAGCAGGCTGACGAGGAAGGCGCCCGAGGAGCCGAGGCCGGTTCCCGCGGGCACATCCGCCACACTGGTCAGCTCAATGCGGTCGCCTACATCATGCATGCTGAGGGCTTCGCGGAAGAGCGGATGCCGTATCGTCTCCCGCGTTGCCGCATGCTCAAGCTCCGAGTACTTGAGCACGTACCCGGGGAAGAAGCTGCGGTTGGCCATGATGTAGACATACTTGTCGATGGCCGCAGAGATGACGAAGCCGCCATACTCCTTGTAATAGGAGGGCAGATCGGTGCCGCCTCCGCCCAGCGAGATGCGCAGCGGGGTCTTGGCAATGATCATCGGACCGCCGCTCCCAGCAGGGCGTCGGTCTCCGCCAGGCCCGCGGGTGAGCCGATCTCGTAGAAGCGCTCGGTGACTTCAAAGCCGGCCAGCTGATCAAGATTGAGCATGCGGCGCTGTACGTCGGCGAGATCAAAGCGCGACCCTTCAGGCCAGCTATCGAACGCGTCTGCTGAGAAGCAGTTGAGTCCGTAGTCTATGTGCTGCATCGCGGGGGTGCGCTGCTGCTTGTCGTACGCCTGAATGCGGCCATCGGCAAACTCGACATTGCTCTTGTCCCAGGCGTCGAGATTGCGGAAGACAGTCATCAGCGCGGCTCGTCCGGACGCCAGGTACCCGTCCCACACTGGCTGCAGCGGCTGGGCCAGGTAGCTGTCACCATACATCACGAGAAAGCGGCTGCCCAGCAGCGGCAGCGCCTGCCGCAGGGCGCCGCCCGTACCCAGCGGCTGCACGCCATCGCTCGAATAGCGCACATACACGTCGAACGCGGCGCCGTCTCCGACGTAGGCGCGAACCTGCTCCTGCAGGTGTCCGCAACAGAGAACTACGCGGCGGAATCGCTGCCTCGCCAGAAGCCGTAGCTGGTGGCCGATGAACGGCTCGCCACCCACCGGCAGCATGGACTTCGCGACGGTCGTCGTCACCGCGCGCATCCGCGTTGCCAGACCTCCCGCGAGGATTGCGACTGTCGGTCCGCCGTAAGGGCCGGTGTCAAAGCCGCGGCGCGAATCAGGCATAAACCACTCGATCCTCGTGCACCATGGCTTCAAGCGCTGCCCGCACGGCCTCACGGCTGGTGCGCTCAGACGACCAGCCCAGCGCGCGCAAACGCGACGAGTCGAGTCGAACCACCGGTACATCACCCTTCCAGCCCCGCGCACCGCCGGTGTACTCATAAGCGGGAGGCTGCTTGAGACCCAGGCACGCCACGGCCTCTGCGGCAATTTCGTCGACGGTGATCGCGTCCAGCGTGGACACGTTGAACACCGCATACTGCGCCGTCGAACGCTCATGCGCAAGCAGCACGGCGTTGACCACGTCTGAGACGTGGATATAGGACTTGCTTTGCTGACCGTCGCCCAGGATGCGCAGCCGGCCTGGATCGGCGGATAGGCGCCGCAAAAAGTCGAAGCCCACGCCGTGCGTCTGGCGCGGGCCGACAACGTTGGCGAAGCGGAACGCGCAGGCCGCAAGACCGAACATGGCGCAGTAGCTCGCGATCAATGCCTCGCCCGCCAACTTGCTCGCACCGTAGGTCGAGACGGGGAGGAACGGTCCTGTGTCTTCGTCCACCGGGGTTGTGCCAAGCTCCCCGTAGACCCCGCTGCCGGAGGCATAGAGCAGCCGCCGCACACCGGCTCGCCGCATCGCTTCGACGACATTGTTGGTCAACAGAGTTCCCTGGTAGAAGTCAATCTCCGGCTCTGTCGCGGCGCGCGCGATGTCCGGGTTTGAAGCCAGGTGGATCACCACGTCATAGCCGCGGATCGCATGCGTCAGGGCGGCGAGGTCGGTGACATCGCCGCGTACAACATGAAAGCGCCTGTCCCCGAGATGCTGCTCATAGTGCCACTCGCGCCCGGAGGAAAAATTATCGAACAGGGTCACTGCCTGGGTAAGCGGCGAAGCCAGCAGCCGATCCGTGAAGTGGCTGCCGATAAAGCCCGCTCCTCCGACCACGAAGTAGCGCGCGCCGTCCAACGGTGTGGTCATCTGTGGCTCCAAACTCTTCCGTTTACAAGAGGGTGTTTGAGAAGAGGCTACTCCTGCTTTCCACAGCGGTTGTCCCGAAATGTTCTCTTCTGCCCACTTTGGTAACTCCATTGGATTTTGGTGGTATAGCTCCTCGGCCAGGTCTGCCGATAAGGTCGCAACAGCAAATCTAAGCAATGAGCCCTTACCAGGAGCGATTTATGTCAACCGTAAATCCGTGCGCCCATCTGAAGGTCAAGTTGTACTGCGACGCTGCCAACCTTGAGAGCCTGCTTGCCATGTACACCAAGCCCTACATAGCGGGATTTACTACGAACCCCTCACTGATGAAAAAGGCCGGGGTCAAGAGCTATGAAGCTTTTGCACGCAAGGTTGTCGAATCCATTCCTGACCTGCCGGTGTCCTTCGAGGTTCTGGCTGACGACCTGGCGACGATGGAACAGGAGGCGCGGCACATCGCCGCCTGGGGCAGCAATGTTTATGTGAAGGTTCCGGTATGCAATACGCAAGGCATCTCAACGGCGCCCCTGGTGCGCCGGCTCTCCCGCGACGGTGTGTGCCTGAACGTGACCGCTGTTTTTACTCTGGAGCAGGTAGAGGACGTCATCGCCGCCCTGGACCCGCGCTGCCCTGCGGTCGTCTCTGTCTTTGCCGGGCGCATCGCTGATACCGGCGTTGACCCGGTGCCGCTCATGCGCCAGGCGGCGGCTATGGTCCACACCCTGCCCAAGGCAGAGCTGCTGTGGGCCAGCTCGCGGGAACTGATGAATGTCTACCATGCGCAGGAAGCAGACGTCGACATCATCACAGCCACGCCCGACATCCTGGCCAAGATGAGCCTGTATGGCCGGAACCTGACCGAGTATTCGCTCGACACCGTCAAGATGCTCTACAACGATGCGGTGGCCGCCGGTTTCACCCTGGATATTCTGCCGCCGATGTACCGCCCGTCGCACGTGGAGCCGATGCGGCGGATGCCTTCGGCCTAGTCTCGAACAGAACAGTGTCAACCGCGTCAGAAAGGCTGCCGACCTTGAAGTCCGCAGCCTCCGGCTCCTGTTCACCCTCCTGGTTGTCGATCCAGACCGTCCTGGTCCCGGCACGGCGGCCGCACTCGATGTCGGTTCCCCGGTCCCCAATCATCCAGGATGCGCTTAGATCAACCGCAAAATTGGTCTGTGCCTGAAACAGGAAGTAAGGCTTTGGCTTCCTGCAGATGCAGGAACCCGTAATGTCCGGATGGTGGAAACAGTAGTAAGTCGCCGCTGGTTTGACTGCATCATCGGCCAGGTACTTCTGTAGCTTGGCATCAATGCTGAGTAGTTCCGCAGGCGTGCATTTTCCTTTTGCACCGTTCGGTTGGTTGGACACAATAAAGAGCAGAAAGCCGGCTCTCTGCAGACGCCCAAGCGCCAGGCTGACGCCCGGTACCGGCTCTACTTCCGCGGCGCTGCGGGGGGACTCCCAGCAGCCTGTGTCCCGGTAAAAGACGTTCCGGTTCAGCACTCCGTCGCGATCGAGAAACACGGCGCGACAGCTTGACCCTCCATCACTGCGCAACGAGGTCAGCGGACTCCCACTTCATCTCGTTCTGCCGGATGCGCGGATGCGACACGATCAGGTGCCAGATAACCGCCTGGAACGACTCTGCGTGCGCGGTGACCGTGTCCGGAGAAAGCGTCGGGATGACCACGCAGCCGTCCGCAACCTGGGCGGTATAGCCACCGTCACGACCGACAACCCCGAGGATGCAGGCGCCTACCTGCTGCGCGAGCTTCAGACTGTTCACGATGTTCATGCTGACGTTCTTCTCAACCGAGCCGCCGCCTACCGAGAAGACAAACAGCGCATCCCTGGCTGAGAGACGGCTGCCGCGCAGCCAGTTCGCGTAGCAGGTGTCCCAGCCATCATCATTGATACGAGCCGTCAGTTCGGAGACGTTATCGGACGGAGCATAGCACTCGATGCCGGCTATCTTCCGGAAGTCATTGACCGCGTGGCCGGCGTGCCCTGCGCCGCCGCCCACGCCGAGGAAAAATACCCGGCCGTCGCGCTCCCGCACATCGACCAGCAGCGAGATCATCTCCTCAATCTGCACAGGCGAGATTCGTTCGACGATCTCGCGCATCTCGCTGAAGTAGCGAACGGTGTACTCCATCGCGGGTTGGCTCCTTCTTGCCCGGATCTCGTCCTGGCCGGTACGTACGACTCAAGGTAGTGCTGGGGTTTGAGTCGAAAGTACAGCAGCCGCCCGCGGAAAGGGGAGATTACTTCGGAGACAATTTCCCGAATCGGAACACTGCTGCCGGCCGTCGCACGCGAACGCTCACGATGACTGCGCAGTCGCCACGACCGGGGCGGCAGCAGGCAAGAGGAGCGGCTCCGGCGCGCGGCTGCGTGCCCAGAACCACAGAGCTGCGCCCACCACAATCGTGCCCAGGCTCGCGACCTGCGCATTTGTGAGGCGCCCCAGAAATGGAGGATTGATACGAATGAATTCAACCAGGAAGCGGGCCACTCCTGAAAGCACCAGGTACTCGCCGGTAATCCATCCCCGATGGAGCAGGCGTCCGCCGGCAGGAGCGCTTTGCCTCCACAGGAACCAGCCGATCAGCAGGGCGACCAGGAACTCGTAGATCGGGGTGGGATGCACGCGCTGCATCGTGGGAACCAGCCCGTGCGGGAAGCTCATGCCCCACGGTAGAGTCGTCGCAATACCATAATCGCCGTCGCCCGAGACCAGGCAGCCGATCCGACCCACGCCGTACCCGAACGCAGCCGCGGGCGAACAAAGGTCAAGCATCGAAAGCCCACGCAGCCGGGCCGCCCGCGCCTGAAGGATCATGGCAAGGATGCCCCCGATCAGCCCCCCGAACCAGGCAAAGCCGGCGCGGTCGAGCAGCATTCCCGCCGGATCATGAGCCAGCATCCGCGGCTCCTCCAGAACATGCCACAGCTTGGCGCCGACAATGCCCGCGATGGTGATGAAGGCGACGATGCCAATTGCATCCGCATCCACCTGGTAGCGGCGCAGGTTCCGGTGGAGCGACCAGCAGCCGACCACCGCCGCCAGCCAGAGGAGCAGCCCGAAGGTGCCGATTGAAAAGGTGCCGATGTGGATGTAAGGGTACATGCGTCTACCGGAAGTATAGCGGCTCGCTCCGGCCGCGCCCGGGCACGCCGTAGAACCCTGTTGCCGGGGCGCCGCGCAGGGTGTAGCCTCCCTCCGATAAGTGCGCCCACGCGCATCCGCACTTGTTCTATTTACTAGCCGTGCCTGCAACCCCTCGCTCGACTGTTGATTTCGATATGCTGTTCACGTGCCTCAGCAACCACAAACCGCCGTCGCCAATCACGCCGAGCTCGAAGTCATGCTGTCGGAAGAAGCCATCGCGGCCCGCGTCGCCGAGCTGGGCACGCAGATCGACCGCGACTACGCGGGCGAGAAAATCCTGCTGGTCGGCGTGCTCAAGGGAGCGGCCATCTTTCTCTCCGACCTCTCCCGCGCCATCACCGTCGACTGCACCTTCGACTTTGTCGCTGTCTCGAGCTACGGCAAGGGTATGGCCTCAAGCGGGCAGGTCAAGCTCATCAAGGACATTGACCACTCGATCGAGGACCGCAATGTCATCCTGGTCGAGGACATCCTCGACACCGGTCTCACGCTCAAGTATCTGCGCAAGGTGCTGCTGCATCACAAGCCGAAAAGCCTGCGCATCGCCACGCTGCTCGACAAGCCCGAGCGCCGCGCCGTCGAGATTGAGGCCGACTACGTCGGCTTCAAGATCCCCAACACCTTTGTCGTCGGCTACGGCATGGACTACGCCGAGCGCTACCGCAATCTCCGCTCGGTGTGCGTCCTTTCTCCCGACGCCGCCTGAAACCGGCCACCCTGCTTGCGATCCCTGACCCTCCCCGAGACTACCGACATGAACTCAGCGCTTGAACACATGAAGTCCTCCAACAGCATTGCTGCCGCCGCGGCGGAGGCGCTCTCCAGCCGCGCGAACTTCGCCGCGCTCTTTGACCACACCATCCTGAAGCCGGAAGCGACGCGCTCCCAGGTGGTTCGCATCGCCGAGGAGGCAGCCGAGCACGGCTTTGCCTGCGCCATGGTCAACCCCTGCTGGGTCAGCGTGGCGCATGAGGTGCTGGAAGGCACCGGCATCCCGGTCGGCACCGTACTTGGCTTTCCTCTGGGCGCGTCGCTCGCGGTCTCCAAACGGAGCGCGGCCGAAGAGGTGATCAAGCTGGGGGCGCACGATCTCGACATGGTGCTCGCGGTAGGACTGCTCAAGTCCGGACTCCATGGCGCGGTCCTGAACGACATCCGCGGCGTCGTCGAGGTCGCGCACGACGCAGGAGCGATCGTCAAAGTCATCCTCGAAACCTCTCTGCTGACCATCGAAGAAAAGCTGCGGGCCTCCGAGCTCGCGATCGAGGCCGGGGCCGACTTCCTCAAGACCAGCACCGGCTTCTCATCGAGCGGCGCCACGGTCGCCGACATCTCGCTGATGCGCGGCGTCGCCGGCAGCCGCTGCGGAGTCAAGGCCTCCGGCGGGATCCGGACCTTCGCCGACGCCCGCGCGCTGGTCGAGGCCGGCGCGAACCGCATCGGCGCCAGCGCCTCGGTCGCCATCGTCGCCGAGCTGCCCGCCTGAACAGCCCGCTCCTTCAAGCCCGCGCGCTATCATGTCTGGTGCATGATGGGTCGAGGGAGCCGCGTGGGCAAGGACTGGGAATTGCCGGAGGTTGACACTGCGCCCGCGGTCGACCCTGCTGTCGATCCCGCTGTCGATGTAGACAGCGACCCTGACCTGTTTGAAGGCGAATACGGCCCGGCAGGCGGCCCGCTCTGCTCGCCCGCTGCGCCCATCATGCCGCAGGCGCGCACGGAGCCGATCCAGACCGAGTTCCTGGTCAAGCTGGCGGACGCACTCAACACCACGCTTGATCTCAGGACCATGCTTGCGCGCACCGCCGAGCTGGTCCGCGCCGTCATTGACTATCGCATCTTCGCCATCCTGCTCATCAACGACCGCACGAATGATCTGCGCATGCGCTTTCAGGTCGGCCACCCGCCGGAGATCGTGCGCATGCGCTTCAAGGTGGGTGAGGGAATCGTTGGCCAGGTGGCGCTGACCCGGCAGCCTCAGCTCATCAACGACGTGACGCGATCGAAAGACTACGTCATGACCAACGAGAACGTCTGCTCCGAGCTGGCGGTGCCGCTGATCGTCAAAAACCGGGTCATCGGCGTCATCGACATCGAGAGTGAGCAGCTGAACTACTTTCGCCCCGAGCACCTGCACCTGCTCACACTGACCGCCTCGCGCGTCTCGCAGGCGATTGAGAATGCCCGCCTCTACACCCGGGTCGCGCGGCAGGCGCAAACGCTCAAGGTCCTCAACGAGATCAGCCGCGAGCTCACCTCCATCCTGGAGCTCGACATCCTGTTCACGCGCATCGGCGAGCTGCTCAACCGCATCGTCGATTTTCAGTTCTTCACCATCTGGATTACCAACGAGCAGACGGGCCATCTCGAAAGTCGATTCGCCACTCGCTTTGGGCAGCACATCGAGGTGCGTGAGACGCTGCCCACGGATCGCGGGCTGGTGGGCATGGCTATCTCGGAGCAGCGGCTGGTCTCCGCGCCCGATGTGCGCAAGGATCGTCGCTACTACCAGGTGAACCGTGAGACCCGCAGTGAGCTGATCGTGCCGCTGATCTACAAGAACCGCGTCATCGGCGTGCTTGATCTCGAGCACACGCGTACGCACTCCTTCACGGAGGACCACGAGCGCGCCATGACCACCCTGGCTGCGCAGATCGCCATCTCGATTGAAAACGCGCGGCTCTACCAGCGGGTCACACAGCAGGAGCAGCGGCTCGAGCAGGATCTTTCCATGGCGCGCGAGGTCCAGCTGCGTCTGCTGCCGCACGTTTGCCCGCAGCATGCGCACGCAGAGTTTGCCGCGCGCTTTCTGCCCGCGCGGACCATCGGCGGCGACCTGTATGACTTTCTCCCCTATGACGAGGAGCACACCGCGATTGCCATGGGCGATGTGAGCGGCAAGGCCGCGCCGGCGGCCCTCTATGCAGCCATGGTGAGCGGCATCATGCGCGCCGCCGGGGTCAGGAGGCTGACGCCCCCGGCGATGCTTGCGCTGCTGAACGATGCTCTGCAGGAGCGGCATGTCGCCTCGCAATATGTCGCCATGGTCTACGCCGTCTGGGACGACCCGGGGCGCACCCTGCACGTCGCCAACGCCGGCGCTACGCAGCCCCTGCTGTGCCGCAACGGCAAGGTGGAGACGATTGTCGCCGAAGGTTTCCCGCTGGGGCTGTTTCCCGGCGTCGACTACCAGCAGCTCTCGGTGCAAACAGCGCCGGGCGACAGCATCGTCTTCTGCAGCGACGGCATCGCAGACGCGCAGAACGAGCGAGGTGAGATGTTCGGCTCAGAACGCTTCGAGGCGGTACTGCTGGCCCACGCGGACCGGCCGGCGATCGAAGTAGCGGATGCCATCCTGGCCGCCGTCGGGCGCTTTCAGAACGGGCTTGAGCGTTTTGACGATGAAACCGTCGTGGTCCTGCGCGTGCACTAGAGCGGGCTTCCGCTACCATGGTGCGAGACTGTCCAAGGGAGCCCGACTTGCAGGAAAACGCCACACACACAGTTACAGAACGCCTGATCCGCCCGGCTCTCAACATTCACGGAAGCGTACGGCTCCCTGGCGACAAGAGCATCTCGCACCGGTACGCACTGCTCGGCGGGTTCGCCTCGGGGACAACCCGGCTGGTGAACTTTTCTACCGGCGCGGACTGCGCCAGCAGCCTTGCCTGCGTGGGGCAACTGGGCGCGCGCGTGTCGCGCCCGGAGCCTGGAGTGCTCGAGATAGAGGGCGTCGGCGGTCGATTCACTGCTTCCGCAGAACCGCTCGACTGCGGCAACTCCGGCTCGACCATGCGCATGCTCGCCGGCCTGCTGGCGCCGCAATCGGGCACGTACACCCTCGTAGGGGACGCTTCCCTCTCGCGGCGGCCGATGGAGCGTGTACGCAAGCCGCTGCGTGAGATGGGTGCAGACATCACGCTTACCGAGGGCCACGCGCCGCTGGTCATCACCGGCACCGCTTTGCAAGGGATCGACTACAGCACCCCGGTCCCCAGCGCCCAGGTCAAGACAGCGCTGCTGTTCGCCGGGCTCCAGGCCGACGGCATGACTACGGTGCGCGAGTCGGTGCGCACGCGCGACCACGGCGAGCTGGCGCTGCGCGCCTTCGGTGCCGCAGTCGAGCGGACGCGGGACACGGTTTCAATCCGCGGAGGGCAGGCGCTCTCGGGCATCACCGCGCAGATCCCAGGCGACATGTCCTCGGCCGCGTTCTTCCTGTGCGCGGCGATGCTCTTTCCGGAATCACGCCTGGTTTTTGATCTGGTCGGCATGAACCCCACCAGGGCATCGCTGCTCGATGTGCTGACCGCGCTGGGCGCGCGCTTCAACGTGCTCGATCTCGAGGAGAAGCACGGCGAGCTGGTGGGAACGGTCCAGGTCGGAGGCCCTGAAGAAGGCATGTCGGGCACATCTGTGACGGGAGCCCTGGCGGCACAACTGATTGATGAGCTTCCGGTACTCGCGGCCATCGGGCCCTACACCGCCACTGGGATTCGCATTCGCGACGCCAGAGAGCTGCGGGTGAAAGAGTCGGACCGCATCGCGCTGGTAGCCCGGAACCTGCGGGCCATGGGGGCTCAGGTCGAGGAGTTTGAGGATGGTCTTGATGTGCCGGGCGGCCAGCAGCTGCATGGAGCGGAAATCGACTCCGGCGGCGATCACCGGATCGCGATGGCGTTCTCCGTCGCCGCGCTCCGGGCTCGAGGGGAAACGTTGATCCAGGGCGCCGAGGCCGCCGCGATCTCTTTTCCGGAGTTCTTTGACCTGCTGCATCAGGTTGCGGAGCGCTGATGCTGGTCCCCGTGCTCTCCCTCTTGCTGGTCGCCCAGGCGGGCTCGACGCTGCACGGCGATCGCGCGCACCCAGCACACGCGCGGCACTGGGTGGAGACGCGGCTCTACTTCGGTCTTGGACGGTTGGGAGAAACAGCTCAGGCAGCGGAAGCTCACGAGAAGCAGTGGCAGAGCTTTCTCGATAAGGAAGTGACTCCGCGCTTCTCCTCGGGGCTAAGCGTGGTCGAGGTCTACGGACAGTGGCAGGGTGCGGGGCAGCCGACACCGGAGCGCCTGCGATCAAAGATGCTGATCGTCGATTACCCGGCGACCGCGGAGAACGCGGCGAAAGTCGAGGCGATCCGCGCAGCCTGGAAGCAGCTCTCCGGCGACAGGTCAGTACTGCGCATCACCGAACCCGCGGACGTCTCCTTCTAGTTCACCCACTTCGCCAAGACTCCGCGGATGTGCCTTCCCTGAACGTAGCTTGGACTGTCGGCCGCGATAGCAGCAGCCGCTGGTGCCAGCCATGTCTCGAAAGCGAGACATGGGGCACTCGGTCTCCTGCCAATCACGCCAGAGCTACTGAGGCGGCGTGGTTGGCGGCTGCGGCGGCATCGGCTGCGGCGTTACCGGCGCCTGACGCTGCTGCTGAAGATTCTGCTGCTGGTCAGGCAACGCCGGCTCCGGCCTATCCTTCGCCGGTTCAAGGCCCGGAATGACCGGAACCTGCGTCACCTTCCCGGAAACCGCATCGGCCAGGCTGATGCCGTAGCGGTCAAGCGTGTCCGCCAGGATTTCCTCAAGCGCCGCGCGGTCCTTGCCGTAGGTCGCGGTCGCGGTGATGACGTTGTTCTCAGCGGCCGCCAGGTTGCGCTCCTGCTGCAGCACGGCCGCCGTGGTCGAGGCACCCAGCTTCAGCTTCTTCTGCTCAGCGTCCAGGCTCTGGTAAGCGTACGCTCGCGCCGCGTCCGCAGCCTGCACCTGGGCGCGGTCGTTGGTCAGGGCGAACTGGGAGTTGATCACCTGCATCCGCACCTGCACATACAGCTGCTGCAGTCGCAGCTGCGCCTGTCGGTACTCGAGCACCGAGCGCGCCTGCTCCGACTGTGCCTGCCGGTTGCGGATGGGGATGGTCAGGTTAACGCCCGCGCCGCGATTCGGGGAGCTGCCATTGAAGGTGTTCTCAAACGTGGTGCCGTAACCGATGTTGTTAGGCAGCCCGGCACAGCTGATCGAGAAGACGTTGCTGCTGGGCGTCAACGGGCAGCCGGGGCTGATCGCACCGCCCACGCCGCTGCCTCCGTAGAACGCGAAAGCGTCGAGGACCGGCAGCAGGCCATTCTTTTCGCCGCGTAAGGTAATCTCATCATTCTTGATGGCAATGAGCGCCTGCTCGATCTCCGGCCGGTTTTGCTCGGCCTGCCGTACCAGGTCGTCGACCTGCGATTTCTCCTCCGGCGTCTCAATCAGGCTTACCCGATCAGTCGGGATCACCGGAGCCGCGGTCAGCGCCGGATCTTCAAGGTTGCGCGCGATCGCCTGCTTCATCACCAGCTGCTGGTATTCGAGCGTGCTCTGCGACGAGACCAGTGCCTGCTTGTCGCTGGCCACGGCGCTCTGCGCATTCACCACGTCAAGCGGCGCCAGGGTGCCGATTTCAAGCTGCTGGCGATCATCTTTTTCAAGCTGGGTCGACTGTGCGAGCGCCCGCTCCTTGGCCTGCACATCCTCGTACGAGCTGACCAGACCCCAGTAGATGTTCTCGATCTGGTTGATGGTGTAGAGGATCTGCTGCCGGAAGGCCGAATCAGTGGAGCGGCGGTTGTTTTTCGCCTGCAGGATAAAGCGGCCATTGATGCCCGTGCCGAAGCCGCGCAACAGGTGCTGCGTCAGCTGCGCGTTGAAGCTGCTGGTCAATCCCGGACTGTACTGGGTGAAAGCGTTGTTGGTGGTCTGGTACTGGTTGTTGAAGCTGACCTGGAGCGCCGTCCCAGTGAGGAAGCCCTGGTTGTAGGCGAAGTTGTACTGGTTCGTATTTGAGACCAGTTCGCTGGTGCCGATGAAGGTCGAGCTAAGCTCAGGTGTGCTCTGGCGCTGCAGCTCAACCGTGCCGGTCAGCACCGGGTCCAGTGCTTCCGGGAGCGGACCGCCCAGGTTGGTGGTCAACGACTGGCCTGCTGCACCGGTCGTGCCGCCTCCCGAGCTGGTCGTCGTGCCGCCTGGCCCGCCGCCGGAGGAAAGCGCAGCGGTCGCGCCGCCGATCGTCCCGCTGACCAGGCCGGAGCTGACGCCAAGCGGCGAACCGCCGGCGCGCGCGCGCAGCAGGTCGGTATCGGCAATATCAAGGTTGTAGCGCTGGATCGCGACGTCGTAATTGTTTTCAAGCGCAAGGATAATGGCGTCGCTCAGGCTCAGGTAGATCTTGCCTCCGCGCACCAGGTCATCCAGCCGCGGAGAATTGGTAAAGCGCGCCGGCGGCGTGGAGGTAGCCGTATACGGAGCCAGCGGGTTCGGGAAATAACTGTGCGGGCGGGTAAAGTCGCGCTCGGTGGGCCGCATGAACAACGGCTCGGTAGGATTTGGAGCGGGCTCCTCGGGCAGGCCGCTGGTGATGTTGACCTTGAGCGGCGGCGTCTTGCCCTTGCCGCCGGTCGCATCCTGCTGACCGTATGCGGCGCTTGAGATGAGCAGGGACCCGATCAGTCCTGAGGCTTGCAGCTTGAGAAAAAGGTGAGTCTTGAGACTACGAGCGCGTACTCCTTGCGTGCGCGGGCGACAAACATCCTGCATCCATCTCTCCATCGGAACGAGCAAATAGCGGGTAGTACGGGTTCGCCTGTCGGGACGGTATACGCAGGGGCCTCCGCGCAGGTTCCATGCCGGGAAGTCAGGCGAGTATAACGCAGCAACTAGATGCGCCCGTGGCGGTATTGGACTCCAAAAGAGGGCATCACCGGCGGACTGGGTACTGACGTAAGCTGGTGCCGATGCCAGGAAACTGGAAGCTGACGCTGGCCTATGACGGCACTCCATTCTCCGGCTGGCAGGTCCAGCCGGGCCGGGCCACGGTGCAGGGTACGCTTGCCTGGGCCATCGAGCATGTCACGGGAGAGCGGGTCCTGCCGCAGGGCAGCGGCCGCACCGATGCAGGCGTCCACGCGCTAGGCCAGACGGCGTCCTTCAGGGTGGCCGCACCGATCCCTCCTGAGAATCTGGTGCGCGCCCTGAACCGGGCATTGCCGCCCTCGATCCGCATCCTTGCAGCCGAGCCCGCCGCAGACGACTTCCATGCGCGCCACTCCGCCGTGTCGAAGACCTACGAATACCGTATCTTCCGCGGAGAGCCCTGCGCGCCTTGGATAGCGCCCTACGTCTACGCACTCGCCTGGCCGCTCGATGTCGAGGCCATGCGCGCGGCTGCCAGGTCAGTCGAGGGCGAACATGACTTCACCTCCTTCGCTGCAAACGATCCGGATGCCTCAGAGCGGACTGACCCCGAGGCCTCACGAACCAACGTTCGCCTGGTCCACAGCTCCAGCTGGGCAGAAGAGCCGGACTCGCTGCTGGTCTACCGGGTGCGAGGCTCCGGCTTTCTCCATCACATGGTGCGTAACCTGGTCGGCACCTTCCTCGACGTGGGTCGAGGACACATCAAGCCGGAACGCATAGCGGCGATCCTGGGAGCGCAAGCCCGGCAGGCTGCCGGACCGACTGCCCCGGCGCGGGGGCTCTTCCTCGCTTCAGTGGAGTACCGGAGCCAAGCGGTAGACGCACCGCCGCTGGTGCTACGCTAAGCCATCGATGGCTCCCACCGCGCCCGCCTCCGCACACGCGCAGATCTCGCAGATTGCCTCGCTGCGCCGCGTGCATGAGGCCTTTCAGTGGCTGCACCTCAAGGAGCAGCAGATCATGCGCTGGCAGATGGAGCTGGTGGCGATTCCGGCGCCCCCCTTCGCCGAAGGCGAGCGCGCTCTCTGGCTCAGGGAACGCTTTACCGACGCAGGGCTTTCTGACCCCCACATCGACGAGGTCGGCAACGTCGTCGCCTGCCTGAAAGGCACGGCGCCGTCGCCCGATTGCGTGTTGCTCTCGGCGCACATCGACACTGTCTTCCCCGCGGAGACGCCCATCGAGATCAGACGAGAGGCTGCCCGTCTCGAGGCTCCGGGAGCCTGCGATAACGGCGCCGGCGTCGTGGGCCTGCTGGCGCTCGCGACCGCGATGACCCAAGGCGGCATCGCGCCGCGCTGCGATCTCTACTTCGTCGGCAACGTGGGCGAGGAGGGCGAGGGCAACCTGCGCGGCATGCGCCATCTTTACGGCACAGCCCCCTGGCGCGAGCGCATCAGTGCCCACCTGGTGCTCGACGGCGCGGGGCACGAGCTGGCGGTGACGGCCGCGCTCGGCAGCAGGCGCTTCCTGGTGTGCGTGTCGGGTCCCGGCGGCCACTCGTGGACCGACGCCGGCCGCCCGAATCCTATTGTCATCCTCAGCGATGCCGTCACCCGGTTGGCTGCGGCCGCCAAGAGTCCGGCAGAAGGCAGCATTCGCAGTTCCGGCAGTCGTAGTTCCTGGAACGTCGGCACCATCGAAGGTGGGACCTCGGTCAACGCGATCCCCGAACGAGCCGAGGCGCGCTTTGACCTGCGATCGACCGATGCGGAGGAGCTGGTGCGCCTGGAAGTGGGGCTCTATCGCGCGGTAGAAGATGCGGTCGCTGCGGCTGCCGGCAATGGCATTGCGAGCCCAGCCCGCTTCGAGATCAGCGCCATCGGCGACCGCCCTGCGGGCGTGCTGCCTGAGGATGCGCGCATCCTGCAACTGCTGCGCGCCGTCGACCGCCACCTGCAGTTCCGCACCGAGCTGCGCACGGCCTCGACGGACGCGAACATCCCTTTGGCGCGAGGGGTCGAGGCCCTGGCAGTAGGCGCCGGCGGGGACGGCGGCGGCATCCACACTCGCGCCGAGTGGTACGACGCGCGCGGGAGGGATTTAGGGCTAAGGCGCATCCTGCTGCTGCTGCTTGCGCTCGCCGATTGCGATGACCCTGCGTGATGGCTGATCCCATGTCTCAGAAGTGAGACATGGGGCACCCGGCATCCTCAAGCTCGTCATCCTGAGCGCAGCGAAGGACCTGCTTTTGCCGTGCGACGACGGAGCGGTTTGCCCTGATGTGTGGAGCGGAGCGAACGGTTCATCTCAAAAGAGAACAGCAGCGCGTAGCCGGGAAGTCGTGGTAAGCAGCGGATTCTTCGCTACGCTCCAGAATGACAGCGAAGGCGGAACCCATTTCTCTTCAAGCCATCGGAGCCCAGGCGCCGCACGAGACCAAGGCTGCTACACTCCTCGCGTGAAACTCACCCTGCTCGCTTCCCTGCTCCTGCTGCCCGCCTCCGCGCTCGCGCAGTCGGCTGACACCCTCTACGTGCACGGCACGATCCTGACCGGCGTCGGGCTCGACGCTGCAGCTCCGCAGCGGGTGGAAGCGATCGCTGTAGCGCACGGTGAAGTCATCGCCACCGGCGCGAGCGCCGACCTGCTCGCGAAGTACAAGGGACCCTCAACGCAGGTCATCGATCTCCACGGCGCCTTCACCATGCCCGGCTTTAACGACGCCCACGTGCACCTGGGCGAGGCCGGGCGCATCAAGCTCTCGGTCGATCTCACCGGCACCCGCTCGCTCGCCGAGATGCAGGCGCGCGTCCGGGCTGCTGCCACTACCGCGGCGCCAGGCACCTGGCTGCTCGGCGGCGGATGGGATCACACCCTCTGGGCGTCCAAGGTGCTGCCCACGCGTGCGGACGTCGACGCTGTCACCGGCGACCATCCGGCGATCTTCTCCCGCATCGACGGCCACATCGCCGTCGCCAACTCGGCGGCACTGGCCGCGGCCGGCATCACCGGCGCGACCCCCTCGCCCTCGGGCGGCAAGATTGACCATGACGCGCAGGGTGAGCCGACCGGGATCCTCCGTGAAGACTCGGCCATGGCGCTGGTGCGGGCGCACGTGCCGCCGCCGACCACTGCCGAGCGCCGTCGCGGACTCGAGCTCGCACTCGCCGACGCATCTGCCCACGGCCTCACCTCGGCCCAGGACAACTCCGACTGGGAAGATTTCCTCGTGCTCGAGCAACTGGAGCGCGAAGGCCGCCTGCCCCTCCGCGTGACCGAGTGGCTGGCCTTCTCTGACCCAGTCGCGACGCTGCAGGCCCACCAGGCCTCGCACAGCCAGGACGATCGCATGCTTCACACCGGCATGCTCAAGGGCTTCATGGACGGGTCGCTGGGCTCGCGCACGGCGGCCATGCTCGCGCCCTACGCAGACGACCCCGGCAACTCCGGCATCCCGCGCTACCGGCAGGCCGACCTCGACCGCTTGGCTGCCGAGCGCGCCGCTGCCGGCTTTCAGATGGGCTTTCACGCCATCGGCGACCGCGCCGTGACCATGGCGCTCGACGCCTTCGCTGTGGCTGAGTCCGCGACCACGCAAGCGAACGGGACCGGACGCCCGGCGCACCCGCGGGAACCCCGCTACCGCATCGAGCACTCCCAGGTGCTCGCGCCCGGCGATTTCGCCCGCTATAAGCAGCTCGGTGTTATTGCCTCCATGCAGCCCAACCACCTGCTCACTGACATGGCCTGGGCTCCCGCGCGCCTTGGCCCTGAGCGCGAGAAGTACGCTTACGCGTGGAAGTCTTTCCTCGACGCCGGCGTGCCGCTGGCCTTTGGCACCGACTACCCGGTCGAGCCCATCACGCCGTTCCGCGGCGTCTACTGCGCGGTCACCCGCATGAACGAGGCCGGCACCCAGACCTTCCACCCGGAGCAGAAGCTGACCCTCGCCGAAGCGCTCTACGCCTACACCCAGGGCTCGGCCTATGCCGAATTTGCCGAGGCCTGGAAGGGCAAACTCACCCCGGGCTATGCTGCCGATTTTGTGGTGCTCGATCGCGACCCATTCGCAATCGCCCCGGCCGCAATCCTTTCCACAAACGTCATCGAAACGATCGTGGCCGGCAAGATCGTGTACGCGCACAAGAACCCGCCAACGCCACAGTAAGCCTCACGTAAACTCATCATCATGCACTGGTGACACTGGCTCGATCACCTCCAGTTCCTCGAGTACCTGCTGTCTTTTCTTATAGGCGCGCTTGCGGCCAGGGTGCGCCGCATCTGGCAGGGAGTGCGCGAGAGCCGGGCCGTCAGCTGGCCCTCGGCCGATGCGGTCGTTCACGCCGCTACCGTCAAACAGCCCAAGGGTGAGTTAGTCGAAGTCAGCTACCGCTACTATGCGCTGGCTGAGTATCGCTACGGCAAGTACCAGCGGCACTTTCGCAAGAAAGCCGATGCGGAAGCCTTCGCGGCATCGGTTCGCGGGCTGAGTCTGCCGGTCCGCTACCGCGCCGACCATCCAAACGAATCGGTGATGGTCGAACGCGATCTACAGATGGCGGGTCTGGTCGCGGGTTCCTTGCAGGTGCGCTAAGCATCTGGCGCAATTGCTCGAACCGCTTTCGCAGCCTGGGAGAGGTGAGGGAAAGCACTGCGTCTGCTACGCTCGCTTGCATGTCCCGCAACTTGCGCGCGCACCTGCTGCTCCTCGCTGTTGTTCTGGTCTGGGGGGCCACGTTCACCGTCATCAAGGACGCGCTCGGCGACATTTCTCCGCTGCTGTTCAACCTGTTGCGCATAACCATCGCCTTTCTGGTGCTGGCGGCGGTGTATCGCCGTCATTGGGCGCGGCTCGATCGGCGCGTGGTCTTGAGCAGTGCGGTGGTTGGGCTTTTTCTCGCGGTCGGCTACGAGTTCCAGACCGCCGGGCTGAAGCACACGACACCATCGAAGTCGGCATTCATCACCGGGCTGGTCGTGGTGCTGGTGCCGCTGATGTGCACCATCCCTGCGCTGCGCACAAGAACCATGTATGCGCCGCGCTGGAACGCCTTTCTCGGCGCGTTCGCAGCCTTCGGCGGCATCATCCTGCTCACCGTACCCGGCGGCGCCCCGCTTGCCCTCGGATCCATCGGCCGCGGCGACCTGCTGACGCTCGGCTGCTCTGTCTCCTTCGCACTGCACATGCTGGCGCTCGCGCATACGTCGCCGCGCGTTCCCTATGAGCAACTGGCGCTGTTACAAATTGGAGTCGCCGCGATGGTCATGGCCGTCTGCCTGCCGGCATTTGAGCCGCACCCTTTTCTTCACCTCAATGCGCGAGTGGTGATGGCGCTCGGAATCGCCTCCGTGCTGGCAACCGCGGCGGCCTTCACCATCCAGTCCTGGGCGCAGCAGTTTCTCGAGCCCACGCACACGGCGGTCATCCTCACGCTCGAGCCGGTGTTCGCCTGGCTCACCTCGTTCCTGCTGCTGGGAGAGCGGCTGGGCCTGCGTTCGGGCGCAGGCGCGCTGCTGATCCTCGCCGGCATCGCCATCACGGAAGTGTTTCCCGGACAGGTCCAAACCACGGCGCACGAAACGGCGACTGTCCGCTAAGCTTTGTCGTACTTGTCGAATTGCGCCAGCAGCGCGTCTACGTCCACAAAGATCGGGCTGTTCTCGACCTCGAAGCGACGCACTTTGGTCCACGCATCCTTCCGGCACACCATCGCGGTGCGGCTCTCCGGGTCCAATAGCCAGACATTCGGAACACCCATGGCCACATAGTCGCGCACGCGCTCAGACATGGAAATGAAACTGTCGGTCGGTGAGAGAACTTCGATTACGATCAGCGGCGGCTCGACGATGACTTCCGGCCAGTGCCCGATCGGATTCACAAGAACATCCGGCAGCCGAACGTGATCGGGAGCGACCTGAGTGCGGACTTCGACACCGGCGATCACACCCCACTCCTCGACATGGCTCATGAACCAGACGCCAAGTAGCACTTGCAGCACTCCATGCAGCGATTTGACCACGGGCTTCTCCACCAGCAGGCCGCCGAGATACTCCACATCCGGGTGCCAGCGCGTGCTCTCGAGATATTCTTCAATCGAAATGCGGCGAGTTGGCGGCAGAACGCCAGGTACGGCTTGCGGCAGGTTTCCTCCGAGGTTCGTCGTTGTCGCCATCCCATCACCTCACTTACAAACCAGTGTAGAACTTATGACGCTTGCGACACACTTGCGTCTAACCCAATCGGATGTACCGGCAAGCTCTCCCTTATCATCGCGAAGCTAAGCCGGTCGCTATACTGGATGTCTGGAATCATGCCGCTCACGCGCGGCGAACACGACCGAAAGAAGGGTATACCTGCATGCAATCTCCGTTCGAACGGCACCCCGTTCGCCGCCTTGCTTCCGTTTTCACCATTCTCGCCACGCTGTCTGGCGGCATCCTGATCGGCTCCGTGGTCGCCCACGGCGTTCGCGGACAGGAGAAGTCGATCGACACGCGCGACGCCTCTCCGCTCTCCGTACCCGCGCCGAAAGACCTGTCGACGGATTTCTCGAAGATCGCGAAGGAAGTCGGACCGGCGGTAGTCAACATCAGCACCGAAACGCTGCCCAAGGAGCAGACCACCGGCCGACGCGCCAACCCCCACATGCGCGCCCCCCAGGCCCCCGGCAACGGTGATGATGACGGCGGCGATGACGACGACAACGGCGGCCAGGGCGGCATGCAGGACTTCTTCAACCGCTTCTTCGGCGGGCAGAACCCGGGTATGCCCGGCCCCGAACAGGGCGGCCGCGAGGCTCTCGGCTCCGGCTTCATCGTCGATTCCAAGGGCTACATCCTGACCAACAACCATGTGGTTGACAAGGCAGACAAGATTTACGTCAAGCTGCCCTCGGACCCGGACAACGACTCCATCGGGCATCCGGCAACCGTCGTCGGCGTGGACAAGGCCACCGACGTTGCCGTCATCAAGATCAACGTCGATCATCCGCTCAAGACCGTGCAGATGGGCAACTCTGACTCCGCGCAGGTGGGCGACTGGGTGGTCGCCATCGGCAGCCCGCTGGGGCTCGACAAGACCGTCACCGCCGGGATCGTCTCCGCGACCAAGCGGACCATCGACCAGGGTGCGGCCGGCCAGTTCCAGCACTTCATCCAGACTGACGCTGCAATCAACCCCGGCAACTCGGGCGGACCGCTGCTGAACATGGCGGGCCAGGTGATCGGCATCAACACGGCGATCTTCACCCAGTCGAACGGCAACCAGGGCATCGGCTTCGCCATGCCTTCCAACACCGTCATTGGCGTCTACAACGACCTGGTCGGACCAGACCACAAGGTCACGCGCGGCTCGATCGGCATTCTCTTCCAGCCGAAGATCTCAAGCGCAGTTGAGCGCATGTACGGGGCAAAAAGCGGTGTCATCATTCGCAGCGTCTCGCCGGGGCTCTCCGCCGACAAGGCCGGCCTGAAGGCAGGTGACGTGATCTCTTCGATCAACGGCCGGCCCATCAAGGATGGCGACGACCTGGTGAGCGACATCTCGGCTCGTAAGCCCGGCTCGACCGTCTCGCTTGGCTACGTCAGGGACGGCAAGCCGATGACTGCGACGGTCACCATCGGCGATCGCAGCAAGATGACCGACGCACTGGCATCGAACGATGACGAAAACAGCCCCGAAAAGAATGGCCCTGATGCGTCGCAGACCAAGGTGGGTCTCACCGTGACCGACCTGCCCCAGAATGCGCCCGCCGGTCTGCATGGCGTGCTCATCCAGGCCGTCAAGCCGGGTTCCTTTGCCGATGAGTTGCGCTCCGGTTTGGCCCCGGGACTGGTCATCACCGCAGTCAACCGCAAGCCCATCCACAACAAGCGGGAGTATGACGAGATTGTTTCCCAACTCAAATCCGGGTCTGACCTGGTCTTTGAGATCGTCGATCCCAAGCAGTTGAAAGCGGGAGGCGACCTGGTCGGCGGCACTCTTCCGTAATTAAGTGTGTTCTTTCGTGCCAGGGGTTCTCGCTTTCCGGGTGGGGACCACCTTTAGTTGGATTGCAATCTTCCGATGAAGTCGTTAGCCTAGGGAAGTTGAGTCCGGTCCAGGATTCAGGAACAAGGAATGAGGTATCGCGAATGGTAGTTCGCTTCTGGCATATGGCAGCGGTCGCTGCCCTGATCACGATCCCGGCCATGGCAAGCCGCAGCCACCGTGCTCCCACCTCCGGACATGGCAAGACGGCCCATCACGGTGCCCACCGCCTGACCGTCGCCCGCGTCAGCCACATCATCCAGGGTCAGCGTCAGATCGATCCCGAGCGTACCAGGCAGATCCAGACCGCGCTGATCGCGAAAAACTATCTCTCGGGAGAGGCGACCGGTGAGTGGACGCCGGATACCGAGGCCGCGATGCAGAAGTTCCAGGCCGACAATGGCTGGCAGACCAAGCTCATGCCGGATTCACGTGCCCTGATCAAGCTGGGACTGGGACCGAACTCCATCGCTGGCGCAGGCCTCGGCACGCCGGTCTACGCTGCGAACCAGCCGGCCGCCGAGGGCACTCTGGCGGCGGTGCACTCGATCCCAAACTAAACCGATCCAACCCGCTGGCAGAGGCCGCTTACGAGCGGCCTTTGCCTTGTTCACTACAACTCGGGCCTGAGCAGGTCCCGGATCGTCTCCCGCCGGCGAATCCGCTTCGCCCGTCTTCCTGAGATCAGCACCTCTGCCGGACGCATCCTGGTGTTGTAGTTCGAACTGAGCGATAGTCCGTAAGCCCCGGCGTCCAGGATCGCCAGCAGGTCGCCAGGTTCAAGCGGACCAATCGCGCGATCCCGGGCGAAGAAATCGCCGCTCTCGCACACCGGGCCCACGATATCCGCGACCATCCCAGTTCCCTCTCTCGGCGTGACCGGAACAATCTCATGGTGAGCCTGGTAAAGCGCCGGTCGGATCAGGTCATTCATGCCCGCGTCGGTGATCACGAAGTTTTTTTCGCCATTGCGCTTTAGGTACAGCACACGGGTCAGCAGCGCACCCGCCTGCGCCACCAGAAAGCGACCCGGCTCGAGCAGCAGCCGGGGAGCAGGCTCGAGCTGCGCCAGCGCCTGTGTCAGCGCAGCAGCATATGCCTCGATGGCAAGCGCCGGATCGGCACTGTTCTCCCCGCCATAGTCGATGCCCAGACCTCCGCCGAGATCGAGCGAGTCGATCTGGTGACCGTCCTCCCGGAGCTGCCGGACCAGCTGCACCACGCGCATCGCGGCCGCCCCAAAGGGCTCCGCCGAGCGGATCTGCGAGCCGATGTGGACGCTGACGCCCCGTGCGCTCAGCCGCTTGTGCCGCCCTGCCTCAGCGTAAATCGCCCGTGCCTGACCGATCTCGATGCCGAACTTGTGCTCCCGCAGTCCGGTCGAGATGTAGGGGTGCGTTTCGGCGAACACGTCCGGATTCACCCGCAGGGCGTAACGCGCAGTCTTGCCGAGCGCGGCGGCGCGTCCGGCGAGCAGTTCAAGCTCGCCTTCGCTCTCAACGTTAAAGATAAGAATGTTCGCTTTCAGTGCGAGGTCGATCTCTTCCGCCGTCTTGCCCACGCCGGAGAAGACGCAGCGGCGGGCAGCTTTGCGCGTCACCCGCATGACCCGCTC
>CAXUND010000012.1:29767-50458 GCA_964252445.1 uncultured Acidobacteriaceae bacterium | reverse complement strand
GCCCAGTTCAATGACTTTCTTGCCCGTCCACCCGGTTAGCAGGAGTTCACCTACCAGGTTGCCGATGTCGACCGAACCGATAGCAGGAATGCGAAAGTCTACGGGCTGGAAGCTGAAGAACTTGCCCGTGTGTTGCGCCGTAGTTAGAGCACTCGCGTAGTTCTCGTAGAATGAACCCGCACGCACAAAGGCGGTCGGAAACGGCAAGTCGCTGAAGGCGCGCTCCATCAGCGAAGTCGCCGTAATGTTCCCGAGCTTCTCGGTCTTCTCTGAACCCGCGGAGGAGAGAGCTACCAGGCGCGGCACCGGCGCCTTATCCAGAGCTGCAGTGTAGCTGTTGAGCGATGCCTTGGCGTCGCTGAAGTCAGGGGGCGGAGTCATCGTGGGTTGCATGAGGAGGAACGCTCCCTCCACGCCTTCGAAGGCACGGGCAAGCGCCTCCGCATCGTTCAGGTCACCCTGCCGGATGTCCACTCCACGATCTGCAAAGGCTTTCGCCTTCTCGGGTGTCCGCAACAAGGTGCGCACCTGCTTGCCTTTGCCAAGGAGATGCCGTGCCGCAGCTCCCCCCACGTTTCCGGTAATGCCAGCAACAAAAAACATGTGTGTCCGCTCCTAAGAGAAATAAGGTTTGTTCTCGGCGTAAAGCGGACGGCTGTCTGTTCCCAGTCAGCCGCCAGATCGTGTCCAATCCTTCGATGCCCGACAAGGCGGGTTGGCACCAGGAGAATCCGACTGGGGGGCGATGAGGCGATGCATGCTGCAAAGAATCGGCTGGCACAGACTCATGGATGTTCAGCGTGAGCTCCAGCACGCAGCAAGACAGCTATCGTCTGGTTACGCCAGAAGCTTCTCCATCATGATGGGAAGGTCTCGAACCCGCTTGCCCGTTGCGTGGAAAACAGCGTTAGCGACCGCCGCGGCACCACCGACGATGCCAATCTCACCGTTACCTTTGACGCCGATTGGATTGACTTCGCGATCCTCCTCGGGAACGAGGATGACATCTACCTTGGGGATATCGGCGTTCACGGCAACCAAGTACTCGCCCAAGTTTGGATTGACGTAGCGGCCCAGAACCGGATCGATCTCCGACGCTTCGAACTGGGAACGTCCGAGCCTTTCAGTCTTGTTGCTGAACCCTTGCTGCTGGAAGCTGCAAGCGTCAGTACTGTTGGTTTAATAGTCTCCGATCTTCGACGCTCGGTGGACTTCTATGCCGGGGTCATCGGCCTTGATGTCCTCGCACAAACAGCAACATCCGCCCAGCTCGGCGTTGCGGCCGACCAGCGATCGCTCCTTGAGTTGGAGCAAAGGCCGGGCGTTCAACCACTCAGGGGTAAGCGCCTCGGCCTTTATCACACCGCCGTTCTCTTGCCGTCACGGGCGGCGCTGGCCAGCTTCGCAGAGCATCTCCACAAGCGCAGCATCCGTGCGGGTAACAGCAACCACCTTGTAAGCAAAGCGTTTTACCTGGTGGACCCGGATGGGCTCGAGATCGAGGTCTACGCAGACAGGGATCGTTCACGCTGGCCCTGGAAGGGAAGGGAACTCGATGCCGCGGTGATGCCGCTTGATCTACACGACCTGCTTAGAACTCCGCACAGCGTTTGGACCGGTGTTCCGAGCGGAACCACCATGGGCCATATCCACCTATACGTCGGCGACCTGAAGCAGGCGGATAGGTTGTACCGCGCCGGCCTGCGTCTGAATGTACGGACGCGCAGCATTCTCGGTGCGCTCTTCCTTGCCGCAGGCGACTACCTCCACCATACGGGGCTTAACATCTGGGCGGGGCAAGCGCCTCTCGCTGGTAGATGCGATCCACGGCTCGACTGGTGGAGCTTAGCAGTTCCTGAATAGGAGCTGCCTGCCTTGGGAGAACAGATGCTTGCGAATGGCTGGCGGCCCCGGCCTGACGGTCTCTTTGTAGACCCCTGCGGAAGCGCTCTCAAACTGCAGCCTCTGCCGTTTAGAGAGCTGGACACATCTTTGGCGCTGTCATGTTCTTATTCCACCCCATAGTGCAACTGCTGAAACTGTACCTGGCGTGTTCAGAGTCGCAATCCGCAGATGGTTGCTTGCAAACCCAAAGCAGGAGCTCTACCGGCTGTTCGCCGCGCATTTGGAACGAGTGCGCAAACTTATCTAGCCGGGGAAGCACCTCAGGCCCGGTGTCGAACAGCCCGGCTGTTGACTAACGAGCAGGCGTTTAGCAGGACAAGTCGTTTGGAACCAACTCACACCCTTGCGGACCGTTCCTGCGTCCGCTTCTGCTTGCTGGTCTTCACCCTCTGCAGCTCCGGGTGCACTCCGGGTGTAAGTTCGCGGTCTGCGGCAATCTTTCGCAGGAGGCGGTGCAGTTGGGAGCGCTCGGCGGACGTGAGCGACGCGCACAGGGAGTTCTGGTGTTCATGCACCTTCACCTCGATATCTTTGACCGAACGTTCGCCTTCCGCCGTAAGCCGGAGTGTGTACGACCGCCGGTCACCTTCACGCTTCAGCCGCTCGACTAAGCCTCGCTGTTCCAGTTCGTCAATTAGCTTCACAACATTGCTCGCGAAGATACCGAGTCGACTCCCCAACTCACGCTGCGTCAGCCCTTGTGCCGTATGGATTGCGCGGAGCACACCGACATGCGACGTCCGCAAGCCGAGTGGTTCAACGAGAACGCCAAAATAGCTCTGCGAATGATCCCCTACCTGCGAAATCAAGAAACCCAGGTCCGAGATAGGGCCTGGAATCGCGGTTATCCGTGTTCTTCGCTGACTCATATGTACATCGTATTATAGTTATGTGCTATAACTATCGTGCATGCTCAAAGGTTCGCACACAATTGCCTTCGAGAGCATGTTCTTCAGCGGGAGCCAGTACCGCCGCAGTCATCTCCGGGGCACCTGAGATAGGGCGGCAGCGGCTCGTCATCCTTCATGGTTTGCATGACTACTCTCCAGTCGACATGTTTCCTTCATGACTGGACGGTCGAAATGGGGTCTTTATGGTGATTGCAAAGTGGTTGATTGTTGTTGTGGCCGTTTGGAACTTCGGCGGCTTTGTGGTGGATGCTCTGGTTCCGGTCACTGCCAGGCAGCACCTTCACAATCCACGCTGGCCGCCGCACGCCAAGTTTCACAACTGCCAGACGATGGTGATAGGGATTTTCCTGGGCTTGATCACCCTAGGGATCCTATTTGGCATGCCGCTTACCTTCTCGCGGATATGTCTCGCTGCGGCAGTCTCAGGAACATACTTCGTCAGCATGCTCTTTGCGCCCGTGTTTCCAGGAACTGCCTGGCACGACCCGGAATTTGCCGACCTTGATCCGATGTTCCTCGGTATGTCCGCCCAAAAACTCGTAGCCCTCATCATTTGTGCGCTTCTTCTCTGCGGCTGCACTTTGGCCTACATAAGTAGGTAGATGAGAGCGTATCTTTCGCTCCCATGATGGGCGGCTGGTACCGATTGCTCGCAGTATAGGGATGGTCCGGCCCAAACGGCCCTTGGTATCGCTTCGCAGGTCTCTACTGGCGGGCATGGCAACGGTCGGTATCAGTTAGTTTCGTAACGCTTCATACTTTGCAGCAGCTCGGAGACAAACGCTGTCCCCGGGCTGCTGGACTTCAACTCAGGCAGTCTGATGTGGCCCGGACAGGACTCTCTAAAGCGGGCCCTTCGGCAGGGCCGTCGAAGGCTCGCACACATCTCTCTGCAGTGCTGCGAGCACTGGCTGGATTCGTGCCAGTGATGATGCGGCCAGCAGTCACGGAGTAGTCTTCAAAGGCAGACATCGGCGAACTGTAATCTGCCCCAACTTTGCTGACAGCTTCGAGAACTGTCGACCGACTTTATTCTCAATCAACGCGCAATGGAGAGTGGAGCGGGCAGCAGCGCAAATAAAAAAACCAGATGGTCTGGCCGTCAGCAATGTGACGCATGCCGAGATGAAAGCGAAACGAAAGCGATGGCGGCGGCAGGCGTGCGGAAGCCGAACCAGAAGGCGCCGACAGCGGGAGCACCAAACACATCGGATCGAAGAATCAGCGTACGGAGTCGATCTCGTTCAGCCAGTCCGGGTTCTTCAGGATCTCGCGGGGCTTTGATCCCTCGGGCGGGCCTACAAGGCCGTCACGCTCCATCAGGTCGATCAGGTGCGCGGCGCGGCCGTAGCCGATGCGCATTCTGCGCTGCAGTAGCGACGTGGACGCCTTCCCGAACTCGAAGACCAGGCGAACCGCGTCGTCATAGAGCTCATCGTTCTCGTCTTCGACGCCGGGCTCAGCCTCGAGGTCGCGGCCCTTGTCGTCCTTGGGCGAGTCGAGGAAGCCCTCGACATAATCGGCCTCGCCCTGCGCCTTCCAGAAAGCGACCACGCCCGAGATCTCCGTCTCAGTCACAAAGGGCGCATGCACGCGCTGCACCCGCGAGGTCCCCGGCGGCAGGAAGAGCATGTCGCCGCGGCCCAGAAGGCTCTCTGCTCCGTTTGAATCGAGGATGGTGCGCGAATCGGTTTTAGACGCCAGCCTGAACGAGATGCGCGTAGGCACGTTGGCCTTGATCAGGCCGGTGATGACATCGACCGAGGGCCGCTGCGTCGCCAGCACCAGGTGGATGCCCACCGCGCGGGCCATCTGCGCCAGGCGGGTGATCGCCTCTTCCACGTTGGCGCGATCGAGCATCATCAGGTCCGCAAGCTCGTCGATGATGATCATGATGTACGGCAGCGGCGCCTGCTCGACATTGTCGTCGTCAAACAATCCCGGTCCGTCGACGAAGAGCTTGTTGTACTGGTCGATATTGCGGACTGAGCGCGAGGCCAGCAGCTTGAGCCGGCGCTCCATCTCGCGGACCGCGTTCTTGAGCGCGTTGGCGGCGAGTTTCGGGTCGGTAATGATGGGCGTGAACAGGTGCGGGATGCCCTCGTACATGCCGAGCTCGACGCGCTTGGGATCGACCAGGATCAGGCGCACCTGCTCGGGCGTCGACTTATACAGCACCGACATGATCATCGCGTTGATCGCGACCGATTTACCGGAGCCGGTCGAGCCGGCGATGAGCACGTGCGGCATCGCGGCCAAGTCAGTTGAGACGATGCGGCCGTTGATGTCCTTGCCCATGGCGATAGTGATCTTGCTCTTCGAGGTGGCAAAGGACTCGGCCTCGATCACGTCTCGCAGCCAGATGGTCTCGCGGTCAGAGTTCGGCACCTGGATGCCGACGGTGCTCTTGCCCGCCATGCGCTCGATCAGGATCGACTCGGCGGCCATGGCCAGGCAGAGGTCGTCGGCGAGGCCGGTGACGCGCGAGTACTTGACGCCTGAATCCGGGCGAAACTCGAAGGTCGTGACCACCGGTCCCGGGTTGATCTGGACCACCTGGCCGCCCACGCCGAACTCCGCGCACTTCTCGACTAGTACCTGCGCTTCGAGCCGCAGCTCTTCCTCGCGGACGACGTGATTGTCTTCGGACCTGTGCAGAAGCGTAGAGGGCGGCAGCTTGTAGCGGGTGGAGTAGCCGTGGATGGTCTTCTGCGTCAGCGTGACGGTGCGGATGTCGATGTCGGCGCGCTGGGTAAAGGCAATCTCTTTCTCCGGATGCGAGGCCGCGAGCTGCGCCGGCGGAGCAGGACTAGCAGAAGCTGGAACAAAGGCTGGGGAGAGCTCCGGGCCATCCTCAGGGTAGGGCACAGCCGGTCCAGAGGACGGCGCAGGTGTAGGGAAAGCCGCCGCAGCCTCGACGAAGCTGGCACGGCGCTGCGGCAACCCTTCCTCGGGCGTTTGGACCGGTCGCGGCTTTTTCTGCCAGAAGCGCCTGAGACCGTGCGGCCGGCCTTGTTGTTCTTCGAGTAGCTGGCGCGCGCGCAGGAGGGCCTTCTCTCGGGCGCCAACCTCGTGGGCGGCCTCGCTTTCAAGCTTCTTGCGCGCGCGCCTTTGCTTCCAGTTCTCCCAGCGATCCCGCCAGGCCTGCACAAAGGCGAAACGCACGGCTGCCTGCTTGCGCAGGGAAGCAATGCTGAAGGTGGTCGCGAAGTAGAGTGCAATGGCCACCAGGCTCACCGACAGCACGCAGGCGCCGGGATAGTTGAGTTGGGCGACCAGGGCATCGGCAAGCAGTCGCCCTGTCAGTCCCTCTACCGGCAATCCAAGCAGATGCGGGTGAGCAGGCAACAGAGCCAGAGCCGCGGGCAGAAACAGGACCAGCAGCCCGGCGCCCATGATGCGGACTCCAGGAGAGTCGGCAGCGCGGGAGCGCAGCCAGCACCAGCCCAGCGCGCCGACCAGCAGTGGCAGAAGAAACGCCGAAATCCCGAAGAACTGCAGCAGGAGATCAGCGGCGTAGGCGCCGATGCGGCCGGTCCAGTTATGCCCGCTCCAGTGCTGCCCGGCGGCCGGTGCAACGGTGTTCAAGGAGGGGTCAGACGAGCGGTAGGAGAGCAGGGCGAGGAGGAGGAGGATCGCGGCGACCAACACCAACAGGCCGACCAGCTCATTCAGGCGGCGGCTGCGGGTCGGGGTAATGAGCAGCTTAAGTGGGTTCATAAGGCACACGTCAAGTGTGGCCGCGGCAGCCGCGGTCGCACCAGGCGAGAACCTCCAGAGCTCTTCCAGTATGGCAGAGCGCCATCGCGAGCAGCGTCCTGCGGGCCTGGAGAGTGCCGGAGCGAACCGAAAAGGGTACGTGCCGACTGATAGATGACCTGAACCAGCCTGGTCGGGCTTCCGTATAGTCACTCCATGAGTCGTCGTTCGCGTTTGCTGGCCGTGGGCATCGTGCCGCTGGTGTTCCTGGTGGCCCAGGGTGTACGGCCACCTACAGCACCCGCTTATACGTCAGACGCGCGGATCCGAGTACGACCTTCGCGCAGTTCTTCCCCACGCTGCTGCCGGTGGCGAAACAGAAGGGCACGCTAAGCGCAAGTTATCTGAAAGAAACCGGAGCCGCGAAGTAGTACGTCATCTCAAGCCTGTTTCTTGTGCTTGGAGTGCCGTACGCCGGCCGTGGATTTGCAGGCAATCCTAAACTTCGAGAATTACCGGCATAATCAGCGGCCTTCGACTTGTATTTTTTTGGATAAACCGCTTCAGATCCATCCTTATCTTTTCCTTCATCACTCCCGGATCGGCCTTCTCTTCGGCACTTGAGCCTTCGAGCGTCTGCGTCAGCACGCCGCGTGCCTGATCGAGCATCTGCGCGTCGGCGACAAAGCCGCGGGTGATGATCTCAGGCGAGCGCTCTACCTTGCCGGTCAACTTATTGATAGTCAGGATGGGTAGCACAATGCCGTCCTCGGACAAGGACCGTCGATCGCGGATGACCAGGTCGCCCACAACATCAGAGGATGACCCCGAGTCGATGCAGACGCGGCCGGCGGTGACCTTGCCGTTTTTCTTCGCGCTCGTCTTGGTGAGCTCGAGCACGTCGCCGTCTTCGATTAGCACTGTGGCCTCGACCACGCCGGTGGTCATCGCCAGCTCGGCATGCTTCTTCAGGTGGCGATAGTCACCGTGTACGGGGATGAAGAACTTGGGCCGCAGCAGGTTGATGAGCAGGCGCTGCTCCTCCTGCGATGCGTGGCCCGAGACGTGGATCAGCCCGGCGGTGCCGTCGTCGTAGATCACTTCGGCATTGCGGCGGTAGAGGTGGTCGATGACACGGTAGATCGATTTTTCGTTGCCGGGGATGACGCGCGAGCTGAGCACCACCGTGTCGCCGGGGGAGATGCGCGCGTGCTTGTGGTTGTCGACCGCGGCGCGGGAGAGCGCGCTCATGGGCTCGCCCTGGGTGCCGGAGATCATGACCATCAAGTTCTCAGGCGAGTGGTCGCCGATCTGCCCCGGGTGGATCATCAGGCCGACCGGCAGGTTCAGGTAGCCGAGGTCTTGCGCAATCTCGGAGGACTCCATCATCGACCGGCCGACAATTGCAACCTTGCGGCCATGCTTGGCGGCCAGGTCAAGCGCGATCTGCATGCGGTAGATTGAAGACGAAAAGCACGAAAAGAAGAGCTTCTTTTTGGTCCGCTGGACAATCTCATCGAGCCGCGGCTTCACCGCCCACTCGCTCGGCGTGTAGCCCGGCCGGTCGACGTTGGTCGAGTCCTGCAGCAGGCACAGCACGCCCTTCTGCCCGTACTCGGCGAACTTGTGCAGGTCAAAGGGCTTTCCGTCCGGCGGGGAGAGGTCGATCTTGAAGTCGCCGGTGTGGACGATCACGCCGACTGGGGTTTCAATCGCGAGCGCGATGCAGTCGACCAGCGAGTGGGTGACCCGGATGGGCTCGAGGATGAAGGGGCCCAGCGCAAAGCGGGAGCTCGGCTTGATCTCGATCAGCTCGGTGTCGTCGAGCATCTTGTGCTCTTCGAGCTTGCCTTCCACGTACGCGAGCGTGAACTCCGTGCCGTAGACGGGCACGTTGATCTCGGAGAGGATCCAGGGCAGACCGCCGATGTGATCTTCATGTCCGTGGGTGAGGATGATGCCGCGCACCATGGCGCGATTTTCGACGAGATAGGTGATGTCGGGCACGACGATATCGACGCCGAGCAGTTCGGATTCCGGGAACATCAGCCCCGCATCGATGACAATAATCTCGTCTTTGTAGCGGACGGCCATGCAGTTCATGCCGAACTCGCCGAGCCCGCCGAGGGGGATCAGTTTTACTTTTTCTTCTGCCATTAGAGACCTTAATGCTAGCAGATGGGGCCTGGCCGCTCCTCGCCCCGTGCGCGTGTCGACAGGATAGAAGTGGAAGTAGGGATGTGGTGCGAAGTGGCGTTGGCAGGCAGCGAGCCACGCGCATCCATCCATGGAGAAGGAAGTACGAGGAGACATTGGATGACTGCTACCATGCGCCCCGATCATGTTGCCGGCGCGGCCATCAGTAAGGATCCGCTGGCGGCGCTGGCCGAGCGTCAGCAATGGCTGGCGCCGGCCGAAGCGCCGGCACAGGAGGCGATCCGCGATGCCTTCAGCGTTTTCGGCGAGAACCGCCAGGCGGTGCGGAACGCGCTGCATGGAACCTGGCTCAACGAGCCGCTGCACGCCATCCTGGTCGAGATTCCAGTCGGTTCGTGGACCGGAACCGTGGTCTTTGACACACTCGCCGCCCTCGGGGCCGGGGAGAAGCTCGACCACGCTGCGGACGCGACCTTAATCCTGGGGCTGGTAGGCGCCATCGGTGCGGCGGTGACCGGGATGAACGACTGGGCGGACACCGAGGGCGCTCCTCGCCGCATCGGCGCGGTGCATGCTCTGCTCAACGTTGCGGCGGTCGGGCTCTTCGGCGCGGCGTGGCTGCAGCGGCGGAAGAGTGGCAGCCGGGCGACGGCGCGCGCACTCGCCGCGCTCGGATACGTGGTCGTTTCCGCATCGGCGCACCTGGGTGGCAATCTGGTCTACGAGCACGGCGTCGGCGTGCAGGATGAAGTGCCGCTCAGCTGAGTAATCTATAGTCTGGGTATGGAGATAACGCCGTTTGCGGTGGTTGGATTGCTGGTCGCCGCCTCGCACCTGGCGGTGATCCCGCTGCTGCTGGTGTGGTTTGGGGTAGGCAAGCCATTGACGTGGGCGGAGTTCAAGCGGCGGGCCCGGCAGGCGGCTCAGGAGGAAACAGCCTGCAGTGGAACCTTCGCCGGCGCGTGGATCACGCGCGCGGCGACTGCCAGCGCCGTTAGCAGCAGCCCGGCCGCGACGAAGAAAGGCATCCCCGGCGAGTCAATGACAGCGTTTGCGCCGATGCACTTGCTCAGGATGTAGGTGAACAATCCCGGCCCGATCAGCCCCGCAATGCCGCGCAGGCTGTTGATCGCGCCCTGCATCTGCCCCTGCTCGGAGGGACCGACGCCCGCCGACATGCGGCTCTGCACCGAGGGCCAGACCAGCGACATCATGTCCATCACCGGGATGCCGAACCACATCAGCAGGCCGGTCTTCGACAGGCCGAACATGGTGAAGCCGGTCGCGCCCAGCACTAACCCCACCAGGATTGAATTGCGATCGCCGATGCGCGCCACCACGCGCTTGACCAGCAGGCCGCCGATCAGGGCCGAGAAGATGCCGACCGTCGCCAGTGACAGGCCGACGGTACGGTCGGTCCACTGGAAGCGGAACTCGGAGTAGAGCACGTACACGTTCATCAGCGATTGCTGGGCGACGTAGGCGATCAGCAGCACGGCCGCAGCGGCGATCAGGCTGGAGTGGCGGCGCAGCAGCGTGAGCGAGCCGACCGGGTTGGCGCGGCTCCAGGCAAAAGCCATGCGGTGCTTGAGCGCGAGCGATTCCGGCAGCACGAAGAGCCCGTACATACCATTGACCAGCGACAGCCCGGCGGCGACGAAGAAGGGCAGGCGGGGGTTCACGTTGCCGAGCACGCCGCCGAGCGCGGGGCCAAGCACGAAGCCCAGTCCAAATGCAGCCGAGAGCATGCCAAAGGCAGCGGCCCGCTTTTCGTGCGGGGTTACGTCAGCCATGTAGGCCATGGCGGTGGGCACGCTGGAGGCTGTCAGCCCGGAAATAACGCGCCCGACAAAGAGCCAGCTAAGCGCGGGCGCCCAGGCCATCAGCAGGTAGTCAAAGCCCATGCCGAAGTTCGACAGCAGCACGATAGGTCGCCGGCCGTAGCGGTCAGACAGCGAGCCCAGCACCGGGGAGAAGAAGAACTGCATCGCGGCAAAGACCGTGCCAAAGATGCCCAGCATCTGGGCGGCACGTGAAGCAGCCGTTGAAGCGTCGCCGTGCATGAAGCCGGTAATCAGCCGCGGCAACACTGGGGCGATCATGCCAAGGGCGAGCATGTCGAGCGCGACAGTGAAGAAGATAAAGGTCGCCGCAGCCCGGCGACCGGGGGCAGGCGCGGTGTCCTGCGCGGGGAACTCCGGCGGGGTGAGCGCCGGGTTAGGGATCTCGGACTCCGGTTCGCCCGGCTGAGGTCTGGGAGGATTGGTCATGGCGCGGTTGCTCAAAGTTTAGCGCCTTGGTTGGCGCGGGCGGCGCGAAATTCGTTAAGGCGACGACTAGCGCAGCAGGTCTTCGAGCGCCAGGCTCAGCTCGGTTTTATCATCGCGGTACTTGACGATGACGGGAGTGTAGAGGCTCAGGCCCCACTCCGCCGCACGACCTTTCTGGATGGTGCGGGCGCCCGGAACGACAACGGCATTCTCAGGGATGATGAGCGGCAAGTCTGGCTCGGCGCGAAGGACCGTGCCCCGGACGACGTCAAAGACCGGCGTGCCGCGGGTGAGGATGGTGCCTGCGGCGAGCACTGCTCCGCGGCGGACGATGGTGCCTTCGTAAACCCCGCAGTTGCCGCCTACCAGCACATCGT
Source organism: uncultured Acidobacteriaceae bacterium (assembly GCA_964252445.1). Lineage (GTDB taxonomy): Bacteria > Acidobacteriota > Terriglobia > Terriglobales > Acidobacteriaceae > EB88. The sequence goes on along the minus strand of CAXUND010000012.1, from coordinate 39,139 downwards.
CCTCGAGGATCACCGGGCTGGCGTTCACCGGCTCGAGCACGCCACCCACCTGCGCCGCGGCGCTCAGGTGCACGCTCCTGCCCACCTGTGCGCAGCTGCCGACCAGGGCGTGCGAGTCGACCATGGTGCCCTCGTCGACGTAAGCGCCCACGTTGACGTACATCGGGGGCATGCAGACTACGCCTGGGGCGAGGTAGGCGCCTGCACGGACCGACGAGCCTCCGGGAACGATGCGGATGTTCTCCTCCGGAGTGAAGCGGCGCGCCGGGTAGGTGTCCTTGTCGACGAATGAGAGCGCGGAAGGGGTGTCGTCGGGGGATGTAAGGCTGCCGATACGGAACCCCAGCAGGATGCCGCGCTTGACCCAGGCGTTGACCCGCCAGCCGGTCTGGGTGGAGGGGTCAGGCTCGGCGGCGCGCAACTCTCCGCGTTCGAGCGCATCGCGAAGTTGATAGAAGGCCGCAAGGCTGCGGCTCTTGTCCAGCGCGCCCGGTCCTGTCGCAAAGAGTTCCTCGATCTCCCGCTCAAGCTCGCTCATGCGGCGGGAGGATGTCCTTGGTCGGCTACAGATGCTTCTTGGCGCAGACCGAGCGAATCGGCGAGTGCCTCCAGCTTCTCCCGCGTGATGGCGGAGACCGGCACAATCGGCAGTCTGCAGGTCTCGTGGATGCGGCCCATGTGGGCCAGCAGCGCCTTGACCGGAGCAGGGCTGGGCTCCCAAAAATTGGCCAGCATCAGCGGGTAGTAAGCACGGTTGATCCGGCGCGCAGTGGGCCAGTCGTTCGCGAGAGCTGCGTGCACCATCTGGCGCATGTGCGTGGGGATGACATTCGACGCGACCGAGACCAGACCGGCGCCGCCGACGCCCAGGGTCGCGAGGGCGGTCGCATCGTCGCCGGCGAAGACGGAGAAAGCCCGCGGCACCAGCGACATCAGCTCGGTGATTTGGGCCAGGTTGCCGCTCGACTCCTTAATGCCGTGGATGTTGGGGCAATCTTCGGCCAGGCGCGCGACAGTCACCGGCTCCAGGTTGACGCCTGCGCGCGCGGGAATATTGTAGAGGATCAGCGGTACAGGGATAGCCTCTGCAATCATGCGGAAGTGCTGGTACTGGCCCTCCTGCCCGGGCTTGTTGTAGTACGGGTTGGCGCTGAGCACCGCGGACACGCCGGGAACTGCGGCTGCCGCCTGCGCCCGTTCGACCGCCGCTTTGGTCGAGTTGTGGGTCGCCCCTGCCCAGACCGGGACGCGCCCGGCAGCGGTGTCTGCGACCAGGGTGATGACGCGCAGCCACTCCTCAGATGTGAGGGTCGGCGTCTCGGCTGTAGTCCCGCAGGCCACCAGCCCATCGATGCCGCTCGCGATCTGCCACTCGACCAGGTTGCGCAGTGCCTCTTCGTCCACCGCCCCGTCTGCGCGAAAAGGGGTCACCAGCGCCGTGCTGCAGCCTGCTTGATCCATACAGGGAAGAGTCTACAACGGGCCCGTTCTTGCGGGCTCAAGAGCGTGCGCCCGCTGCCGATGACTGCAGGCAGGAGCGAGCCATGTTTCTGGACTATCTCGAACTAGCGATAGCACTGGCCTCGATAGGGGCAGGCATCAGCATGGTCTGGCGTGAATCATCTGCAAACAGGGTCCGCAAGCGGACGCCGTCGCTTGCACTGCGAGAAATTGCACATTCATGAGCGGCATCTCGGTCCTCATTCTCACTCGCAATGAGGAGCTGAACATTGCCGATTGCCTGGACTCCGTCGCCTGGTCGAACGATGTGCATGTTTTTGACTCCGAGAGCACGGATTGCACGGCGAAGATTGCCCGGAGCCACGGTGCGCATGTAGCAACGCGCCGCTTCGACTCCTACGCCGGTCAGCGGAACGCGGCGCTGACCACGTTGAATTTTCGGCACGAATGGGTGTTTGTCCTGGACGCGGATGAGCGTGCCTCCCGCTCGCTGCACGCGGAGATGGAAGCAGCGATCCTGAGCGCCTCCCGGGGCGTGGACGCCTTCCGCATACGTCGATTCGACTACTTTCTGGGCCGGCAGCTGAAGCATGCCCAGATGGCTGCCTGGTACGTGCGGCTGCTGCGGCGAGGCCGCGCCCGGTACACGCGCGCGGTCAATGAGGTTCTGGAAGTAAAGGGCGAAATTCGTGATCTTGCCGGCGCCTTCACGCATGACTCGTTTTCGAAAGGCTTCAGCCAGTGGTTTGAGAAACACAACGCCTACTCTTCGATGGAGGCAAAGATCGTTGCGGAAGGGGCGTTTCGTGTTGATGCCTCACTGCGCGTCGCGCTCTTTGAGCCGGACTTTCACAGGCGCAGGCTGGCGCAAAAGGCGATCTTCTACTGCCTGCCGTGTCGGCCCCTGCTGCGCTGGCTGATGTATGTATTTGTCCGCGGCGGCATCCTGGACGGTTATCCGGGGATCGTCTACTCGACTTTGCAGGCGTTCTACGAGTGGATGATCGTGCTGAAAACGGGTGAGATGCTGCGCAAGCGTGCCTTTGCGACGGAGTTGTGCGAAGCCTGCGTGGGCTCACCGAGGCCGCAGCTTGAAGACAGGGGCCAAGTAAGATAAGGCCATGGCTGCCGTCCCTATCTCGGTGCTCATCCTGACCAGAAATGAAGAGCTGGACCTGCCTGGCTGCCTTGACTCAGTCGCCTGGTCAGATGACGTGCATGTGTTTGACTCCGAGAGCACGGACCGTACTGCCGAGATCGCCCGCGCGCGCGGGGCGCATGTCACCGCGCGCCGGTTTGACAGCTACTCGGCGCAACGCAACGCGGCGCTTGAGACGCTGCCCTTTCTGCATGAATGGATATTTGTGCTGGACGCGGACGAGCGGCCCACTCCGGCACTGGTAGCCGAGATGGGCGCGGCAGTCAGCATGGCCGGTAAGGACATTGGCGGCTTTCTCATCCGTCGCCGCGACTACTTCTTACGCACCTGGCTGAAGCACGCGCAGACGACGCCGTTTTACATTCGCCTGGTGCGTCGCGGCCGCGCGCGGTACGTGAGGGAGATCAATGAGGTGCTCGAAGTAGACGGCCGCATTGTCCCGCTCGCGCAGCCCTTCGATCACTACCCTTTTTCGAAAGGCGTCTCGCACTGGTTAACCAAGCACAACCAGTACTCCTCGATGGAGGCAAGGATCGTAGCCGCCCAAGCCTCGGCCAACGATGCTTCCTGGAGGCAGGCCTTGTTCGCAAAGGACTTTCCCGCGCGGCGTGTGGCGCAGAAGGCGCTCTTTTACCAGATGCCCGGTAGGCCGCTGATCAAGTGGCTCTACCTGATGTTTGTGCGCGGCGGCGTGCTCGACGGGCAGGCGGGCGTGGTGTACTCGACGTTGCAGGCGATCTATGAATACTTCATCGTGGTGAAGACGCTGGAGCTGCAGCGAGGCGCGCAGCCTTGAGCGAAACAGTCGCCATGAGCGTGGCAGAAAAGGTCGAGATGGCGCCTTCGCCCTATTCGCGCCGTAACCGGATGGCGCGGATCGCCTGGGGCATCGTGTACGTGCTGCTCTATCGTCCGACGCCGCGCCCCATGCATGCCTGGCGCGCCATGCTGCTCAAGCTCTTCGGCGCAAAGCTCGGCGTGAAGTGCCGCTTCTATCCCAAAGTGCGCATCTGGGCGCCCTGGAACCTGGTGTGCGAAGACGGCGTGGCGGTGGCCGATGACGCCGAGCTCTACAATCCGTCGCCCATGTATTTTGGGAAAAAGGCGATCGTCTCGCAGGGTGCGTACGTGTGCGGTGCGACCCACCTCTACAACGACCCCGCCTTCACGCTGGTGCACTACCCGATGCGCTTCGGGGCCTACTCGTGGATCTGCGCGCGGGCCATCGTTTCACCCGGCGTCAACATGGGGGAAGGCGCGATCCTGGCGCTGGGCGCAATCGGAACCAAAGACATGGACGCCTACGGAATCTACGCGGGCACCCCGGCGAAGAAGATCAAGGAGCGGGATCGGGCGGCGGTGGAGGGGGCCACGTTCTAAGCGGCCGCTGTGCCTAAGCGCTCGCGCCGCCGGCAAGCTCGGCCGCAATCTCTGAGAAGTCCCAGGTGCCGGTTTTGCCTGCAATCCACTCTGCGGCGCGCACAGCGCCCTCGGCGAAGCCGCGCCGCGAGTGCGCCTCATGCGAGATGCGGATCATGTCGTCCGAGGAGCGCGCTTCCAGGACATGCAGCCCAGCGTGCTCCCCCTCGCGGGTGGAGGTGATCTCAATCGTCGCGCCTGGGATCGCTTCCTCGACGATCCCCTTCAACGTCAGAGCGGTGCCGGAAGGCGCGTCCCGCTTGCCTGCGTGATGGGTTTCGGCGATAGAGAATTTGTAGTTCGGGACAGCCACCGCCAGCTCCCGAGCGGCGCGATAAAACGCCTGGACGCCGACCGAAAAATTCGACCCGTACAGCAGGGCCGCGCCCCGGCGCTCCGCGATCCTCCGCATCGGCTCGAGGTGCTGGTACCAGCCGGTGGTGCCGACCACCATGTGCGCGCAGTTTGCCAGGCAGGCGCGCATGTTCAGGACTGCGGCCTCCGGCGTGGTGAAGTCGATGACCGCGTCATAGCCGGCGAGAAACGGCCCGGTAAGGGCGGCTGCGTTGCGATTTTCTTCCTCTCCTACCACGTGCACACTGTGGCCGCGCTGGTGGGCGACCTCGGCGACTACGGAACCGGTCTTTCCTCGTCCCAGAACCAGCAGAAGCATCGTCTACACCACACTTTCCCGTACCGCTTCTACATCAAAGATGGACGGGTCAGGGTCAGAGAAAAACTCCGCATGGAGCGCCCGCACCGCTTCTTCGACATCGTCCTCGTCGATCATGAAGCTCATGTTGATCTCGGAGGCGCCCTGCGAGATCATCCGCATGTTCACATGGCGCACCGCGCCAAACACCCGCGCCGCCATGCCGCTGCGCCCGCGAATGTCCTCGCCGACCAGGCAGATGAGCGCCTTGCGGCCCTCGTACTTGACGTCCGCGATTAGGCTCAGGTCGGCCGCGATCTCCGCCAGCTTCTCATTCGAATCGACCGTGAGCGAGACCGAAACCTCGGACGTTGACACCATGTCGATCGAACACTTGTGCTTGTCGAAGATGTCGAAAATCGATTTCAGATAGCCGTGCGTCATCAGCATGCGGCTCGCGACCACGTCGATGATGGTCAGCCGTTTCTTCGCAGCAATTGACTTGAAGGGGCTCGAGCAGTGCGGGGCGACGGCCGAGATGCGCGTGCCCTCATTCGCCGGATTGCGCGAGTTGAGCACCAGGACGGGGATGTTCTTCTTGACCGCGGGCAGGATGGTCGCCGGGTGCAGGACCTTGGCACCAAAGTAGGCGAGCTCTGCTGCTTCTTCAAACGAGATTGCCTTGACCCGCAGCGCGCCGGGCACCAGTCGAGGATCGGTGGTCATGATGCCGTCGACATCGGTCCAGATCTCGATCGCCTCGGCGTCGATGCCGCCGCCCACCAGCGCCGCGGTGAAGTCCGATCCGCCGCGGCCGAGTGTCGTGATCCGGCCTTGCTCGGTCGCGCCGATGAAGCCGCCCATAACCACCGTACGGCCTTCGGCGGCGAGCGGCAGAACGTCACGCCGCAGGCGCTGCTCGATGAGCTGGTCATCGGGAATGGCGCGGCCGTGCTGCGCGTCGGTGATGATGCAGTTGCGTGCGTCCACGTGCGCCGCGTCCAGGCCCAGCCGGGTGAAAGCAGTGGCGATGATGTAGCTTGAAAGCCGCTCGCCGTAGGAGACGATCATGTCGCGGATGCGCGGGGTCAACTCACCCACCGCGACCAGGCCGCGCAGCACCTCGTCCATCGCGGCAAACTCCTGGTCGACCCAGTCGCGCATCTCGCCTGCGGCTGCGCCGTCCTCGGTTCCCAGCAGCTCTGCAGCTGTAGACTGGTGACGCGCGCGCAGCCTGGCACTTACGGCCAGCGCATCGACGCGCTTGCCCGCGGCTGCGGCTGCGGTGGCTTCGAGCAGCTGGTCGGTCACCTTCGCCATCGCGCTGACCACCACGATGGGCGTATGGCCGCGGTCGCGGCGGCCGCGCACGATGCCCGCCGTGCGCAGGATCGCGGTTGCATCCTCGACCGAGGTTCCGCCGAACTTCATCACCAGCAGCTTCATGCGGTCGCGATGGCCTCGGCTCGAATCTTTGGCTCGAGCTTGCCTTGCGAGTGCAGCAGCTCCGCGTTCAGGATCGCCGCGCCCGCCGCCCCTCGGATGGTGTTGTGCGAGAGCAGCGTGAACTTCCAGTCGAGCAGCGTGCACGGGCGCAGGCGGCCAACAGTGGACGCCATCCCTGCGCCGCGCATGCGATCGAGCCGCGGCTGCGGGCGGTCTTCTTCGTGCATGAACTCGACCGGCTGGGCGGGCGCGCTTGGCAGCCCGGAGCCTTCCAGGGGCGTGAACTCCGCCCAGGCAGCAAGGATCTCCTCGCGCGTCGCCGGGGTGCGCAGCTTGATCGAGACTGACTCCGTGTGCCCGTCCTCGACCGCCACACGATTGCAGTGCGCAGTCATCTTGGCGGGGTAGGGGACCACGGCGCCGCCCACGAGCGAACCGAGGAGCTTCATCGTCTCCGCGAGCATCTTTTCTTCTTCATTGCGGATAAAGGGCACCACGTTGCCGAGGATGTCGAGCGACGCCACGCCAGGGTAACCTGCCCCCGAGACGGCCTGCATGGTGCTCACGAAGAGCGACTCGATGCCGAAGCGGTCAGCCAGCGGCTTTAACACGAGAACCAGGCCCATGGCGGAGCAGTTTGAGTTGGTGACGATGGAACCGACGGAGTCGCTGCGCCAGCTCTGTTGATCGATAAGCGCCAGGTGGTCCGGGTTCACCTCGGGAATGACCAGCGGCACCAGAGGGTGCATGCGGAAAGCGCTCGAGTTCGAGATGACCGTGCAGCCGGCCCCGGCAAAACGGGGTTCGAGGTCGAGCGCGATGTCCGCGTCGAGCGCGGCGAAGATGATCTTCGGGGCACCCTCAGGCGCAGCCGGGGAGATGCGCATGGCGGCGATGTCTGCCGGGACCGGTGTATCGAGCTTCCAGCGCACCGCCTCGCCATAAAGCCTGCCGGAGGAGCGATCGCTGGCCGCGAGCCACGCGATCTCGAACCACGGGTGATGTTCGAGCAACTGGATAAAGCGCTGGCCGACCATGCCGGTAGCGCCAAGGATGCCGATCTGCTGTCGCTGCATTGGGGTAGTGACTGCTCCGTAGGTTACCGGTTAGTTTAGCCGGTTTTCACGCGAAGTCCCTACCCCTCTGCCGGTTACGTTAGGCAGACGGCTGCAGCGAGTGGATGACCTCGAACAGATCCTCACCCACGGTCCGCGTTTTCGCGATCGCGTCGGCGAGCGGAATATCCGAGATAGCCGTGCCCTTGAGCACCACCAGCCGGCCGAACTTGCCTGCATGCGCCAGGTCGATGGCGGCCACGCCGTAGCGGCTTGCGAGCGCGCGATCATACGCGGTCGGCGTGCCGCCCCGCTGAGTGTGCCCAAGGTTCACGGAGCGAGTTTCATAGCCTGTCCGCTTCTCGATCTCTTCCGCCAGCACCTGCCCGATGCCGCTCAGCCGCACGTGGCCGAAGGAGTCGACCTTGTTCCCGACCGAGACCTGGCCTGGCTGCTCCGGCAGCTTGGCCCCTTCTGCCACCACCACGATGGCAAATCGCTTGCCGCTGTCCCAGCGCGCCTTTAAGAGGCGTACGACCTCTTCCATGTCGATCGGTTTTTCTGGCGCCAGGATCACGTCCGCGCCGCCGGCGATGCCGACGGTAACCGCGATCCAGCCGGCATCGCGGCCCATCACCTCTACTACCTGCACGCGGCTGTGAGCTTCGGTGGTCGAGTGCAAACGGTCGACCGCCTCGGTCGCGATGGTCACCGCGGTGTCGAAACCGAAGCAGACATCGGTCCCGCTGAGGTCATTGTCGATGGTCTTGGGCACGCCGATGCAGTTCACGCCCCGCGTCGCGAGCTCAAGCGAGATCGACTGCGTGTCGTCGCCGCCCATGGCAATCAGCGCGTCCAGTTTATGACCCTCGAGCACCTTCAGGCTTTTCTCGAAGCCGCCCTCGATCTTCTTCACGTTGGTGCGCGAGGACCGCAGAATGGTCCCGCCGCGATGGAGGATGCCGCTGGTCGTTTGGAGGTCGAGCGGCATGGTGGTGTCATCGAGCACCCCGCGCCAGCCCCCCATAAAGCCGACAAATTCATCTCCGTAGTGCCAGATGCCCTTGCGCACTGCTGCGCGAATCACCGCGTTCAACCCGGGGCAGTCTCCGCCGCCCGTCAACATTCCTACACGCATGCGCTTAAGCCTCCAATTGGAACCAGTAGAATGCTATCCCAGTCGCAGCACGGTCTGCTTACCATGCTCGCCCTCGGAGGAACGCCATCCCTCACCCCTGTCTTCGTCCCGTCACACGACGTACCGCGATCGCTTCGTTGCTGCTTTTGGTTGTTTACGCGCATGGGCCCGCCCAACAAGTGGGTCGACCAGCGGCTCAGCGGACACCGGAGGCGGTGATCATCGATACGGACATCGGCGACGACATCGACGATGTCTTCGCTGTTGGGCTGGCGCTGGCGAGCCCGGAGGTGCGCATCCTGGGCATGATGTCCTCCTGGGATGACACGCCGCTGAAGGCGCGGCTGCTTGACCGGCTGCTGTGTGAGACGGGGCGGTCAGACGTTCCTGTAGCCGTCGGCATCGAGACGCATCCGGGGCAGGGACCGATCTCGCAGGCGCGCTGGGCGGCGCGGCAGCCGGATCGGCCGCATCCGCCTGCAGTTGATTTTCTGCTGAGACAGATTCGGGAGCATCCGGGCGAGATCACGCTGATCGCCATCGGACCGCCGACGAACATCGGCGCCGCGATCAAGCGCGATCCAGCTACGTTCCGGAAGTTGAAGCGCATCGTGATCATGGGCGGGTCGGTTCGCCGCGGCTACGGCGGCCCGGATCATCCGCCCGACGCCGAGTACAACATCAAGATGGACATCGCGGCGGCGCAGGCAGTGTTTACTTCCGGGGTGCCGCTCTACGTCATGCCACTCGATTCGACGCAGATCCCGCTGAACGAGGCCAGGCGGCGGATGCTGTTCGCACAAAGCACCAACCTGACCGACGCGATGGCACTGCTCTATGACCAGTGGTCGCTCGGACATAACCTAGTCGAGCCGACGATGTTTGATGCGGTCGCGGTCGCCTACGCAATTGACCCGAAGCAGTGCCCGATGACACCGATGCGGCTCGAGGTCGATGCCAAGGGGTTTACGCATGAGGCGAAGGGTGAGCCGAATACGTTTGCGTGTTTGAAGTCAGATGAGAGCAAGTTCTACGACTTCTA
>CAXUND010000012.1:0-29667 GCA_964252445.1 uncultured Acidobacteriaceae bacterium | reverse complement strand
TGCCATCGCCGTAAGTGAAATCTTCAACGGCATTCTGCTTCGCCGCTACCGTAATCGTCTGCGTCTGCTGGCCTAACTGCTCGTGGTCGGCGACCAAAGTGTACGTTCCCGGCGGCAGGCCCTTGATCTCGTACCGGCCGCTCGCGTCGGACACGGTGAAGAACGGATTGGGGGCGATGTTGAGGAAGCCCTGCATCCAGGGGTGATTGTTGCAGCGGATGGGCACCATCAACTCCGCCGAGCGGAAGGTATGTGTCTGCGGCCCGCCGTTTGGACCTTCGGAAACATCGAACGCGTCGTTCCCGCCTACTGAAGGCAGCATGTGGATGTTATGCATGGTTGGGTCGGAGTTGGTGAAGGCGACCTGCTGGCCGACCATGGCCGCGGACACGTGCGGGATGAAGCGGCAGCCCTTCTGGTCAACCGTTACGGTTGCGAGCGGCGCGGGGTAAAGGCGATTGCCCAGGCCGTCCTTGATGTAGACGAAAACATTGGCCAGCTTGCCGCCGGAGACTACGTACTGCTCGCTCATGTTCGCGCCTGCAAGCGAGCAGGCCGGGTCCTGCGCCATGTCGATCTCGACCGGCGCAGGCACCTTTTTCGCCAGGTGGATGGTGCCGGAGATGGAGGCGCCGTTCACCAGGTCGATCTGCTCATAGCGCGCGGTCGGAGCGGGAATCAACGGCTTTTTGCAACCTGCGAGGAGCGCGAGAACGCACCCGGCGGTTGCTGCAATCGCAGCAGGTCTCATGTTCTAGTTATACCCGGGCGGCTATCAAGGGAGGGTCGCGCGAGAGAGGGCGCACCGCCGGAGACCTCCGGAGACCTACTGAAAGAGCTTTACTGCACGCAACAACGTGTTGTAGACCCCCCAGGCAGCCGGGAGTACCACGATGGCCCACGCGAGCGCTATTGAAAGGGGCGAACTGGTGGCTTTCTCTGTCATTCCGTATCTCCTAAGCCGGGGTCAGCGCGGATTTCTCTTCCCGCATCCAGTACTTGCTTGCGACCGGACGCACCAGCAGGTTCGCGAGGAAGCCGACGACCATCAATCCGGCCATGATGTGCAGGGTGACCGGGTAGGCCTGGGCCGCCGGAAGGTGGTGCTCGCCATTACGGTCCAGGATGCTGTTGACGATCAGCGGACCGACGATCCCGGCGGTCGACCAGGCCGTGAGCAGGCGGCCATGGATGGCGGAAACATTCACGCCGCCGTAAAGGTCCTTCAGGTAGGCCGGGATGGTGGCAAAGCCGCCGCCATACATGCTCAGGAGCAGGCCGGCGATGAGGACGAACAGCGGAACCGATCCGAGCGAAGGAAGCAGGAAGTAAAGCACCGCACCCAGCACGAAGAAGATCATGTAGGTGACCTTGCGGCCCAGGTAATCTGACGCTGAGGCCCAGATAAATCGACCGCCCATGTTGAACAGCGAGAGCACACCCACGAAGCCGCCGGCTGCGGCGACTGAGACCCTGCCGGGGAACAGGTTCTGGATCATTGGCGAGGCCTGCTCGAGGATGCCGATGCCTGCGGTGACGTTCAGACAAAGCACCACCCACAGCATCCAGAACTGTGGCGTTCGCATGGCGGTGTTGACTTCGACATTGTGGGTCGAGATCAGCGTGGAGTGAGCGGCCTGCGAGGGCTCCCAGCCAAACGGCCTCCATCCAGGCGCGGGCACGCGGATCATGAAGACGCCGAACATCATGAAGAGAAAGTAGGCAATGCCCATGGTGACCCAGGTGGCGCCGATGGGTGAGGACTGGTGCGCATAGGCGGCCATCAGGTTGGTTCCGAAAGGCGAGCCGATCATCGCTCCGCCGCCGAAGCCCATGATTGCGAGGCCAGTAGCCAGGCCCGGCCGATCCGGGAACCACTTGATGAGCGTAGACACCGGCGAGATGTAGCCGAGCCCGAGCCCGATGCCTCCGAGCACGCCATAGCCCAGGTAGATCAAGGCCAGCGAGTGGATGGAAACTCCGAGCGCCGCCACCAGGAAGCCCGACCCGAAGCAGCACGCGGCGGCAAACATCGCCTTACGCGGTCCCGCCGTCTCCAGCCATTTGCCGAACAGCGCCGCGGAAATGCCGAGCACAGCGATGGCAATCGAGAAAATGTACCCGACGTCCTTCTGATTCCAGGCGCTGCCGTCTGCCGCTTTAAGTGCGTGCAGCGGTTTGACGAAAACAGAAAAGGCATAGACCTGGCCGATCGCGAGATGGATGGCGAGCGCGGCCGGCGGCGCCAGCCACCGGCTGTAGCCGGCCTTGGCGACAGAATGGTCGCGGTCAAGAAAACCTAGAACAGCCATACGCATCCCCTTCCAGGTGGGCGCCCGAAACGCGCGCGCTCTCGGTTATAGTCCTTTGTCGCTACGATCGTCCCGCTCCATCCGAGTGTTGCTTGCTTCTGGTAATCGAGGCTTTCCGTTTTGGGCGCATAGAATCTGGACCGTTTGCCCGCGCCGCACCGGACCCTTTAGTGTGGGATTGCTCTGGGGGCGAACGTGACGGAAGAGAATCTGAGTTCTACCTTGCGCGAGAACCGCGTGTTTCCACCAGCGGCGGCCTTTGCTTCGGGCGCCTACGTCAAGAGCCTGGCCGAGTACGAGTCGCTCTACGCGCGCTCGGTCGCCGACCCGGAAGCCTTCTGGGCAGACATCGCGGGCGAGCTCGATTGGTTTGCTCCCTGGACGAGGGTCCTCGGTTGGGAGCTGCCCTGGGCCAAGTGGTTCGTCGGCGGCAAGTTGAACCTGTCCCACAACTGTGTCGATCGCCACGTGCTGGCCGGCAGAGGCGAAAAGCGGGCGATCGTGTGGGAGGGCGAGCCCGGCGAACTGCGCACGCTCACCTTCGCCGAACTGCACAGCGAAGTGCAGAAGTTTGCCAACGTGCTCAAGGGCCTGGGCATTTGCAAGGGCGATCGGGTGGCTGTCTACATGGGCATGACGCCCGAGACGGTGGTCGCGCTGCTCGCCTGCGCGCGCATCGGCGCGGTGCACTCGGTGATCTTCGGCGGGTTCGCGGCCCAGGCCATCGCCGACCGGGTAAACGACGCCGAGTGCGTCGCCGTCCTGACGCAGGATGGACTCTACCGCCGGGGAGCCGAGATCAAGCTCAAGACCACGGTCGACGAGGCGCTGAGCAAGTGCACCACGGTGAAGCACGTCGTGGTATTGAAGCGAACCGGCTCCGAGGTCGTGATGGAGCCCGGACGCGACCGATGGTGGCACGACCTGATGGCCGAAGCCCAGCCTGACTGCCCGGCCGAGTGGATGGACGCCGAGGACCCGCTCTACATCCTTTACACCTCGGGCACCACAGGCAAGCCCAAGGGGCTGGTGCACACCACGGGAGGGTATTCCGTTCAGACCTACCTGACCAGCAGGCTGGTCTTTAACCTGCACGACGACGACATCTACTGGTGCACGGCGGACGTTGGATGGGTGACCGGCCACTCCTACGTGGTGTACGGCATTTTGCAGAACGGCGTCACCTCAGTGCTCTACGAGGGCGCGCCGAACTTCCCCGCTCCAGACCGCTTCTGGGGCATCATTGAGCGGCACAAAGTCACCGTGTTTTACACTGCGCCGACGGCCATCCGCGCCTTCATCAAGTGGGGCGACGAACACCCGAAGAAGCACGACCTTTCATCCCTGCGCGTGCTGGGCACGGTCGGGGAGCCGATCAATCCCGAGGCCTGGATGTGGTATCACGACGTGATCGGTGGGGGCCGCTGTCCCATCGCCGACACCTGGTGGCAGACGGAGACCGGCGCCCACATGCTCACGCCCCTGCCGGGCGCGATTGCCACCAAACCAGGCTCGGCGACCAGGCCGTTCCCGGGAATCGTGCCCGAAGTCGTGACCAAGGCGGGCGAGCCGGTCCCGGCGGGGCAGGGTGGCCTGCTGGTCATTCGCAAGCCCTGGCCCTCCATGGCCCGGACCATTTACAACGACCCCGACCGCTACGTGCAGACCTACTGGTCCGAGGTGCCGGGCAGCTACTTCTCGGGCGACGGCGCGCGCAGGGACGCGGACGGCTACTACTGGCTGATGGGCCGGGTCGATGACGTGATCAACGTGAGCGGGCATCGCCTGGGCACCATGGAGATTGAGTCTGCGCTGGTGGCGCACCCGAAGGTGACCGAGGCCGCCTGTGTCGGCAAGCCGCACGAGATGAAGGGGCAGGCCATCTCGGCGTTCGTGACGCTCGAGACCGGCTACGTGCCGACGCCCGAGATCAAGGAAGAGCTGCGCGCCTGGGTGGCGAAGGAGATCGGCTCGCTCGCGCGGCCCGACGATATCCGCTTCACCGATCAGCTGCCGAAGACCCGCTCCGGCAAGATCATGCGCCGGCTGCTGCGGGAGCTTGCGGAGCACGGGGAGATCAAGGGAGATACGACCACGCTTGAGGATTTCGCGGGCCTGGCGAAGCTAAGGGAGCAGGACGAGTAGCACGCGTAAACTTGGAGAACCATGGCGACGACAGGAACAGGCGTTTCAGTTGAGGAGTATCTGCGAACGGACTACCGGCCGGATGTGGAGTATATCGACGGCGAGCTGAAGGAGAAGCCGGTAATTGGCTTTGCACATGGAAGATTGCAGTTGATTCTCGGCTACTGGTTTCATATGCACCGCAAGGAGTGGAGCATTCAGGCCGCGGTTGAGACCCGCACTCATGTGGAGCGGACCCGGTATCGTCTTCCGGATGTAGTTGTTGTCGATAAGGCCGAACGATCCGTAGCAGCACTGGAGCGGCCGCCCCTCATAGCGATCGAGGTTCTCTCTCCCACCGATATCTTTCACGACCTGCGGGATCGCGCGCGCGACCTGCAAGCGATGGGTACGCAGAATATCTGGCTGATCGATCCCGATGAAAAATCGGTCGCGGTCTGGGATGGGCAGACATGGCAGCCGTTTGCGGGCGAGCGTCTACAGGCGATCGGTACTGAGGCGTATCTTGATCTGACCTGGCTGTGGGAAGAGTTTTCCTAGATATCCCCCGCGCGCAATGCGCCCGCTAGGTGGGCTGTAGACTCCGCCATTGCTCTTGCCCGAAGGGCGCCCACACGCCACGAAGTGACCGCTGGCCCCGCAGGGTCTTGTTCCTACGGCAGCTTGCAGCACTCGCCCGCGCCGGCGGGCTCGTCGTTGCTGGAGTCGAGGATGACCTTCCACTCGCCGTTCGGCTGTTTGCGCCAGATGGACATGTAGCGGCCGGTGGTGGTGGTTTGCTGGCCATCGGGCAGCTTCGCGCGTCCTTCGTAGTGGCCCCAGGTGTAGCCCATGTCGCCTGCCGGAGCCATGGCGCCGCCGGACGGCGTCCAGGTGAGTTGATACGTTTTCGGCGACCATGTCGCTCCCGCAGCTATGGCTGCGCGGCCCTGTACCGGCGCTCTTCCGTTCGAGAGAGTCACGGCGTCCTCGGCGAACCAGCTGGCAAAAGCTGGTCCGCCGCCCTGCGCGGTGGCGCGGGCAAACTTTGCTTCCAGGTCGAAGAGAAACGCAACGCCGGGAGTGATGCCGGGCGTGGTCAACGTGCTCGAGGTGGAGCTCGTGAACGGGTCAAGCCCGGCCTGCGCGTGGGCGACTGGCGCCACAAGAATGCAGCAGTAGAGCAGCAAGTAACGGTACATGCAGGGAGACCTCCGCACGTGCTCTATGCTAGCAGCGTGAGCGGAGACAAGGCAGGCCGGGTAAGGGTGTCTGCGGGCATGTGGATGCTCGGATTCATGGTTTGGAGCGCGGCGCTCGCGGCGACTCTCAGCCTTCATTGGCGCCCGGGTACCGCAGAGCATACCGCATTTGGTGTGCGCATCTGCGCGCTCCTGTTGCTTGCCTGGCTGTGTTGGCGAAGGCGCTCGCTGACGCCGTGGATCTTCTTCGGCATGCTTGCCGGGGTGGAGTTTGGCCTCGACGCACCTGCGCTCGCGCTTGAGTGCCGCGTCTTCAGCGATATCTTTCTACGCCTCATCAAGGTCATCGTCGCGCCACTGATCTTCGGCACATTGGTCACCGGAATTGCCAGCCACGGAAAGGCGTCGAGCGTTGGGCGGCTTGGCCTCAAGGCGCTCATCTACTTCGAGGTTCTCACCACCATTGCACTTGCCATCGGCCTGGTGGCGATCAACCTCTCGCAGGCCGGTGTCGGCGCGAGCGGGAGCGCCGCCGTACCAACCGGCCACTCTGAACTTGCGGCTACGGCCGCTCTCAGCTGGCAGCAGTTTCTCCTGCGCGTCTTCCCGGAAAACATCGCGAGCGCTGTGGCCGAGAACCAGATCCTTGAGGTTGCCGTCTTCGCACTGCTCTTCGGCCTCGCGCTTGGTGGCCTGTCCGAAGAGAAGCGCGCGCCCATGCTGCGGGTCATCGAGTCGCTCACCGAGACCATGTTCGCCTTCACCAACATGGTGATGTACTACGCGCCTGTGGGCGTCGGCGCGGCGCTCGCGTACACGGTCGCGCATGCCGGCTTCGGCGTCATGGCAAACCTCGCCCGCCTGCTGCTCACCCTCTACGTCGCGCTCGCCGCCTTCGTTCTGCTGGGCATGCTGCCCGCGGCGCTGATCGCGCGCATCCCTGTACGCGGCTTCCTGCGCGCGGTCGCCGAGCCCGCGACCATCGCCTTCGCCACCAGTACGTCCGAAGCAGCCCTGCCGCGTGCGGTCGAGGCGATGGAGGCCTTCGGAGTACCGCGCAAGATCGTCGGCTTCGTCATCCCCACCGGCTACAGCTTCAATCTTGCAGGCTCGGCGCTGTACCTGGCCCTGGCATCGATCTTCGTCGCGCAGGCCGCAGGCATGCACCTGGGCCTGCGCGAGCAGGTTCTGATGCTGCTGACGCTCATGCTCACCAGCAAGGGCGTGGCCGGCGTTCCCCGAGCGGTGCTGGTAGTTTTGCTCGCCACCGCCTCCACCTTTCACCTGCCGGAGGAGCCGATCTTCCTGATCCTCGGCATCGATGCGCTGATGGATATGGGGCGGACCGTCATCAACGTCACCGGCAACTGCCTTGCCGCAGCGGTTATCGCGCGATGGGAAGGTGACTTTCGCGTCGAGCCTGCGTCAAACCAGGCTGCTGCCGCGATTGAGATCGTGCCGGTGTCGGCTGATATACTTGGGAGTTAGGAAGCAGCCGCCAGCCTTCATCCAGAGACCCCGGCGCGGGGTCTTTTTTGCTTAGGGCGGCAGACGTGGCGCTTGGAGACACGGATGACGAAGCTACTCCCGACGATCGAGTCGCCGGCTGACATCAAGAAGCTTTCGATCGCTGAGCTGGAATCCCTGGCCCAGGAGATTCGCGAGCGGCTGATACAAACGCTTTCAAAGACCGGCGGCCACCTGGGCCCCAACCTCGGTGTAGTCGAGCTGACGATTGCCATGCACTACGTCTTCAACACGCCGACAGACCAGTTTGTCTTTGATGTGAGCCACCAGGCGTACATCCACAAGCTGCTCACCGGGCGCGCGAGCCGGTTTGACACCATGCGCCAGCCGGGCGGCCTGAACGGCTTCATGATGCGCGCTGAGAGCGAGCACGACAGCTATGGTGCCGGGCATGCCGGCACGGCGCTGTCGGCGGCGCTGGGCATGGCGGTAGCGCGTGATCTTGCCGGCGGAACCGAGCACGTCATCGCGCTCGCGGGCGACGCAGCGTTTACCAACGGCATCTCGTTCGAGGCGCTCAATAACATCGACGGCACCACCAAGCGACTGATCGTTGTGCTCAACGACAACGAGTGGTCGATTGACCGCAACGTCGGCTCAATTGCCCGCTACCTGCACAAGATCGTCACCAACCAGCACGTGCAGCACCTGCATGAGAGTGCCGGGCGGCTGCTGCAGAAGCTGGCAGGCAAGGCAGCGCTTAGCGTGGTGCGCCGTGCAGAAGAAGCCGCAAAAGGCATGCTATGGCCGTCGATGTTTTTCGAGGAGTTTGGCCTGACCTACTACGGACCGCTCGACGGACACAACCTTCCGCTCTTGATCGAGACCTTCGAATTTCTGAAGACGCAGGAGAAGCCGGTCCTGCTGCACGCCATCACCCAGAAGGGCCGCGGCTTCCAGCCTGCGCTCGATAAGCAGAAGAAGTTCCACGGCCTGGGCCCCTATGATCCGGAGACCGGCGAGACGCTGTCGACCGGGCAGCCGACCTACTCCGAAGTGTTTGCGAACACGCTGATCAAGCTTGCGTCGAAAGACGAAAAGGTCGTCGGCATCACCGCCGCGATGCCCAACGGAACTGCGCTTGATATCTTTCGCATCGCGCACCCGAAAAAATATTTTGACGTCGGCATCGCCGAGGAACACGCGGTCGTCTTCGCTGCGGGCATGGCGACGCGCGGCTACAAGCCCTTCTGCGCCATCTATTCGACCTTTCTGCAGCGGGCCTTTGATCCCATCGTGCATGACGTGTGCCTCCAAAATCTCCCTGTAGTCTTCTGCATGGATCGCGGCAGCTTGAGCGGCGATGATGGCGCGACCCATCACGGGCTGTTTGACATCAGCTATCTGCGCCCCATTCCCAACATCATCCACATGGTGCCGTCGAGCGAAGACGAGCTTGCCGACATGATGGCCACCGCGCATGCGCACCCCGGCCCCAGCGCCGTGCGCTACCCGCGCGGAACCGGTCCCGGCACCGTGGTCAAAGACCAGCCCATTCCGCTTGAGATCGGCAAGGCGCAGGTGGTGCGCGACGGAGACGAGATCGCCATCTTCGGCCTGGGGGCGCTCCTGCCGCTGGCTGTCGAGCTTGCGGACACGCTCAAGGGCCACGGGATCTCCGCCGCGGTCATCAATCCCCGCTTCGTCAAGCCGCTGGACCGCGACGTAATCCGCCGGTATGCCGAAAAGGTAACAGCCTTCGTTACATTCGAGGATCACGTGCTCGCCGGCGGCTTTGGGAGCGCCGTGCTGGAGGTGCTCGACACGCTCAAGCTGGAAGTGCCGGTGGTGCGGGTCGGCTGGCCGGACAGCTTTATCGAGCACGGCAAGGTTGACCAGCTTCGCGCCCGCTACGGCATCACTGCGGCAGCGGCCCTTGAACGCCTGCGGCCCTACATCCGCTTGATTCAGAAAGCGCGGCCCAAGGTGATGGCTATCTGAACGGTATACTCGCTCGACACATGATGAGCGTGCGAATGCTGTTCTTCATCCTGGTGGGCGGTTGCCTGGCAGCGGGCGCGCAGGACTATGCGCTGCGCGGAACTCTGATCACTCCCGAAGGCATTGTCGAGAACGGCACTGTTCTGGTGCACGACGGCAAGATAGCCGCCGCCGGCGCGCATGTGTCAGTCCCGGCAAACGTGACCGTCGTCGATACCCATGCGATCATCGCGCCTGGCCTCATCGATCTGCACAACCACCTGACCTGGAACGTCTTTCCACGGTGGCGGCCGATCGAAGAGTTCGGCAGCCGCTACGACTGGCAGCAGAAGCCCGTCTACCAGACGCTGCTTGGATCGCCGCATGCCGCTATGCTGCGTGACGGCATGGAATGTGCGATGGAGCGCTACGCCGAGGTCAAGGCGCTGAGCGAAGGCGAGAGCTCCGTCGTCGGTAGCGAGAGTGCGCCCTGCAGCGCCGGCCTTGCGCGCAACCTCGACACCGAAGAAGCCTATCGTGTGGCGTACAACGTCTTCCCGCTCGAGATGCCGGAAAGCGACTTGGGCCGGCTGCGCGCGCGTCTGGCAAGCCGCGACCTCCACGCGTTGCTGATCCACCTGGCCGAAGGCGGTCCGCACGATGCGTCCTCGGCGCGCGAGTTCACGATGCTGCGCGCCCGCGGCCTTCTGGTCCCGGGCGTGGCGCTGATCCATGGAGTTGCGCTCAAGCCCGAGAACTTCAAGGAGATGGCTGCCAACGGCGTGGCCTTCATCTGGTCCCCGCGCAGCAACCTCGAGCTCTATGGCGATACGGCGAACATTGCCGCGGCCAAGGCTGCCGGCGTACGCATCGCGCTCGCGCCCGACTGGAGCCCGACCGGCAGCGATGGGCTTCTGGCGGAGCTGAACTACGCTTCGGCGTGGGCAGACACGCAGACGCCGCGCCCGTTCACGGACCGCGAACTGGTTGCTCTCGCCACCTCTGCGCCTGCCGAGATCGTCGGCCAGCAGGACCGCCTCGGCTCGCTCGCGGTGGGGCATGATGCCGACCTGCTGGTGCTGACGCCCGATCCTGCTGCCGCGATCCACGACGCCTACTGGGCCCTCAGCCACGCCGATGCTACGCAGGTGGCGCTGGTCACCGTCGCCGGCGCTCCGCTTTACGGCGACCCTTCGCTTCTCAAGAGCCTTGCTCCCGCGTCTGAGTCGCTCTTGATCTGCGGAGTGAACAAGGCCCTGGTTTTGAGCGGCGGGCATGGCCATGCCGATGCCTCTGACACATCCTGGGCGGAGATGAGCGCGGCGCTCGACCGAGCACTGCGACACCACGGACGCCTGCTGGCTCCGCTCGCCGAATGCGGGCAGTGAGCCGCTAGCGATCGGCAGCGAGCAGCCGCGGAAGCTGCGCCTGGCGATAGGCAAAGATCGACCGCACCTGCCGCTCGCCGCCCAGCCGGTTCGCGAGCTCTCCGAGTCCACCGAATTTCATCGAGTAGGTCACATCATCGGTCACCGTTGCGCCGGCCGTCCCATCGCGCGTTTCCGCCACCAGGCGATGACAGTGCCGCCAGTAACCGAACGGCCCACGTACCTGCTCATCGCAGAAGTGGTCGTCCCACACAAACTCCGTGATCACCGCATCCCAGGAGAGCTCGACCGGCGAGTAGGGAAGCGGGCGGAAGCGAATGGTCATCGTGGTGCCTCCCCCGGCCACCGGTGCGCCCGCCGTTCGACGGCCGGCCGCGGGAGGCGCAGCGAGGCGTTGATTCACGATGTGCGCCGCCTGCCAGCCGGGCATCAGTGGCGGCAGATTGTCGGGGTTCGCAAAGAAGTCAAACAGCGTCGAGACCGAGTAGGGAAGCCACTGTTCAAACTTGAGGTGGTGGCGCATAGCTTGATACTAAGTGCAGCAAAAGGCGCTCCGGAGAAGGAGCGCCTTTTTGCACGATGCAGTCAACGTGCAATTACGGCATCAGCACAGTGTCAACGACGTGGATCACGCCGTTGGACTGGATGACATCGGCGATGGTCACAGTCGACATGCCGCCCTTGGCATCGGTCAGCATAATCTTGCCGCCTGACGAGGTTGCCGTGAGGGTCTCGCCCTGCACAGTCTTGAGCTCAGCCTTGCCGCCGCCCTTCTTGATGGCTTTCTCGAGGTCCTTGGAAGTCATCTTGCCGGCAACGACATGGTAGGTCAGAATCTTGACCAGCGTGTCCTTGTTCTCCGGCTTGACCAGGTTGTCGACAGTGCCCGCGGGCAGCTTGTCAAAGGCTGCATTGGTCGGTGCGAAGACGGTGAACGGGCCAGGGCCCTCGAGCGTATCTACTAGCCCTGCTGCCTTGACAGCGGCCACCAGAGTGGTGTGGTCCTTCGAGTTGACGGCGTTCTCGACGATGTTCTTCGTCGGATACATCGGCGCGCCACCGACCATCGGGTCCTTCTCTGCGTTGGCGGCCATTGTGCTCAGGCCCATGGCCATCGTCAGTGCGACTGCAAAAATCTTCTTGTTCATAGGTCTTCCTTTTCCTTCTGTCTTAAGTTGAATGTCGTTCCTGCTAGCCGCGAACCTTACTTCCGCCCGCAGCACCGATAGCTTGAGCAAAACAGAGGTGTAAGTTGTCCGGGTTCGAACCGCACACCACTCTACTGAACGACTACCTTGTCCGCAAGATGAAACTGCGCTGCCTGCTTGCGAAGCCCCGAGACCCTGCCGCGATATCGGGAAGCACTCATAGTACGCAAGCAACGTGAATCTGGATGAGGCGGTATGCTGAGGATGTGTCGTCTACGCTCACAGGGTATCGATCAGCAAGCCGTCCCAACCGTTGGCTGATCCTGATTGGCGCGGGCAAACTGCTCAAAGCCGTCCTGCTGGTTCTGCTCGGCATTGGTGCGCTCAAGCTTCTGCACAGAGACTTGGTCGACGTGGCGACCCGCTGGGTGTACGCGCTGCGCTTTGATCCGGAAGGCCGCTTCGTCAACCTGCTGCTGGACAAACTGGCACTGGTCACGCCGCACCGTCTGCGCCAGATCAGCATCGTGATCTTCTGCTATGCAGGTATGGATGTGATCGAGGGCACGGGTCTTGTACTGGAGAAGAGCTGGGCTGAGTACTTGACGCTGATCCTGACGGCGTCGTTTTTGCCGTGGGAGGCTTTCGAGATCGTGCGCCACATCACCTGGCCCAAAATTGTGCTCACCGCGCTGAACGCCCTGGTGGTCATGTACCTCGTGTACTACCTCCAGGAGCGCGCGCGAAGCCGGAGGATAGCCGGCGTGGGAGTCTGACAAGCACGGTTTCTCCGCATTTTGCACAGCGGATGGGCATTTTCCCACATTGGTAACCACCTTTTAGTCATCACCCAAAAAATAGTTGTCACGGGCGCAGATGCGCTGGGATAGGATGTGGACGAAAGTGGTTGAGAGTGGTCAAAAATGGTTGAATCATGCAGTATCCGAGCCGTTCCATAAAGCCGGGTGGAAGGACCAGGCAGGACGATGTTTCGAGGCAATCACCCCACCCGCGTGGACGAAAAAGGTCGGCTCAAGGTGCCGGCAGAATTTAAGCGCCTGATAGATGAGGAGTACAACGAGCACTTCTACATCACCAGCAAGGACGGCAAAGTCGCAGAGATTCACCCATTGAAGGAGTGGGAGGCATTTGAAGCCAAGCTGGCGGAGATTCCTAACTTCAACCCGGCGAAGAAGAAGCTGATGGCGCGGCTCAACTACTACGGGCAAGCCGTTGACATGGATCCGCAGGGCAGGCTGCTGTTGCCGCAGATTTTGCGAGAAGAGGTGAAGCTGACGGGGGATGTGGTGGTCTTTGGGATGCAGACGTATCTAGAGGTCGCAAACCACGACCTGTTCAAACAGAACATGGACCTGAATCCTCTGACCGAGGAAGACGAACGGGCGCTGGCTGATTTTGGGTTGTAAGGAATGAGCGCATGAACGAGCGTGAGCGTCATGTGCCGGTTCTTTTTGAGCAGGCGATGAAGATGCTCAAGGTGCGGCGTGGCGGGACGTATGTGGACGCCACGTTGGGATTTGCGGGGCACGCGAGCGGCGTACTCCGACAGATAGGGCCTGGGGGCAGGCTGATTGCGTTTGACCGGGACCCTGCGGCGGTGGAGTTAGCAAAGGCAAGGATAGAAGGATTGCGGGCTGAGTTAGGCAGCGAGATGCCGGAAGTTGTCGTTCATGACCGGGAGTTTTCAGCCATGAACGGGTTGTTAGAAGCAAGAAGCGTGGATGGACTCTTGGCGGACTTTGGCGCAAGTTCCATGCACTTTGACGAGGCAGGCAGAGGATTTAGTTTTCAGGCGGACGGACCCCTGGATATGCGGATGAATCCGCGCGAGGGAGTTACCGCCGAACAAGTGGTAAATGAGGCCGACGAGAACGATCTCGCCAATCTCATTTACGAATACGGAGAGGAAAGGAGGTCGCGGAGAATCGCCAGAGCCTTGGTCAGGGCCCGGCCGATCACGACAACGGCGCAGTTAGCCAGAGTGGTATCGGCCGCGGCCCCGCCCATGAATCGTGGCAGAGGGAAGCACAAGTCGCAGATACATCCGGCGACACAGACATTTCAGGCATTGAGGATCTACGTCAACGCCGAACTAAGTGAGATAGACGCGCTGCTGAGTGCAGCGCCCCGGGTACTGAAGCCGGGCGGGAGGCTGGTGGTTATCAGCTTTCACTCACTTGAAGACCGGCGGGCGAAGGATGCTTTACGAGAAGGATTGCAGCAGGGGATATACGAGGTACTTACAAAGAAGCCCCTGGTTGCCGAGTTAGACGAGATAGAGAGAAATCCGCGCTCTCGCAGCGCAAAGTTACGAGCGGCAGAGCGGACGGAGCTAAGGTTGGCGGAGTAAGTGGGGAGATGTGATGGCGACGCAGGTGTTGGCTGGGATGTTTGGAGCGGACGGTCTCGCCGGATGTGAGATCGATCCCGTGCATGCGCGCGCAATAGCGGAACGCCGAGCGCGGCGGGGACCGACGCCGGAGATTTTCTTCACCAAGCGTATGGACAACTCGCGCCTGGTGAAGGCCCAGTGTCCGGCTCGCATACGCGAGATGCGCAGCTTCGCCGGGGCCATGGTCATGCTGTTTATGTTGGTCATGTTCTACGGCTGGCAGCATCTCAGCTCGATCGAGTATGGCTACAAGGTAGAGACGGCCAAGCAGCACCTCGCGCAACTGCAGGAAGAGAATCGGCAGCTGCGTCTGACAGAAGCGCAGCTGGGAGATCCGGCGCGCATTGATCGCATGGCGCGGGAACTGGGCCTTGCGGCGCCGCTACCCGGACAGGTGGTACGGCCCGAGGGGCCGGGGTCCGGCGATGCTCCGGCACTGGCGATGACCCATGCCCCGCTCCCGCTCCGCTAAGTTTGTAACTCCCGAACAGGAGAACCGTGAAGCCGTTTTCCTTTGATCATCTGGCGCGGCCTGCATCGTCGAACGTGGTGACGCCGATGCGCAGGATGCGCGTTTTCTGGGTGGTCGCGATCTTTGTGGTCTGGGCGGGACTGATCTGCGCGCGACTGGTGTGGCTGCAGGTGGTGCGCCACCCGGAGTTCGTCGCCCAGGCAGCCCGCCAGCAGGAGCGAACCTTCGCCGTGGCTCCGCGGCGAGGTGTGCTGTATGACCGTAACCTGCACGAGTTGGCGATGACCGTCTCCGTCGACTCGATCTACGCGGTTCCCGGCGAGATCGAATCGACGCGTAGGCCCCAGGTAGCCTCCGCATTGGCCAGGATTCTGCACACCGATCCTGCTGACGAGTTTACTTCGGCGCCGCAGATCATCAGCCGGCTGGATAGCTCTCGTTATTTTACCTGGGTCGCGCGCAAGCAGGACCCCGCAGTCATTGCACAGGTAAGAGCGCTGGGACTGAAAGGCATCTACTTCCAAAAGGAGTTCAAGCGCTTTTATCCGGAAAATGACATCGCCGCGCAGGTACTTGGCTATGTCGGCACCGATGATAGCGGCCTCGGCGGTGTTGAGCAGAAGCACGACGTGGATCTGCACGGCGTCGAGGGCCGCATGCTCACGGCGCTCGATGCACGTCGTCACGTGCTCGGGTCAGAAGAACGCGAACCCCTTCCTGGCGCAAACCTGGTGCTTACGCTCGACGCAAATATTCAGTTCATGGCCGAGCAGGCGCTCGATCATGCCATGGAACGGGTGAAGCCGCTGAACGGGACAGTGGTGGTGCAGGATCCGCATTCGGGCCAGATTCTTGCGCTTGCCATCCGCCCTACGTTTAATCCGAATGATTTTCATCATGCGACGACCGACTTACTCCGGAATCACGCGGTAAGTGACGTTTACGAGCCCGGATCGACGTTTAAGCTGGTCACCTATTCGGCCGCACTTGAAGAGAAAGTCACAACGCCCGAAGCGAAAATCGATTGTCAGGGCGGCAGGATCGTTGTCGCCGGCCGCACCGTGCACGATGATCACTACAACGGCGTGCTCACCACCAGCCAGGCGCTGTGGGAGTCGAGCGACGTGGCTGCCATCAAGCTCGCGCTGCGCATGGGCCCGAATACCTTTTACAAGTACATCCACGGGTATGGATTTGGGGTTCGCTCCGGTCTGGAGGTACCAGGCGAGACCCGCGGGCTGATGAAGCCGCCTGAGCGGTGGCAGCCGACCACCATCGGTTCGGTTCCCATGGGTCAGGAGGTCGGCGTGACCCCGATCCAGCTGGTCACCATGGCGTCGACGCTCGCAAATGGCGGCGTCTACCTGCCGCCACGCCTGATCTTGCGCTCGACCGACAAAATGAAGGGAAACCCTGACCTGCGCCCATCGAGCTTCCACCCCGAGGACACCCTCCCCGATCCGCTGCCTGCGGGCGCTCACCGAGTGGTCTCGACCATGACAGCTGCACAGATGCGCAAGATGATGGAGGGTGTCGTCCTCTACGGAACCGGTACTCCCGCGCAGCTGAATGGCTACTCCGCCGGCGGTAAGACCGGCACCGCGCAAAAGATAGATGTTCGCACGCACACCTATTCGAAGACCAAGTACGTGGCGAGCTTTGTGGGCATGGCGCCGGTCAACAATCCGGCCGTCACTATCGCGGTGGTGATCGATTCGCCCTCCGTCGGCGGGCATTTCGGGCGCGCGGTCAGTGCGCCTGTCTTCCACGAGCTGGCGCAGGAGGTGCTCGAGTATCTGGGTGTTCCGCATGATGAGCCGCTGAAGTCGGCTCCCGAGCTTGCGCGCGCGGCTGCGAACGCCCGTCCCGAGCCTGCCTCCGAGCCGGTGGGAGACCTGAACGCGCTCTTTTCGGAAGTAAACAACCTGCCGGCGGACGATCCGCTACGCGCGATTCCTCCCGCTCCGGAGCCGCGCGCCGAGACCGAGCCGACGGCGCCCGCGGCGCCCGCCGGACGGAAGCAGGCAGCGGTGGTAAGTGGCGCAGGCAGAGCGGAAGTGCCTTCGCTGTTGGGTGGTTCTGTCCGCCAGGTGATGGAGCGGGCGAGCACAGCGGGCTTTGGTGTTCAGGTCATCGGCACCGGCGTGGCGCGCGAGCAGGCGCCCGCCGCCGGCACCCTTGCGCCGCCAGGTGCGGAGATCATCGTTCGCTTTGCCCGGTGACTATAAGCTTGGAAGATGCAGTGGGAACGAGTGTTGCAGGGTATAGAGTGCGTGCGCCGCTCCGGGCCTGAGGTTGAGATTGCGGGCATCGAGTACGATTCGCGGCGCGTTGGGCAAGGCTCGCTGTTTGTCGCGATGCGCGGCGGCACCACTGATGGAAACCGCTACATCGCGGGGTCAATCGAGCGCGGTGCTGGCGCCGTGGTCACGGACTCTGCCGCGGCCTACGATCGCACCGTGGCGCGTTTCCCGGAGGTTGCGATCGCTGAAGTTACGCATGGCCGGCGCGCTTTGTCGGCGCTGGCGGCGAACTACTTTCGGCATCCGGAAGAAAAGCTGAAGCTCAGCGGCGTGACCGGAACGAACGGCAAAACCACCACAGCGTTCCTGCTCGATGCCATGCTGAACGCAGCCGGGCGCCGAACGGTGCTGGTGGGCACGATCGAGTACCACGTTGCCGGCGATGTTGTCGCGTCTCCGCACACGACGCCGGAGTCGCGCGATCTGCTCGAGCTGTTCGCGCGCGGCGTGGCGCTCGGTGCGACTGAAGCAGTGATGGAGGTCTCGTCGCATGCGCTCGACCAGGGCCGAGTGCACGGACTCCCATTTGACACAGTCATGTTTACAAACCTGACCCAGGATCATCTCGATTATCACGAAACCATGGAGAAGTACTTCGCGGCCAAGCGCTCTCTGTTTGACGGCTCGCTCGGGCAGCCGCCGCGCGTGGCTGTCGTCAACATCGAAGACGAACACGGAGCATCGCTTGCGCTGACAGCGCGCGAGCACGGCGCGCAGGTCTTCTCCTACGGGATCGACACCGGTGAGTTTCGCGCTGAAGACCTGGCGATGTCGCCGACGGGCATGAGCTTTCGCATGCACACTCCCTTCGGTGCGTTGGATATCGCATCCCGACTTACCGGCCGCGTCAACGCGCTCAACCTGCTCACGGCCTCGGCTGCAGCAATTGCGCGCGGACTGTCGCCTGAGGAAGTGGCAAGCGGCGCGCGTGCGCTGACGCATGTGCCGGGCCGCTTCCAGACGGTGGACGCCGGGCAGGATTTCGCTGTCGTCATCGACTACGCGCATACCGACGATGCGCTTCGAAACCTCATTTCTGTCGCGCGCGAGTTTGTGGCGCCGACGGGCGGCCGCGTGATCACGCTCTTCGGTTGCGGCGGGGATCGCGACCACTCGAAGCGTCCGCTGATGGGCCGCGCGGCGGGCTCGCTCTCTGATTTCGTCGTTCTCACCTCCGACAATCCACGCGGCGAAGATCCCGCTGCCATCCTCGCTGGCGTCATGCCTGCGCTCGAGGCGACAGGCGTGGGCTACACCACGGAGCTGGACCGGGCGGCGGGTATTCGCGCAGCGGTCGCGCAGGCGCGGTCCGGCGATATCGTGCTGATCGCCGGCAAAGGGCACGAGAAGACACAGACCATCGGGGGAAAGGTGCTGCCGTTTGATGATGCAGCTGTCGCGCGCGCGATGCTTGAGGAGGTCAGGGCGTGAAGTTGACACTGGCGCAGATCGCGGAGTGGACAGAAGGAACGCTCTACCAGGCGAGCGAAGTTGAGGCGACGGGCTACTCAATCGACACACGAACGCTGATTGAGGGAGACGCATTCTTCGCAGTCTCAGGCGAGCGCTTCGACGCGCATACCTTTGTCGATCTCGCGTTCCAACGGGGTGCCGTGGCGGCTATCGTCCGCGAGGACAAGGCCGCCGGCCTGGCTGCCGGCGGTCCGCTGGTCGCCGTCGACGACCCGCTGCTCGCGCTGCAACGGCTGGCCGCAAAGGTGCGGAAACGCTGGGGCCGCCGCGTCATCGGCATCACCGGGAGCGCCGGCAAAACAACCACCAAGGAGATGGTGGCTGCGGTGCTCGGTACGCGCCTGCGGGTACTTAAGTCCGCCGGCAATCTGAACAATCACTTCGGCGTGCCGCTGCAACTGCTGCGGCTTGAGCCTGAACACGACATCGCTGTGATCGAGATGGGCATGTCGAATGCAGGCGAGATCGCGCTGCTTGCGCAGATCGGCGCGCCTGACTGGGGCGTGATCACGAATATCGGCAACGCACATGCCGAGAATTTTGCGGATGGAATTGCCGGCATTGCCCGCGCCAAGTTCGAGCTTATCAATGCCCTGCCGGCGAACGGCATCGCCTTCCTGAACGCTGATGACCCGCGGATTGCGGCCGCAGCGCCACGCGTGCGGGTGGTCTGGTTTGGGCGGGAGGGCGACTCCGAATCAAAGCTCGATGTCCGGGCGCTCGCGGTGGAAGACCTCGGCTCCCGCGGCCTTCGCATAAAGGTCCAAGCCGACCGCGATACCGTCGACGTGCACCTGCGGCTTTTAGGCCTGCACAATGTTGCCAACGCACTCGCCTCGCTGGCCGTAGGGATTGAGTCGGGCATTTCGCTTGCCGAGGGCGCCGCTGCTCTGGCCGCGCTCGAGCCCGGGGACAAGCGCGGCCAACTCATCGAGCTTGGCGGCAGATGGTCCGGCGCTAAAATCATCAACGACAGTTACAATTCGAACCCCGAGGCCCTGAAGTCGATGATCCGGACGCTCGCGGGCGTCGCCGCCGAGCGCCGCATCCTGGTTGCCGGCGAGATGCTCGAACTCGGGCCCGAGGCCGAGCGGCTCCACGCGGAGTGCGGCGCGCTTGCTGCTGAGCTCGGCGTGGACGTGGTCCTCGGCGTGCGCGGCCTGGCCGCCGCCCTTACCGCCGCGGCCGGCTCGCGAGCACTGTTTGTGGAAACGCCGGAGGAGGCAGGTGTGTGGCTGGCGGAGCATCTGCGCGCGGGCGATGTTGCGCTGCTGAAAGGCTCGCGCGGTGTCCGCCTGGAGCGCGCGCTCGACAGCTTGTAGGATTCGGAGCGAGTGCGATCGCAGGTCCTTTGCTTCGCTCGGGAGTACAGGCCTATGGTGCGGGTGGCGTATCTCAACCGTGATGGAACCGGTACAGTCGTCATCTGCTGTCCTGTCCAGCCATGATGCGAGCCGCTGAAGACGGTAAGATGAAGGCGAACCCGAGCGGAGGGGCGTTTGCTCTACTGGCTGCTGTACCAGAAGTTGTTTCCTTACTTCCGACCCTTCCGGATATTTCGCTATCTCACCTTTCGCACCGCCTTTGCGTCGCTCACCGCGCTGCTGATCGGGCTGCTTATCGGCCCTTACGTGATCGAGAAGCTGCGCGAGTTCCAGATTGGCCAGTACATTCGCGAAGACGGCCCCAAGGATCACCAGAAGAAGGCTGGTACGCCGACCATGGGCGGAGTGCTGATCTGTATCTCGATCCTGCTGCCGACCCTGCTTTGGTCCGACCTCTCAAACCCGTTTGTCTGGCTGGTGATGGGCTCGACGCTCGCGTTCGGCGCGATCGGCTTTACCGATGATTACATCAAGGTGGTCCACAAGCGGAACCTGGGCCTGACCAGCCGCCAGAAGGTCGGCGCGCAAGTGCTCGCGAGCATGGCCGTCGCCGGCGCGCTGATTGTGATGCATGCGCAGGGGCATTATTCGACCAAGCTGCAGATACCGTTTATCAAGAGCATCCGGCCTGATCTCGGCTTTCACGCGCTCAGTCTCATTCCGCATATCGGGCTGCTGGCGTTTGTGCCGTTCACGGCCTTTACAGTGCTGGTGATCGTTGGCGCGAGCAATGCCGTCAACCTCACGGACGGTCTCGACGGCCTGGCCATCGGGTGCACCATCATCGCTGCCGGCGCGCTTACCGTGCTCACCTACGTCAGCGGGCATGTGGTCTTCTCCGAGTACTTAGAGCTGCAGCGGATGCCCCTGGTCAGTGAACTCACCATCTTTTGTGGGGCCATGGTGGGCGCGTCCATCGGCTTCCTCTGGTACAACGCGCACCCGGCCGAGGTCTTCATGGGCGATGTCGGCTCGCTCGCGCTTGGCGGAGCTATTGGTACCGTTGCTGTCGCGATCAAGCAGGAGCTGCTGCTGCCTTTTATCGGCGGCATCTTTGTGCTGGAGGCGCTGTCGGTGATCCTGCAGGTGGGCAGCTACAAGCTGCGCAAGAAGCGCATTTTCAAGATGGCGCCGCTGCATCATCACTTTGAGTTGATCGGATGGTCTGAATCGAAGGTCATTGCACGCTTCTGGATTGGCGCGCTGGTGTTTGCGCTCTTCGCTCTGACCACGCTCAAGCTGCGCTAGCACCGAACCCTAGCGGCTGCCGGCGTCTGCGGCTGCTGTGACCAGGCGGTCCAAATGGTCAGCGACCTGCTCGACGCAGGCCTGCTGCGGCCCGGACTCGAGCGAGGAGCTGACCTGCTGATGCAGCAGCGCCACCAGGCTGCGCGCGTTTTCGAGATTGTAGGCCTGCTGGTCGGCGGGCGATTGTTCACCCGAGCGCAGCACAAAGACGACTCCCGGCGCCGGGTTCTCGCCGGCGATGACCTGCTGCGCGACCTCGAGGTACGGTGCGTTGGCGCACTTGCCGCTGATCAGGAGCATGTTGTTGTAGAGACCGCGCGCGCTGACTGCATGCTGCGGATCTACGGGCTCCGGTGGTTCGGGCGGGTTGTGCGTGGGCCGGCGGCAGCCGTTCGCGGCCAGCAGCACCAGTGCGCTGAGCAGAAGGCATCGGAGACTACGAGAGCGCCCTTGCAACATGCTGACGGGATGGTAACAGGCATGTGCCTTCCCCGGCACTTCCGAAGCAGCGCTCGTGCGTGACAGAATAAAGCCGCACAATCGGCACTCTTTCAAGGTGACTCTAGCGCATGGCTGGGACGGGAGACACGCAGCTGCGGGGCAAGAAAGTACTGGTCGTCGGACTCGGCAAATCCGGACTTGCGGCTGCGTTCTTTCTGCGCCGGCAGGGTGCAAAGGTCACAGTCTCCGACGTGCGCAGCGCTGAGGCGCTGGGCAAGGATCTGCCCGCGCTGCTCGAGGCCGGGATTGCGGTCGAGGCAGGTGGGCATGGCCTGCTGACCTTCCGGCGGCAGGACCTGATCGTGGTCAGCCCGGGTGTGCCGCTCGATACGCCGGAGCTGAAGCAGGTGCGCAGCTTCGGGCAGCCGGTGATCGGGGAACTGGAACTGGCGTCGCGCTACCTGAAGGGTCCGGTTCTAGCGATTACCGGGTCGAACGGCAAAACGACGACCACATCTCTCTGCGGCAGCATCCTCAAAGCTCCGGTTGGCGGCAACATCGGTGTGCCGGTCATCGCGCTGATTGACGAAAGCACAGACGAGGGCTGGAGCGTGCTTGAAGTGTCGAGCTTTCAGCTGGAGACTACGGTCACGTTCCGCCCGGCGATTGCAGTGATCCTGAACGTCACACCGGACCACCTGGATCGCCATGGAACGTTTGCGAACTATCTCGCGGCCAAGGAGAGGATCTTCGCCAACCAGACCGGCGAAGATGCACTGGTATTGAACGCTGATGACGAGGTCACTTCAAAGGTCGCCGCTCGCGCGCACTCACGCGTGTTCTGGTTTTCACGCTCACGGGTGGTGCGCCAGGGAGCGTTCGTGCACCAGGGCGCGGTGATGTTTCGCGCGTCTGAACGAGCCGCCGCGGAGCCGATCCTGCCGGTTGCGGCGATTCCGCTCAAGGGCACTCATAACCTCGAGAATGTTCTGGCCGCGGTGTGCGCCTCCCGCCTCGCCGGAGTCGAGGCACCGGCTATTCGGGAAGCGGTCGAGAGCTTCCGCGCGGTCGAGCATCGCCTCGAGTTTGTGGCCGAGATTGGCGGCGTTGAGTATTACAACGACTCAAAGGCGACCAACGTGGATGCTGCCGAGAAGGCCATCTCCTCATTTGAGCGTGGCGTACACCTGATCCTGGGCGGCAAGGACAAAAGCTCTGACTACCGCACACTGGCGCCTTTGATCGCGCAGCGGGCGCAAGCGGTGTACACGATCGGCGCTGCGGCCGAGAAGATCGAGTCGCACCTGCGCGGGATCACTGGCGGTGTCGCGGTGCACCGTGCCGGCACGTTAGCCGCCGCGGTCGAGCAGGCTGCATCAGCTGCCGCGGCAGGCGATGTCGTGCTGCTGGCCCCGGCGTGTTCGAGCTTTGACCAGTATGAAAATTACGAGCAGCGCGGTGCGGCCTTCAAAGAACTGGTGCTGGCGCGTCGCGGCATCGGCGTCTGGCAAGGGGCCGGGGTCTAGTGGCCAAGCGCGTCGGCGTCGACAAGTGGCTCTTCGGTGTGACCCTGGTGCTGGTGGTTATCGGCCTGCTGATGGTGTTTTCATCCTCCGCGGTGATGGCGCAGGAGCGCTACGGCTCGGCTTACAACTTTGTCAGCCGGCAGGCAGTCTGGGCGCTGGCGGGCCTGGTCGCGATGACGCTGCTGATGCGCATCGACTACCGACGCTTCAATCGGCCGCAGGTAGTCTTCCCGGCAATTGGGGTCACTGTCGTGCTGCTGGTCGCCGTCTTCGCCATGCGCAACTCGCACGGGGCACATCGCTGGATTGGCCTGGGAGGACTATCGTTTCAGCCTTCGGAGCTGGCCAAGCCCACGCTGGTGCTCTTCCTGGCCTGGTGGCTGCAGAGCCGGATGCACGCAATTGAGGACGTTCGCGGGACCATCGTGCCGGCGGCGCTTCCGAGTCTGCTCTTCATTCTCCTCATCGTGAAAGAGCCGGACCTGGGCACGGCGCTGGTGTGCGCTGCGGTGACCGCGCTGATGCTCTACCTGGCAGGAATGAACTTCAAGTATCTCGGCTACGCGGCTCTGGCAGCTTCGCCGGTGCTTTATTTCCTGCTCTTTCGGGTCAAGTTCCGGCGGGACCGGCTGCTCGCGTTCATTAACCCAGAGGCCGATCCGCTGGGCAAGGGTTTCCACATCATCCAGTCGCTGATCGCGGTTGGGACCGGCGGCCTGCGCGGACTCGGGTACATGGAGGGCCGGCAGAAGCTCTTCTATCTGCCGGAGCCGCACACGGACTACATCTACGCCAACATTTCAGAAGAACTAGGGCTGATCGGGGCGCTGATCGTGGTCGCCCTGTTCGTGGTACTCGGCTACCGGGGCATTCGCGCGGCAGTTCGATCGACCGACCCCTTTGCACGCCTGCTTGCCTTTGGCATCACCACCGCGATCCTGATCCAGGCGTTCTTCAACATCAGCGTGGTGCTGGCGATGGTGCCGACCAAGGGCATCACTTTGCCGTTTGTCTCCTATGGAGGCACATCGCTGTTCATTACGCTTGCCTCGGTCGGCGTGCTGCTGAACATCACGCGGGACATCGAGTAGTGAGGCTCCGGGTGCTGATCGCCGGGGGCGGCACTGGCGGCCACATCATCCCGGCGCTGGCGATCGCCGACGAGCTGGTGAAAAGCTGCGACGCCTCGATCCGCTTTGTCGGAACTGCCCGGGGACTGGAATCTAAACTGGTGCCCGCCGCCGGGTACGCCCTGAACCTGATCGAAGTCGGTCCCTTGAAGAATGTGAGCCCGTTGACACGGCTGCGCACGGTGGCTGACCTGCCGCTCGCGCTTTGGCACTGCCACCGGCTCATCCGCAGCTTTGCTCCGCACGTGGTTGTCGGCGTCGGCGGCTACGCTTCCGGGCCCGCCATGGCGGCGGCCCTCCTGCTTCGCGTCCCCACGCTGGCGTTTGAGCCGAATGCAGCGCCCGGGCTCGCGAACCGGCTGATCGGCAAACGGGTGACTGCCGCGGCGGTCAACTTTGCACCCGCTGCGCGGTATTTTCGCAACGTTGAGGTTTCGGGCATCCCGGTCAGGGCGCAGTTCTTTTCACTCGCCGCGCGTCCGCCGGGCGCGCCGCCACAACTGCTGGTCTTTGGCGGCAGCCAGGGTGCCCGGGCACTCAACTCGGCGATGCCTGCAATCGCGGTACGGCTGCTGGAGGCGGTACCCGGACTTACCATCCTGCACCAGGCCGGCGCCCGGCACGCTGAGGTCACCGAGGCCGCCTACCTTGCGACCGGCGCCGATCCGGAGCGCTGGCGGGTGCATCCTTTCCTCGACGACATGGCGCGCTGCTTTGAAGCCGCAGACCTGGTGCTGGCGCGCTCCGGGGCAAGCACAGTCGCTGAACTGAGTGCCGCCGGGAAGCCGGCGCTGCTGGTGCCGTTTCCGCTTGCGGCTGACGACCACCAGCGCCGCAATGCCGAGGTGATGGAGGCAGCTGGCGCGGCTGAGGTCCTGCTTCAAAAGGATCTGACACCGGAAACACTGCTGGGCCTGCTTACCGGTCTGCTGGGGAATGCCGGCCGCCTGGCGGCCATGGGTGCGAAGGCTCGCCTGCTGGCCCGCCCGGATGCTGCTGAACGTATAGCATCAATGGCGCGCCGGATCGCTCAAAGGTAGCCGCGCAGGAAAAGACCCGCCAGGTTGGGCGGGTCTTCATGTAGCTCTTGCTCAGGTACTGCTGTTTTGTAGTACTTGCCGTTTAGCGATGTCCACCGCCACCACCGTGGGATCCGCCACCACCGTGGAAGCCGCCGCCACCGCCGCCGTGGAATCCTCCGCCGCTGAAGCTGTGTGAGCCGCCACCGCTGAAGCCGCCACCCGAAGCCCCACCGCGGAATCCACCTGCTACCGGGCTGCTCCCGTGGAAGCCGCCGCCGGCGTAGCCGCCTGTGCCTCCCCGGAACCCACCGCCGGCCACCGGGGAAACGCCACGATAGCCGCCGCCGTTATAGCCTCCGCGAAACCCGCCTGCCACCGGCGCGCCGCCACGAAAGCCGCCGCCGTTATAGCCGTAGCCGCCGCGTCCGTAACCGTACCCGCCGTAGCCGCCACGGAATCCGTAGCCGCCGTAGCCGATGCGTCCGAAGCCATAGCCCCAGCCGCGTCCATAGAACCCGTGGTACCAGGGACCGGCGCCGATGAAGACACCGCCGAAGAACCAGTCAGGTCCGTAGAAGCCATAGGGAGCGCAGGCATACGGGTAGTAAGAGTAGTAGCCGTATTCGCAGACCGGAGCCACGCCGACCGCATAAGGAGCCGGGTAGCCGATCTCCGGACCGATGCCGATACCGACCGCGACCTGGGCCTGGGCCTTTGGTGCGAAGCTGAGCGGCGCGGCCAACAGTGCGATCAAAGCGAGATAGCGCAGGATGCGCATGATTTTAAGCCTCCTCGTTCAGTCAGGCGGCGACCGCCTGGTAGAACGCTTGTACGAGATACCCATGTCCTGGGTCTCGGCCTACTTGTTAGAACACATAACCTGGTCACTAGTTGCGCCTGATCTTTGCCCCGGCGGATGGTCCGCCGGGGCTCGCCTCTACCAACGGTGGTAGCGGCGCCATTCCCAGCGATGGTCGCGGCCATAGAAGCCGCGGTCGAACCCTCCCACGCGGTGCGCGGGCACCCACACCCGCTCGTAGCCGTTATAGACCCAGTGAGCTGGAACCCAGCCGTACTCGGCGACGGCGTACCCAGGGGTCGGACCTACATACACGCCATACTGCGCGTGCGCGGCAGCCGCGGGTAGAACCAGCGCGGCGGCGAGGGCAAGAAGACGAAATGCACGCATGTGGAGACCTCCTGTTGTGAGGGGTGTAAGTCCTTTATTCCCTTCACGACTCCCCGTTTGCCCGGGGTCAATCTCTGCCTGTACGAACAGCAGTCCGGCCGGAATGTTGCGGTTAAATGAATGAGATAAGCTGGGCTCACTCCACCATGTTTGCCAAGTCCCAGCGAGTGCACTTCATCGGTATCGGCGGCATCGGCATGAGCGGCATCGCCGAGATCCTGCTGACACTGGGCTATTCGGTCTCCGGCTCGGACCTGCGCCGGACCGCGCTCACCGACCGGCTGGCAGCCCTGGGCGCGTCCATCTTTGAGGGTCACGCGGCCGCCAACGTGGTCGGCTCCACCGTGGTCGTTGCCACCTCTGCGGTGAACGAGGCGAACCCGGAGATCGCCGAAGCTCGGCGTCGCTCAATCCCGGTGATCCAGCGGGCAGAGATGCTGGCCGAACTGATGCGTCTTAAGTACGGCATCGCCGTGGCCGGCATGCACGGCAAGACCACCACCACTTCTATGATCGCGACCGTGCTGGCCGCGGGCGGGCTCGATCCTACCGTCGTCGTCGGAGGGCGCATCAACTCGCTAGGCTCGAATGCGCGGCTGGGCAAGTCCCAGTATCTAGTCGCCGAAGCCGACGAGAGCGACCGCTCCTTCCTGCGACTATCACCCATCCTGGCGGTGGTCACCAACCTTGACCGCGAGCACATGGACTGCTACCGCGACATGGCTGACGTAGAGGACGCGTTTGTAGCCTTCATGGACAAAGTGCCGTTCTACGGAGCTGTCATTGCTTGCCTTGACAATCCGCTTCTTGCCGCTATTCTGCCCCGGGCTGCTCGACGCATCTTCACCTACGGGACCAGCCCGGACGCCGACTACATCGCGCGGCGGCTGCCGTTGAACGGAGTGGAGGGCGTGCGCTCGCGCTTTGAGGTGGCGGCGGACGGCGCCGTGCTCGGGCCCTTTGAGCTGCACGTGCCAGGTTGGCACAACGTGCTGAACGCGACTGCGGCTGTCGCGCTGGGCGCCCAGCTGGAGCTTACCTCCGAGCAGATCTCTGCCGGGATGTCAGCCTTTCGCGGGGTCGATCGACGCTTCCAGGTCAAAGGCTGCGTGCGCGGCATCTCTGTTGTTGACGATTATGGGCATCATCCTACGGAAATCCTCGCCACCCTCCGTGCCGCGCGGGACTGCCACTATGCGCACGTACATGTCATTTTCCAGCCCCACCGATACACCCGCACGCGCGACCTGATGAACGAGTTTGCGCGCGCGTTTGACGAGGCCGACACCCTCGAAGTGCTCGATATCTACGCCGCCAGCGAGGAGCCGATCGCCGGGATCGATGCCGGCGCTATCGTGCGTGCGGCCACCACCGCGGGGCACCCAGCGGCAAGCTACGCCGCAAACTTCGACGAGGCTGTCGAGCGGGTCGTTCAGCGTGCAGCAGCAGGCGATGCAGTGCTGACGCTGGGCGCCGGCAACGTGGCGCAGGTGGCGCCGCTGGTGCTCGCCAGGTTGTCTGCCTCCCAGGCTACTGTTACCGTAGTTTAGTTCTGCGGCCTTTCGCGGCAGAATGCGCGTAGCATCGTCGAGCCGAGGGAAACTCCATGGAGATGGACGCCGCCCGACTTTTCAAGTGCCGCGTACTGGTGGTGGACGACGATCCGCTGGTGCTGAAGGCGACAGCGGCGATTGTGGGCAGCTTTGGATATTCGGTGCGGACCGCGGAAGACGAGTTCGTCGCCTTGAAGATCCTCGCGAGACGCAGCCGCATCTCATCCTCTCCGATCTGAAAATGCCCGGTATGTCCGGCTTACTGGTGGTGACCTGCTCGGAGTGCCTACGCTCCTCTTCGATTGCCGACAACACCATGTCCGGTGAAGTGCAGCAGACCGATTGCCTCGCCTGCGAGCGATCATCTCCTACCTGGTGGACTCCAGCATTCTCAAGATGCTGGACCGCCGGAGGAAGCTGCTGCCCACGCTAGAAGCATGAACATCACCGACCAGGCAGCCTGATAACTCCTCCGAAGCCTCACTTCTGGAGCCTCACTTCTGGGGAGTTGAGCCCCCGCGCGTTGATTCCGGGATGACGCGCGTTGATTCCGGGATGAGAGGTGTTGCAAGCTCACTCCAGCCTGCCAGCGTAAGCCTAGAGAAGAAGGCGGCCATGAATGATCCGGACCACTTTGCGTTACCACCCCGGTTCCTCACCCGATTCCCACCGCCGAACCGGACGTTCCACATATGTCCCGCACGCTATAGTCAGCTTGGCGATCCTCACGACCTGCTCGGGCGTGGCTGATATTCAACCGTATACAAGCATGAGCGCAGTGGCCGATGATGCAGGCGCGTTCCCGCGCCCGGCCGGCGCCGGGAACCGGCGGCCGCGCTTTGTGCAACCTCCGGTCGATGACGAGGCGGACGCACTGCTCCGCGCCCGCAAACGGGCCCCCGCGCGCCGCTCGCACTGGACAGTGCGCCTGCTGCGGACCACTCCTGGCCGCGTGCTGCTTGGCTTCATTCTCCTGGGTGCCCTTGCGGCGGTCGTATTTGCCTGGCGCGCTGTCCGCAGCTTCCTTGAGCACGATCCTCGCTTCCGCATCGATTCTTCTGCCTCTATCCAGACGGTCGGCAACAGCCAGTTGACTCGGGCCGAGCTGCTCTCGATCTTCGGCGCGGACATTGGCCGCAACATCTTCTTTGTTCCGCTCGCGGCACGCCAGGCCGCCCTGGAGCAGGTGCCGTGGGTCGAGCGTGCCACGGTGATGCGCCTGCTGCCAGACCAGCTGCGAGTCTCGATCGTCGAGCGCGTGCCGGTTGCCTTCGCACGCGTTGGAGCCAAGGTCGAGCTGGTCGACGCGCATGGCGTTCTGCTACATCTGGCGCCCGGTGCGATGGCCGAGCGGCACTACTCCTTCCCGGTGGTGTCTGGGCTTGATCCGGCCGCATCGCCTGCCGTTCGCGCCGCACGCATGCGCCTTTACACCCAATTTGTCAGTGATCTGGACTCGAGCGGCGAACACGTGTCGCGCGAACTGAGCGAGGTCGACCTCTCCGATCCCGAGGATGTGCGCGCGGTGATCCCGGCCCAGGGCTCTGACATCCTGCTGCATTTTGGTGAAGAGGCGCCGGGTCAGGAGCAGTTTCTCCAGCGCTACCGCAGCTATCGTGCGCATCTGGCCGAGTGGCGCCAGCAGTACCCCAAGCTGGCCTCGGTCGACCTGCGCTACGACCGCGAGGTCGTCCTGAAGATGCAGGACGGAACCACGGATGCAGCCAATGCGGACGCGCAGCCTGCCTTGGAGCCGGTGCCGAGCGCCGGGCCTGCCGCTCGGCCGTCTCCACGTGCTGCCGGGAAAAAGGCACCCGCGCGCCACCCGACCTACACAGTTGCCCATCCGCTGAGCTACTTAAAACAGCACCCGGAAGGGCGCGCGCGATGC
>CAXUND010000011.1:1769-50556 GCA_964252445.1 uncultured Acidobacteriaceae bacterium | reverse complement strand
GTAAGTCGAAGGACCGCACTCCGGTGCTGCAGAAGGTCGGCGACTACTACGCTGCCTGCATGAATACCGCGGCCATTGACGCCAAAGGCGACACGCCGCTCCAGCCGGCGCTTGCGCGCGTCAATGACGCAAGAACCCGCGCCGAAGTGGTCGCCGAGTTGCCCACGCTCAACCGCACCCTGCCGGGCAGCTACTTCTTCCCAATC
Source organism: uncultured Acidobacteriaceae bacterium (assembly GCA_964252445.1). Taxonomy (GTDB): domain Bacteria; phylum Acidobacteriota; class Terriglobia; order Terriglobales; family Acidobacteriaceae; genus EB88. Next base: position 50,350 of record CAXUND010000011.1, on the reverse strand, counting down.
GGCGTGGGGCAGGACGCCGTCGACTCGTCGCTGATGATTGTCGAGGCCGGGGCTGGTGGATTGGGATTGCCAGACCGCGACTACTATCTCAAGACCGATCCCAAAAGCGTCAAGCTGCGGGAGCAGTACGCGGCCTTTATTCAGCAACTGCTGGCGCTCTCCGGAGAGCCTGCCGATCGCGCGAAATCCGATGCCGAAGCGATCCTCAGGATCGAGACGACGCTGGCCAGAGCGTCGCTGACGCGCGTGGATCGCCGCGATCCTCATAAGACCTATCACATGAAGACGGTCGCAGAACTCGGCGAGTTGACGCCGATCATCGACTGGCCGGGCTACTTCACGGTCATGGGCGCGCCTGGTGTGGCCAGGCTCAACGTCTCGCAACCGGAGTTCATGAAGGCGCTCCAGGGTGTGCTCGCGGACGAACCCGTGGATGCGCTGCGAGCTTACCTTCGCTTCCACCTGCTGAGTCAGAACGCCAGTTCTCTCGCCCACCCATACGAGCAGGTGCAATTTGATTTCTATGGAAAAACGCTGCGCGGTATCCCGGCACTGCCGCCACGCTGGAAGACCTGCAGCCGTGCGGTCGACCGCAATCTGGGCGAAGCGCTGGGGCAGGAATTCGTGCGGCGCACCTTCTCGGCGGATATGAAGGCGAAAACGCTGGTCATGACCGAGCAGGTCGAAACCGCCATGCAGCATGAGATCGAGAACCTCGACTGGATGAGCCCGGCGACCAGGCAGGAAGCGTTGCGAAAGCTCCATGCCATCCGCAACAAGATCGGCTATCCCGACCACTGGCGCGACTACTCGGCGCTCGAAGTGAAGCCGGACGACTACTTTGGCGACGTGGTGCGTGCCGCGGAGTTTGAAGAGACGCGGGAGTGGCACAAGCTGGGTAAACCGGTTGATGTGAACGAGTGGGGCATGACGCCGCCGACGGTGAACGCCTACTTCAACCCGCAGATGAACGACATCAATTTTCCCGCCGGGGTTCTGCAGCCGCCGCTCTACGATGCGAAGCTCGATGATGCGCCTAACTACGGCAACACCGCCGCCACCATCGGCCACGAGCTGACACATGCCTTCGATGACGAGGGACGGCAGTTTGACGACAAGGGCAACCTGAGGGACTGGTGGACGCCGGCTGATGCGAAGGGCTTCGAGGATCGCATCAACTGCATTCGCGATCAGTATGCGGGGTACGTGGTGGTCGACGATATCCACATCAATTCAAGGCTGACCAGCGGCGAAGATGTGGCGGACCTCGGCGGGACGCTGCTCGCATATATCGCCTGGAAAAAGCAGACCGCCGGGCAGCAGTTGCAGAGTGTCGACGGCTTTACCCCGGATCAGCGCTTCTTTGTGGGCATGGCGCAGTGGGCCTGCGAGAACACGCGACCCGAGAACCTGCGCGTCAGCGCGGCCACCGATCCGCATTCCCCGGGTGAATACCGCATCAACGGTGTGGTGGCGAACATGCCGCAGTTTCAGAGCGCATTCGGCTGCAAGGCCGGGCAGCCCATGGTGCATGCGCCCATGTGCCGCGTCTGGTAGCGGCACAGAATCTGGAAACCGTGCCGCGTCCGGTGATTAGGTTTTGACCATGCGGGCAAAGCAGGTGGTCACGCGCGTGGTCAGCTGGGGGATGGTGAAGGGCTTGGTCAGGTAATCGGTTGCGCCGGCTTCAAAGGCGGCGCGGGTGCTGCTCTCGTCTCCGGAGGCGGTGAGCACCAGCACCGGCAACCCGGAGAGCACGGGATTCGCGCGGAGACGCTTGAGCACCGTGAGACCGTCCAACACCGGCATGTTCAGATCCAGCACCACCATGTCCGGCCGGCTGCTTTCGACCATGGCCAAAGCCTCTTCGCCATCCTCCGCGGTCAGAACGGTGTAGTCGCGGCCCAGCGCGGCTTCTGCCAGCAGGTGAACGTTGCCGTCATCATCGACGACCAACACCGACAGCCGGCCGCCGGGCCGCGCGCTGATGTGCTCCGGAGACGTCTCGGAGCCGCCAGACCCGTTGACGGCTATGACCGCGTCCTCGACGACCTGGGTCTCGGGCTCCGGCTGGCCCACCATCATGTCGCAGCCTTCGTAGGCGCAGAACACTGTCGGCGCGGAAACCAAAGCGGCCGCATAGCCCTGCGCCAGCTCCTCAATCTCGTCCATGCGGTGGTCATCGTGGAGCGGATCGTGATGGATCAGCGCCAGCCGGCGCACACCGGCAGCGGCAGCCACCTCGACCGCGTACTCGTAGGTGCTATGACCCCAGTTCTTCTTAGACAGGTACTCTTCCGGCGTGTATTGCGTATCGTGGATGACCAGGTCGCAGCCGCGCATGAATTCAGCGTGACGGCGGTCGTTCGGGTGCAGGATCGACTCGATCTTTCCCGGCGTAGCGTCCGCCCGCCACAGCGTCTCAGAAAAGGGCTCGTGATCGCTGAGATAGGCGACCGAGACGCCGTCAGCCTCTATGCGATAGCCGAGGCAGAGCGCCGGGTGGTTCAGGTACTGCGTCAGCACCCGCACGCCTTCTATCTCGTGCGCCCCTTCGCTCAATTCACGAAAGCTGATCTTGCCGGGCAGCTGATGCAGCTCGACCGGGAAGTAGGTGAACTCCATCTGGCCGGCGAGCACATCGGCGAGCGAGGTGCTCATGCCCTCCGGTGCACAGATGGTGAACTCGTTGCCGGGGATAAACAAAGGCGCGAAAAAGGGGAAGCCCTGGATGTGATCCCAGTGAGTGTGGCTGAGCAGGATGGCAGCCTTGAGGGGGCGCGGCACCTCGCGCATCAGGGCCATCCCGAGTGTGCGCGCTCCGGTGCCCGTATCAATGACCAGCCGCTGCCCCGCGTCTGTGATCACCTCAACGCAGGCCGTGTTGCCGCCGAAGCGGACGGTAGACGGGCCTGGCGTGGCAATCGATCCTCTCGTTCCCCAGAAGCGTACGCGCATGGTGTGGCTCTCCTGACTCAGCCAGAGTGTTCGAGGTTCCGCTGAGCTTCTTCAAGGTACACGCCCAGCGTGGCAGATGCGCTGCGGATTTCGGGTAGCGACCGATCCTTGGCGGCCTGCTCCAGGATGGTGCCGAGGTCGGTGATGCGAGGAAAACCAAAGCTGCCTCCAGTGCCGCGCAGATTGTGCCCGATGCGCTGCACCGTTGCATAATCTTCTGCGTCCTGGGCCGCCTCAAGTGTGAGGAACTCCTTGCGCATGTTCTTGAGATATCGCGGGGCAAGCCGCGCCACGGTAGGCTCCATCGCGATGGTCGCCGCGCCACGGGCTCCTTCCGGCTGGGCGCACACCAGAGCATGCGCGGCAACGGCCTTCATCAGTGTGGCCTTGGCGATAGGCTTGGTCAGGTGCGCATGGAAGCCAGCCCGTATGCTGCGCTCCACCGACTCCTTGAATGCGTCAGCGGTGAGCGCCAGAATCGGCAGCGCAGGCAAGCCGGGCGCCTGCTGCTTCTCCCAGGCTCGCATCGCGGCGGTGGCTGCGTAGCCATCCATGACGGGCATGTGCGCGTCCATCAGCACCAGGTCGTAGTGGCGGGTCTGCATCTTCGCGAGCGCCAGCTGCCCGTTCTCCGCGATGTCCAGTTCATACGGCGTGTTCTTGAGGTATTCGGCGATCAGAAAGCGGTTGTCTTCGGAGTCGTCGGCAAGCAGGATGTGCCGTGTACCCAGTGGCGCGGCAACCGGTGCAGGCATGCTTGCCCCATCTGCCTCGCGCGCAAGCGGCTGCGTCGAGGCCACGCCCAACTTGACGGTGAACAGGAAGACGCTGCCGACGCCCACCGTGCTTTCAACCCAGATGCGGCCGCCCATCAGCTCGACCAGTCGCTTTGAAATGGCGAGACCCAGTCCCGTGCCTCCGTACTTGCGCGTGGTCGAGGAGTCCGCTTGCGAGAAGTTCTCGAAGATGCTGGCCAGCTTCTCCTGCGCAATACCGATGCCGGTATCCCTGACGCGGAAAAGCAGCGATCCCGGCCGATAGTCGTCAGGATCCAGCGCGACCTCAACGTCGAGCCTGCCGCTCTCGGTAAATTTCATCGCGTTGCCAAGCAGGTTCAGCAGGATCTGGCGCAGGCGCAGCGGGTCGCCGATCAACATGCGGGGGAGGTCGGCGGCGATCGAAGAGCCGACCACGAGGCCCTTGTCGTTGGCTCGCACGCGGCTCAGCTCGAGCACGCGGCTGATGACCTCCGCAAGTTCAAAATCGGCTGCCTCCAGCTCCATGTGCCCGGCTTCTACCTTCGACAGATCCAGGATGTCGTTGATCAGCCCCAGCAGATTGGCTCCTGCGCGCTGAAATACCTCAACATAGCGGCGCTGCTCCGGAGACAGGCTCGACTCAGCCAGCAGGTCTGCCATGCCGAGGATGGCGTTCAGCGGGGTTCGAATCTCATGGCTCATGGATGCGAGAAAGTCGCTTTTGGCCTGAGTCGCCCGCTCCACCTCACGGTTCAACCGCGCGATGGTCTCGTACTGCATGACCATCTCGCGAGCGTACAGCTGCAGCTGCTGGTGCTCGTTGTAGGTAGCGTCGGCGCGCTCGATCGCGAGAAAGCATCTGCCGCAGGAAGACATGGCATGAGCCACCAGGTGGTAGTTCACCCCCTCCGCGTCTGTCTCGGTCCAGAAGTCAGACTGTAGACGCTCGGCTGACGGCGCTTCCCAAAACTTCTCGGCGATGGGGAGAAATCCTTCGAGCGCGGGAAAATATTCGGTCAGCGGAACGTTCTCGGCGAGGTCCACGCCCGCCAGGCGGAGGAACCAGTCCGGGTCCTGGTTGAGCGCGTCGAACTGCCCGGAGCTGCGGCGCTCGAATACGGCGAACTGGAGCGCTGAAAGCAGCAGGGCGGGTGCATCCTGCCGCGCATGGGGGCGCGCGTCAGGGCTTACGGTCCGGCCGGACTGTCTATCGACTTCAGCCATCGGATACCTTTGCGGCAAGCATGCGCTCGGCCAGACCCACGAACAACTCCTCCAGCCGGGCGAAGCGGGCTTCGTAATTCTTGATCTGCGTTCCGAAAAAATATCGCGGATCTTATCGACGCTGGCTCCCGACTTTGCGCCGGCGGCCGCATGATTTGGCTTCCCTGGCTTCCTTGTGAACCAACTCGCTCGTCGCTTTCCTCTTTGACATGCTGAAATGACCTGGCTTTCTGCCGCGCCCCCGCAAATGACTCGGAACAACGGCCGGGCCAATAGCCTTCTGCCGAATCGCGGCAATTCTACAGCTTGACCCGCGCATTGCCACAGCTTGATTTTGTCGCGGACCCTTTCACCGGGCGAGCAGCTCCATCAGCCCGACTATGCACCCTTCAGGCCGCATCCCATTGTCCACACGATGGATACAACAACGCCGCTGCGACTTTTAAGTTCTACCAACCCGATTGCCATTTTTGCGCAATGGCTTGCGGAGGCCGAAGAAACAGAGCCGAATGACCCGAATGCAGCGGCACTGGCTACCTGCTCTGGCGGTGGCGATCCAAGTGTCCGGATGGTGCTGGTCAAGCGCGTCGACGAACACGGATTCTGCTTCTTCTCAAACGCCGAGAGCCGTAAAGGGGAGCAGCTTGCCGCCAATCCGCGCGCCGCGCTCTGCTTCCACTGGAAGAGCCTGCGCCGGCAGGTTCGGGTCGAGGGCTCGGTAACCGACATGGATGCTCACGAAGTCGACGACTACTTTCATAGCCGTTCGCGGAGAAGCCAGCTCGGAGCCGCAGCCTCTCTGCAGAGTCGCGTGCTGGCCGACCGGGCCACCCTCGTAGAGCGGGTGCAAGAGCTGGATCTGAAGTTCCCCGGCGAGATTCCGAGACCGGAGTACTGGCGAGGCTTCCGCATTCATCCTCAGCACATCGAGTTCTGGCTCGACGGGCCCGACCGTCTGCACGACCGCGTTCTGTTTACGCGGAAAGAGTCCGGATGGGACGCCCGGCTTCTTTACCCTTGACACCTGCCTAAACCTCCATGATGGAAGAAGCTTCATCGGCGACCTGTAGACGGTTTCTGCCGTCCGATTTTGCCTGGTATAATGCCGCATCCGCCATGCGCATGAGGACACTGATCTCCGAGCGCACCGAGGGGATCATGGTCGCACAGCCCACGCTCACGGTAGCCACCTTATGTGGGCTCCCCTCATGCGCGACCCCGCATTGCTCCACCACCCAGCGGCAACGCTCGGCGATCAGCTCGGCTCCTTTAGCAGGAGTGTTAGGCAACACCACGGCAAACTCCTCACCTCCGTATCGCGCCAGCAGATCCTGAGGACGCTTCAGCACCTGCTGAATGGTCTTCGCAATCTGCTGCAGGCATGCGTCCCCGGCAAGGTGCCCGTAAAGATCGTTGAAGCTTTTAAAGAAGTCCACATCGATCAGCAGCACCGAGAGTGGAGTATGGTCGCGTATGCCGCGCAGCCACTCGTGCTGCAAGGTCTCATCCAGAAGCCTGCGATTGGGGACCGCAGTAAGGCCATCGACCATTGCTTGCGTCTGGGCAAGCAGGTAGGCCTTCTTCATCTCCTCCTCGGCCGCCTTGCGCTCGGAGATGTCGCGCAGCACGTAGACAAACCCCGCAGGCTCGCCGGACTCCTGGTCGCGGAAGAGCCGAACATTCACCTCCACCCAAAGGTAGCTTCCATCGCGCTTCCTGCTCCGGTAGGAAAACGAGCTGAGGTTCTCCTCGCCATTGTGACAATCCGCAAACAGCTTGGACAGGCGCGGCAGATCGTCAGGATGGACGATCTCGGAGGGATTCTGCGCCTTGAGCTCTTCTTCAGTCCATCCGAGCAGCTCGGTCATCGCCGGAGAAACGTATTGGCGCGCACCCGCGAGATCGGCAAGAACAATGGCGTCCCGAGAGGCCTCCGCGAGAAGGCGGAAGCGGGTCTCGCTGGCTTCAAGCTTCAGGCGCATGCGGGTGCTGCGGGCGCGGCCTACCTCAGTGGCGTAAAGTGCCAACATGGAGGTTCCCACAAAGCACTGGAAGAGCAGAATCTTGCCGCTCAGGCTGATGCTGGTGGACAGTGCGATGGGTCCGTCACCGATTACGGTGAAGAATCCGCCGATTAGCGAAACCATCAGCAGCCCGAGCGCCGCGCCGGTGAACCCTAGACGTAATCCAAGCATGACCAGGAAGAGAAGCACTACCCAGAGCATGGGCACGGCGGTGAGCCAGAAGACTACCAGCGTCACCAGGGCGAGCGCTCCCAGGAGCAAGGCGATTTCGACACCCGAGCGAGCCGAGAATCGTCGGCGGTAGTGGTAGGACAGATAAAGCGGGGTGACGGTGGCGACACCGAGCACATCGGCCGCAAACCAGAACTGCCAGGTTTGGGCGAAGGGACTTCCGAGCGCCAGACGCAGGTACAACGACGCCAGGAGTGATGCCACAAGAGGCGCGAAAAGAACACCGTACAACAGAAGGCTGCGGAATTGTCGAACCTCAGTGAAATCAGGCGAGGGCGCAACCGCGCGGAACATCAGCGTCGCGCCGAGTACGACTTCAATCATGTTGAAGGTGCTGAGGAACGCTCCGTACACCAGGCCCGCATGCATGACCAGGTTGATCGAGAGATCGACCGCGTAGCCCAGGGCAACAAAGACTGGCCACTCCCTGCGTTCTGTGCACAACAGGACGCCGATCAGCAGGCCATTGGAGAGCCAGATGACCGAAACGCCTCCATGACTGTTGCTTTCGGCGCTCAGCAGCGAAGCGACCAGCGAGAGAAAGGCGAGACCCAGCATCACTCTCACCAGTCGCCTGACCGGAGGCATTCGCGAGACCTTCAGAATGCCTGGGCCAGCCGTTCCTACCATCACGCTCCTTGCAGCGCAGGTGAGTGGTTTGACACTCTTTCCATGAGATAACACGAGTGACAGGGTGCCGGAGTCCCATGAGTTACCTAAGTTTCGGAGAATGATGCTGCAGCCCTTTCCGGACGAGCATCAAAGCGGTTTGGTCAGGATCCGAGTTCGTGAGGCACAAAGCTCTCCATCACCGCCTTGCGCATCAGGTCTGGTGGCAGCAGGCCCTGGCTCAGGATGAAGTCGTGGAAGTGCTGCTGGTTGAACTTCGCTCCCAGCGCCTGCTCCGTGTCCTTCCGCAGCGCGATCAGCCTGGTGTAGCCGTAAAAGTTGCTGTTGGCCTGTCCGGGCGATTTGAACGTGTAGCGCTCCACCTCCGACTGCGCAAAGGTCGGACTGCCCCACCTCGTGCATCAGCAGCGCCTTGGCTTCCGCAGGAGTAACCTTGCCTGCCTGCAACTCAGGATCGAGGAAGGCGCGAGCTGCGCGATGAAGACGGTAATCAAGTGAAACCAGCTGCCCCTCCGGAGTCATATAGGGTTTTATGAGGTACTCAGAGTAGAGCCCCCAACCCTCGACGTTGGTCGAATTGAACGCGTACAGGGCACGAGCCTTGGACACTCCCTGCTCCACCATGGAGTCAAACTGCAGTTCATGGCCGGGCCGCGCCTCGTGGGCGGCTCGGCACACCCTTTGCCTGGTTACGCCAGATGGGGAAGCTGCTTACGCCATCAGCAGGTCTTCAATCTTCACTGGCAGGTTCCGCACCCGCACGCCGGTCGCGTGATAGACGGCCGAGGTGATGGCGGCGGCAATGCCGGCGAGGCCAATTTCGCCGATGCCGCGAGCCCCAAGGTCGTTGAGCACCAGGTCCGGGTAATCGAGGAAGGTCACGTCGATCGAGGGGCAGTCTGCGTGCGTGGCGACGATATAGTCGGCGAGATTGGCGTTGATGGGAGCGCCATTGCGCGCGTCGTAGTTGGTCTCCTCAAACAGGGCCATGCCCACGCCCATCACCACCGCTCCTTCAATCTGGTTACGGCCCGGCTTGGGGTTGAGGATGCGCCCGGCGTCGATCACGGTGACCACGCGGCTCACCCGCAGGCGCGCGATCTCCGGCTGCCAGGTGACCTCGGCAAACTGAGCGCCGAAAGAGTGCATGGAAAACTTCTTCCCGGGCATGCCCAGGGTCCCCTGTGACTTGCCCTGGCCGGAGGCGGCCTGTATGTTGGCCTCGCGCAGCACCTGTTCAAAGGGAACGCCGCTCTCAGGAGCGTTGCCCTTCAGGTGGATCCGGCCCGCGGAGAACTCGAGTTCCTCTGCCTTCTTGCCGGAGAAAGGACCGGCCTTCGGAGCTTCGACACCGGCCGGGTTCAAGACCGCGATTCCCAGCGCCAGGTCGGTCGCCTTCTTGGTGGCTTCGAGCACCGAAGGGATGACGGAGGCTGTAGCCCACGAGCCTCCGGAGATAGGCCCGGAGCCGAGCGCGGTATCGCCGAGTACGACCTCGATCCGGCTGGGCGGGACTCCGATCTTCTCGGAGACGACCTGCGCGAGAACGGTGTACGTCCCCGTCCCGATGTCCTGGGTACCGCAGGAGACGCGGGCGGTGCCGTCGCGGCGAAGCTCAACCGTAGCTTCCGACTGCGAGCGTTCCGCGATCCACGAGCAGCCTGCCATGCCCCAGCCCAGGGTCATGCCATCCTTCTTCATCGAGCCCACTTCGGGCGTGCGACGCGACCAGCCAAACTTCTCCGCGCCCACCTTGTAGCACTCGACAATATGACGCGAGGAGAAAGGCAGCTTCAATCCTTCGTCCATCGTCGGCTCGTTTTTAATGCGGAACTCGACTGGATCCAGCTTAAGCGCGACAGCAAGCTCGTCCATCGCGGACTCAGTTGCGAACAAGCCGGGTACGGCGCCGGGTCCACGCATTGAGGTCGGCGTACCCACGTTGCGCCGAACCACGTCGGTCTTCATCCGCAGGTTGGGCACGCTGTACTGGTAGGGAGTCGCCTCCGTGCAGCCTTCCTCGTACTTGTCCAGAATCGAGGTGTGGTTCAGCGACTCATGAATAAAGGAGGTCAGTTTGCCGTCTGCGCTTGCGCTCAGACGCACGCGCTGTTGCGTGTTGGGCCGGTGCCCGACGGTTTGGAACATCTGCTGCCGGGTGACGACGAGCTTAACCGGGCTATTTAGGTTGCGTGCAGCGCAGGCTGCGATCATGCAGTGGGTCCAGGGCCACAGCTTACCCCCGAAGCCGGACCCGAGGAAGCGCGAGACCACGCGCACATTCTCAAGCGGCACACCCAGCATCTGGGCCATCACCTCGCGGTGATTGCCGACCGCCTGGGTCGTCTCGTACAGAGTGAAGGACTGGCCGTCCCATACCGCCAGGCTCGCATGCAGCTCGATCGGGTTGTGGGTCTCAACCGGAGTGCGGTACATCTGATCGACCTTGATAGAGGCGGCGGCAAACACCTGGTCAGGATCGCCCCGCTGCTCGTCCTTTTTGGCCTTCAGCTCAGACTTTTCCGGCTCGAACTCAAGCTGCTCCCGAACGTCGGGCGGCTCCGCCTTGTAGCTCGCTTTTACCGCCGAAGCGGCAGCCATAGCCTGCTCGAATGTTTGTGCAACCACGGCTGCTACATACTGCCCGTAGTAGCGAATCGTGTCATCTTCAAAAGGCGGCCGGCGCTCATCCATGTAGGCAGCAAAGCCGGATGCAGGGATGGTGCGGAAGAGCGGCCCGATGTTGTTGCGATGGTAGACTGCCTTGACCCCCGGCATCTTTTCGGCCACGGAAACGTCAAGCGAGGCGATCTGACCCCTGGCGATGGTCGCGCCTACCGGCACCGCGTACAGCATGCCGGGAAAGTGATAGTCGGAGCTGTACATCGCTGTCCCGCTGACCTTCAGCGGCGCGTCCACGCGCGGGAGCCCGCCTCCGGTCCTCGGCGGAGCCACTGCCGCCAACACTCGTGTTCCATCGAATCGTGACATCTTTTCCAATCCTTCGCTTGCGATCTAGGCTGTTTGTGCGGCGGTGGAGAGCGCGTGCGTCAGGCAGCGCTTCGCGAGCTCCACCTTGAAGCCATTTCGGGACTGCGGCTTGGCGTGCGCCAGAGCTGCTTCCGCCGCTTTACGAAAGGTCGCACGATCGATCCGCTTGCCCTCAAGCACCGTCTCTGCCTCGTGCGCACGCCAGGGCTTGGTGCCAACGCCGCCGAGCGCGACGCGGACCCGTCCGAAGCGATCGCCATCGATCTCAGCGACGACCGCCGCGGAGGCCAGCGCGAACTCGTAGGAGGCGCGATCACGCAACTTCAAGTAGAGCTGGCGGGTTCCGGGCTTGAGCGCGGGAAGAGTCACGTGGGTGATCAGATCACCCGGGTCCAGCACTGTTTCGCGCTCGGGCGTCTTGCCGGGCAGCAAAAAGAACTCGCCGACCGGCACGGCGCGGTCGCCTTTGGCGCCGGTGATGTGGATGGTCGCCTCGAGCGCGGTCATCGCCACGTTCATGTCGGAAGGATTGCTTGCGATGCAAAACTCGCTGGTGCCCAAAATCGCCAGGTTGCGGTTCTCGCCGTCGATGGCCGAGCAGCCCGTACCGGGCTCGCGCTTATTGCAGGGCATCGCCGTGTTGCGGAAGTAAAGACAACGTGTCCGCTGCAGGAGGTTGCCGCTGGTGGTGGCCATGTTGCGCAACTGTGCGGAGGCGCCGGAGAGCAGCGCCTGCGAAAGAACCGCATAGCCCTGGGCCACAGCTGGATCATGCGCGAGGTCGGAGTTACGTACCATTGCTCCGATCTTGAGCCCGCCATCCGGAAGCTTTTCGATCTTGTCCAGCGGGAGCAGGTGGATGTCCACGAGGGTCTTTGGCCGCTCGACGTTGAGCTTCATCAAGTCGATCAGCGTCGTGCCGCCCGCGACGTAGCGCACCTGCGCGCCCTGCTGGGCGGTCGGCGATCTGGCGCCTGCCGCGCTGGCTTGCGCGACGGTCTGCGCCTTTACAAAGTCGAATGCTTCCATGGAACACTCCCTACAAACCGCGGTGTTTTGCTGAGCGCAGCGAAGAACCTGCGGTTGACCTTGCTATTTGCCACCGGTCGCGAAGGGCGAACCGAAGGTCCATGCCGCATCGAGGATGACACCCTGCTCGCGTGACCCCTCGTATGAGGACTTTAATCTCAGGCCTGTTTGCCTGACTGCTGCTGCCGCACCTGCTGCACGGCAGCGACGATGTTCGGGTAGGCGCCGCAGCGGCAGATGTTTCCAGACATCAACTCCTGCACATCGGCATCCGCGGGGCCGCAGGGTTCCTTCAGCAGCGCCACGGCTGACATGATCTGTCCGGAGGTGCAGTAGCCGCACTGGTAACCATCGTGCTCGATAAAAGCAGCCTGCATCGGGTGCAGCCCGCCCGTCCCGCCATTCCTGTCCGGCGTGCCGAGGCCTTCAATCGTCGTGATCACGTCCCCCTCATGCATAATCGCGAGCGTCAGGCAGGAGTTCACTCGCCGGCCGTTGACATGCACCGTGCACGCACCGCACTGGCCGTGGTCGCAGCCCTTCTTGGTGCCGGTGAGATAGACGTGTTCGCGAAGCGTGTCCAGCAGAGAGGTGCGCGGATCCAGCCGCAGGCTCACATCCTTGCCGTTAACGCGCAGGGTGACCGGAATAGCGCCGTTAACCGCCTCGGCCGGAGCTTCGGCTGGAACCGGCGCGACCGGAGCCTCGGCAACAGCTCCCATGGGCCGGCCCGTGGTGGCAACTACACCCGCCGCGCCCAACTGGCCCAGGAACGACCTGCGGCTGACGCGCAGGCCTTCCGGTTTGTGCTCCTCCGCCATAGGAGACCTCCCTCAAAGGCTTCTCAAAACTGTTCTTCTTCGCAGTATAGGAGCTTCGATGCACCAGGCCTTTTGCGGGGTGAATGCAAGACAAGAATGCACGATTTGGTTCGTCTGCGATGGATGGATTCAGGCGGCTCGTCTTTGCTTCGGCAAAGGAAAGGGCCGGCATATGCCGGCCCTTCGGTTACGACGTTACGACGCCAGTCTGCCTTACTTGACCGCCACCACTTCCTTTGCGGCGGCCTGCTCCTTGAGCGCCTCTGCCTTATCTGTCCGCTCCCAGGTGAACTCCGCATCCGTCCGGCCGAAGTGCCCGTAGGCGGCAGTCTTGCGGTAGATCGGGCGGAGCAGATCGAGGCTCTCCATGATGCCGCGAGGCGTCAACTGGAAGTTCGCCCGGACCAACTGCTGCAACTCGCCGGACTCGATGGTTCCCGTACCAAACGTGTCAACCAGCACACTTACTGGCTCGGCCACGCCGATCGCGTAGGCCAGCTGTACTTCGCAGCGCGAGGCCAGGCCGGCGGCAACAATGTTTTTCGCGATGTAGCGCGCCATGTACGCAGCCGAGCGGTCGACCTTCGTCGGATCCTTGCCGGAGAAGGCGCCACCGCCATGCCGACCCATCCCCCCGTAGGTGTCCACAATGATCTTGCGCCCAGTGAGACCGGTGTCACCCATGGGGCCGCCAATGACGAACCTCCCTGTGGGATTGATGTGGTACTTGGTATTCTCATCGAGCAGGTGGGCCGGGATCACCACCTGGATGACGCGCTTAAGAATGTCGGAGCGGAGCTGCTCGGTGGTGACAGTCTCCGAGTGCTGGGTGGAGATGACAACAGCGTCCACCCGAACGGGCTGGTTGTTGGCATCGTACTCGACGGTCACCTGACTCTTGCCGTCGGGACGCAGGTAGGCGAAGGTGCCGTTCTTGCGGACCTCCGTCAGCCGGCGCGATAGCTTGTGTGCAAGCGAGATCGGGGTGGGCATCAGCTCCTCGGTCTCATCCGTGGCGTAGCCGAACATCATGCCCTGGTCGCCCGCGCCGCCCGTGTCCACTCCTTGCGCAATGTCACCGGACTGCTTGTTGATCGAGGAGATGACGGCGCAGGTGTTCGAGTCGAAGCCGTAGAGCGCGTTATCGTAGCCGATGGCGGCGACGACGCCGCGCACCAGCGACTGAAAATCCACATACGCTTTTGTGGTGATTTCGCCCGCGATCACCACCAAACCGGTTGCGGTCAAGGTCTCGCATGCGACCCGGCTGTACGGATCCTGCTCCAGGCAGGCATCAAGGATGGCGTCAGAGATCTGGTCGGCAATCTTGTCAGGGTGACCCTCGGTCACCGATTCCGAGGTAAACAAAAACTTATCGCGTGCGGACAATAGAACTCCTCCGGTAGTATTCCTCGTCAGGGCCGGTACTCCAGCACATCCAGCGATGCTACTAGATCGGCTGCGAGCGGGGCAAAGCTGAAATGCCCGGCGGTCGTCTCCCTCAACCAGGCGGCGATCCGGGCGATGGAATGGGAAGCCAGACGCGTGAGGCTAGTGGCGAGGAGGCGGCGCTGCGGAGCGAGCCCGAGGTGCGCCTACGAGCCAGAAGAAGCCCGAGAGAATGGCGCCATCGAGGCCTCCGTACACCAGGACGTAGCGTACGAAGTTGTACATGATCTCCCGGAGCGAACCAAATCCTTCCTGATAGAGGGTGTGATCGGTGGCGATACTGAAGGGGAAGGTGAGCAGCGTCAGCTGGCCCAGGGCTGTCTCAAATCGGCGGCTTGTGCTGAATCCGTATACCAGGACCGACAGCAGCAGCATGTAGTAAATGCCTACGCCCCACAGCAGGACAGGGCGACGGCAGCGTCTCGAGGCTCGCCAGCAGGCCGCGACCAGCGCTAACAGCATCGCCAGCGAACAGACAACCGCGATCCAGCGAGGTTCCAAATGCCGCACAGTTGAGATTCCGGGCAAGTAGATCAAGCGAGACAAGGGGAGCGACCCGGATCGACAGACGTCAGGAGCCCGTCAGTTGAGATCAACTGCAAGCGCCGTCGCAGACGGTTCGATCTGCAATACCCTTCCCGTGAGGACCAGGGCGCAGACCAGTGACGGGGGCGTGATGCGCGCGGACGAGACACGTTCCTGCACAAAATGCGCGACGTACCAGCCGAACATCGCGAGGAGCGTGAGCAGCAAGGCAACGCCTGCCCACTGCAGCCGCGTCGGCTGCCCGAAGTCCCCTTTTCGATTCCGGCCTACATTGGCCGCAAAAGCCGTCCAGCCGGACTCATCTTCCTTCTTCAGCCCTATGTGCTCGCACTGCTCGATGTAGCGGCGAAGGCAATCCTCTTCATCGAGGCCTACAACACGTGCATACCCTCGCACGATCCCTTTGCTGAGTACTCCTCCGGGTAGTGCTTCGAAGTGTCCTTCTTCGAGCGAGACCAGATGTCGGCTGCTGATCTTGGTCACACCCGTGATGGTTTCGAGTGCGATGCCGCGCGACTCTCGCTCTCTACGCAACTCTTCGCCGAAATGTCCCATGGCTGACTTCCTGGGCGGTGCTCGGAATACTGCCTTACCTTAGAATCACCGATCTGTTCACGTCAAAGGCTTTAACATAACTTAAATAACAGAGTGGCCGTTTTTCTGCACACGGGCTGGTGCTAGTTCCGAAATGGGCTTTGCTGATACCGCTGGGTAGGATGCGGCGCCAAGATCAGGATCTCTGCCTCGCTTTGCTACACTTCCTGTGCAGCCCTCCCGTGCCTGGTTGTCTCTTCAGACTGGAAATCATGAACAAGCTTGTCCTCGGCAACCTGCTGTACCGGCCCATGCGCACGGTCATCACCATGCTCGCGGTTGCGGTCGAGATCGTGATGATCCTCTCGATCGTGGGCATCATGATCGGCCAGGTCTCGAATGCGCAGAATGAGACGGGTGGCATCGGCGCGGACATCATCGTGCGTCCGCCGAACTCGAGCTTTATGTCCGCGGTGGGCGGCGCGCCGGTGCCGGCGAAAATTGCCACGGTGCTGGGAAAGCTGCCGCACGTAGCCGTGGCCGCGGCGGTGATTACCGATCTCAGCACCCTGGGATCGATCGAGACCATCTGGGGCATCGACTACGAGACCTACAATGCTCTGAAGCCGTTCGTTTTCATCACCGGCACCCCTTTTCAAGGCCCGAACGATGTTATCATCGACGACTACTTCGCCCGCTCCGACCAGGGCCACAAAGTCGGCGAGATCCTTCAGGTCAAGGGCCATCCCTTTCGGATCTGCGGCATCGTCGAGCACGGCAAGGGCGGACGGAAATTTATCCCTATCCGCACCCTCGGCGGCCTGCTCGGCAATGAGAACAATGCGTCGCTCTTCTACCTGCGCAGCGACAACAAAGCCAATCAGGAGCTGATCAAGCAGGAGATCGCCGCCACAGCCGGCCTGGAAAAATATGAGACGGAGACGGTCGACCAGTGGATGTCCCTGATGACCCCTGAGCATCTTCCCGGCTTCACCCCGTTCATGAATTCGATCATCGGCATCGCAGTGACGGTCGGATTTCTGGTCATCTTCCAGTCCATGTACACGGCAGTCATGGAGCGCACGCGGGAGATCGGCATCCTCAAGTCGCTCGGCGCCTCGAAGGGCTACATCGTCAATACAGTTCTGCGGGAGACGGCGCTGGTCACCGTCGTCGGCATCCTGCTCGGGATCGCCCTCACCATGGTGATCAAGTTCGGCCTGAGCGAGCGCTTCCCGACGCTGCCCTTCATCATTTCGGCCGCATGGATGACGCGAGGCGTGGTCATCGCGTTTGTCGGCGCGCTGCTGGGCGCCGTGTACCCGGCGCTCAAAGCAGCGGGCAAGGACCCGATTGATGCGCTTGCTTATGAGTAGAGCAAAAGCACCCATTCGGTAATGGCAAAGGTGCTGCCATCCTGAGCGCACCGAGGAACTTGAAAGACCTGCTGTCGACTCACAGAACGGCTCATCCAGCATCCAAGTGCTTTGGCTCCCATGCGCTCCATTGCCGCCTTGATCCTGATCTGCCTGCTGCCGGATTCGCTCCCTCTGCACAGCCAGGTCGGTAGCCCCTCCGGTCAGCCTGCGGCCAAGCCGAAAGATCCTGCCGCCGCTCCCAGCGTCGCTGCTCCCCGACTGGGCGCCTCGCCCGCGGCTAGACTCCTGGCTCCCCCCACGCCCGGAGTCCACACCGAGGAAGGCACGCTCAACAACGCCAGTTTTCGCATCGATGTCCCCGAGAACTGGAACCACTCCCTGGTGCTCTACTACCACGGGTACCAGCAGACCCCGCAGACCTACCAGCCGAACGCCACGACGCAGCAGCCTAACCCGCCTCCACGCCTGCTGCAGCCGATTCTTGGCCGCGGCTACGCCGTTGCCCAGAGCGGCTACTCGGTCGGCGGATGGGCAGTCGCCAATGCGATGGGGGAGACGGACGCGCTGCGCCAGTACTTCATCGCGCACTATGGCGCACCGCGCGAGACCTATCTGATGGGGCAGTCGATGGGCGGGCTGCTGACACTGCTGACGCTCGAGCAGCACCCGA
This sequence comes from uncultured Acidobacteriaceae bacterium, assembly GCA_964252445.1. Lineage (GTDB taxonomy): Bacteria > Acidobacteriota > Terriglobia > Terriglobales > Acidobacteriaceae > EB88. The sequence continues at coordinate 33,106 of CAXUND010000011.1, read as the reverse complement.
AAGATTACGCCGGAGGCCTGGCCATGTGCGGCGTGCTGGCCCCGGCTGACCTGGTCATGCAGCGCGCCTTTGCCAACCGCGTGGCCTTCGACGCGTTCTTTCCAAACACGCTGCCGGACGTCGATCACATCCCCGACAACTTTCAGATGAATGATCCGGCGACATCGGCGGCGATTGAAAAGCTGCTGGATGCCCATCCGCCCGAGGCCGCGCTGCTTCGCTCGCTCGCGGACATCCACACTAATCGCGGTCTCGCGGACGTGCTGGTCTTCAATACCTTCGTGATCAAGGATCTGCGGCTAAAGGCCGGCGGCAATCCTTTCGACAACCGCAACCTGATCTACACCGGCACCACTGATGACGCCACATTGAACGAGAAAGTCCGGCGCTACGCAGCCGAGCCGGCGGCGCTCGGCTACGTCTCCGCGCACGCGACGCCGGTCGGCAATCTCGCCCGCAAGCTGCTCGCCGTGCACACCATCTACGACCCGCTGGTGCCGGCCTCGACCGCCGCCTGGTACGACGAGCTGATCACCCGCATGGGCCGCGGCGAGCTGTTCGTGCAGCAATATGTCGACCGCGACGGCCACTGCAACATCACCGCGGACCAAGCCGCCATCGCCTTCGACGAGCTGACGACGTGGGTACATGATGGAAAGCGGCCTACGCCAGGAAGGCTGCCCGAGCCGCAGAGTCCACCCGCGCCGGAGAAAGCGGTGGCGCCCAAGCCGCCACCGCCGCCGAAGAATATCGGTAAGCCGCAGTAGCGACCGGATCAAGTCCATTCGCTTTGTTCGACGGGAAACGCAGCCGCGCATTTGGGATGGCACAGCCGCTCGTGTCGGGTTTTGCCCTCTGCCGACACGAAAATCAGGTCGTCGTGGTCCCTCGTCTCGCCCCACGAGATTTCTTTAAGAGCGGACTGCAACTGTTCGCGCCTGGTCTTGATCTTGCTCGGCTTGAGGAAGATCAGTCCATAGAAATAAGTACTGTTCTTGCCCTTGCGCCTAGCGTGGTCCCTGTAATACTCAACGAAATCCTTGTTCACAGTAACGATGAGGCAGCCGCGCTTAATAGCTTCGTCAATCACTCTGGGGTCTTCCTTGCCACGGACGCCGAAATCAGCCGCGATATAAACGTGCGCCTTCGCGGGAAAACAAGTTCTTAGGTCATTCTCTCCGCAACACTCATCCAGGAAAACACGCTTTTTCGCCATGATTCAATCCTTGAACCAGTCTGGATGTTCTTTGGCCATATTCGCCCAAATGTTCTTGTAGAGCGACCAAGACCAATCCTCCGAGTGCTTACCCTGCGCCACCTTCCCCAACGCTTCCCTTCCGGCCGCTGTGCGCCAAAGCCACGGGTTGCGGTTCCGCACCGTTTGGTTGAAAACGAGTTTCCCCTCCCGTTCGTAGGCGGCTAACAACTGCTTAGGTGTCAGGCGCCCGTCAGCATATGCTGCAGCGCGAAAGCTCGGATCGTCGCTAGCCAACAATCTGGGCAACAGGCTGGGGTTCCCGCGCAGTGCGAGCTTTGCCAGGCCCCTTCGAACAACTTGATAATCAGATAAGAATCCACGCGCATTGTCCTTCACCTCTTTCTCAGCCAACTTGGAGTTGGATGGTTCTGGACGCCAACGATCAGCTAGTCTCAGTGGCTCATCGATGGAGAATGCATGGGGCTCCAGTCGGTCATAGAGGTTGTACAGTGCTCTAGCCCAGCGTTCGCTGGGTTCAACGTTTTCGGCTAGCTTCCATGCCGAATTGAACACCGCATGGTATTTGGTATGGGAGAAGCCATCGATGAAGTCTTCCCTGGGTGTCCACATCCTCTCATTGCGACCCAAGATTGCCACAATTGTCAAAAGCACCTCGTCGGGGACAGCGTCCCAAGGCTTGGAGCGTTCCAGTAAGCCACTCAGAAAATCATCATTGATCCTAGGGTTCTCAAAGAGTGCCTGCAACTCTTCCCTCGGGGCCTGAGCGAGCCACGCGGCTATTTGCTCCTGACCTTCTTGCTTCCGCTCGCCGAACAGCCCGGCGGGGAACGGGCTATATACGTTCTCAGTCTGCGCTGTGTTTGAAAGGATGGCGAGCCTAAGTGCACCGCACGGCTGTGAGCTTTGGAATATCGGTCTCAGGGTCTCTATGTACCGCGCATATCGCGCCAGAGAAAGGTCGATCAACGGAATGGAGCGGCCGCGCAGGGCCTCCTCAGCCTCCTCGTCAACCGGGTCGTTGTCAAACTCGTCGATCGACTGCTTGGCTCGCTTTTTCAAGAGTTCGGCTACAGCCTCCGGCGACATGGCCAGCAATTCCGCCTCTTGAATGATGCTCTTGTATCCACGCATACGTTTTCACCTCCGATGAATTCTTGCAAAAGTCCAGCCCGAAATCCTCTTGTTTAATAGCCGCTGCGGGGGCGGCTTGCATCCCCATTCTCATGGCGAAGCTTCTGCATAGCCCGGTCCACCCTGCGGCCTGAACAAACCGATTCAGTGAATAGGAAAGTGTGAACAGAGCGGTATAGCCGTGATACGTATGCGTTTTGACTTCCCGAGAAAGAGCAAACGGCTTAGAGCAAATCCCGAGCGGGGTATCGGCTTTGAGGAAGTGCAGGCGCTTTTGGAATGGGAACACATCATTGACCGACGTTCCGATGATCCCGAGCAGTTCCGTGCCATAGGGTGGGTAAGCGGCACGCTGTACAGCGTGATCTATGAGGTCCGGCAGGATGCCGATAGCGAGTTCTATCACCTTGTGACTTTGTGGAAGGCAACGAAAGAGGAAAGGAGAGCGTATGCCGAAAACATCCAGGAAACCGATTGATGCTGAGGAGATTGCCAAGCTGGCGGATAAAGGGCAAGACATCTCAGCGCACTTTACGAATAAGTTCGCCGTTATCAGGCCAGTCCACCGAGTGAACGTAGATTTCACGCCACCGATGCTCAAGGAATTGGACCGTGAGGCCGAGACGCTGAACGTCAGTCGGCAGGCCGTCATCAAGACGATGCTTCGTGAGGCTCTCGATCGGCGATATCTCGCGCGGCAGGCCCGTCAGGCTCATTAGGCCGCTCGAAGGCTGGAAAACCGCGTAGTTGTCATGGGCAGCCCTGTCGTTCCTTGTACCGCACGATCCTGCGCCTGACACCCGTCATGGATAGGGTATGACAACCTACACTTCGCCCGCAGGCGGGTTCCGCATACTTTGGATACAGCGTCGTGCAGTGAACGCAAGCGGGAAGTCCATTCGAGGTGCATGATGCCTGCTCCAAGCGACAAAGCCGATTACGGGATTGACGCCCCCAACGTCCTGCGCAACTTCTTTCTCCTCGGCGCGCCTTGCCTGCTGCTCGACATAGTCGGGCTCCGGCAGGTTCACCTCGGCTCGATCGACTTTCTGCCGCGGCCGATGTTCTTCTACACAAGCATTTTCCTGATCCTCCGCCCGAGTCCTGCCATGCCCGCTAAAAAAAGTTTCGCGCACCCGCTAGCTGGTTTTAAATTCTGCCGATATAGGAGGAGCAGGGCCGGATGAACCCGGCTGCAGCGGAGGGTATTATCTCAGCTCTAGCGGGTTCCTTCGGAGCGCCCGACTCAGGCGGCACCAGGCAAAACCAGGCCACGCCGCCGATCCGGACGCCATTGCTTCGCTTCGAGGGCGGCACCCTTTCGCGCATGCTGCGGCAGGCGATTGAGTGCGCGCAGATCACCCCGGTGTTTCAGCCGCTGCTCGATCTGCGCACTCGCCGGATCTCCGGCTTTGAAATGCTCGCCCGCTGGTATGACCCGGAGGTGGGTCATATCCCGCCGGATGAGTTCATCCCCATCGCCGATGCCGAGGGCCTGCTTACTCGTTTGACCAGGCAGCTGTTGAGCCAGGCCTGCGCCGCGGCAGCAGACTGGCCCGGACACCTTACGCTCGCCATCAACATCGCGCCCCGGCAGCTCGAGGATCCCTCTCTGACCTCCTGCATCCGCAGCATCGCCCAGGAACACGGCTTTGCGCTGCGGCGGTTGGAGGTCGAGATCACTGAACAGGCGCTGCTGGGTCCGGTCGAGTTGGTCCGCCAAACGGTGGCGGAACTGAAGGCCCTGGGTGTGCTGATTGTCATGGACGACTTTGGCGTCGGCCATGCTTCGCTGAGCCGGCTGCAGCAGCTTCCCTTCGACAAGATCAAGATCGACCGCAGCTTCGTGGCATCGCTGGGGAGTGACCCGGAGGTTCCTAAGATCATCTCTGCCATCATCGGGCTGGGAATCTCGCTGGGTGTGACGACGGTTGCCGAGGGAGTGGAGGATCAGGAGCAGGCGGACACGCTGTCGCGACTGGGCTGCGCCATGAGCCAAGGCTGGCTCTATGGGCGGCCCGTTGCTGCCGATCAGGTGCCTGCCTTGCTTCAAGCCGCTCATTCGCTTGCGCTTCACATGCCCCAGGCCGCGGATGTGCCACCCGACCAGGATGTGGACGAAGAGCAGGGTGAGGACGAGCGAACCGTTCATGCTTGCGCGGGCGGGGGCCTGAACGCCTTGTCCGCGGAACAGCGGCTGGACCTCCTGGAGTCGATCTTCCATGCCGCGCCGGTCGGCCTGGGCTACCTGGGTCGCGATTTTCGATATGTAACGGTTAACGACCACTTTGCACGGCTCCATGGATTGCCGCCGTCGGCGTTTATCGGCCGCAGCGTGCGCCAGAGCCTTCCGCGATTGGCCCCGCAGCTGATGAGCCATCTGGAGCGCGCGCTTGCGAGCGAAGCACGGGTGGAGTGGGAGACCACGAGCGACAATGCCCCTGAGATCAGCCGACCGAATGCGCCGGCTTCAGGGCCCCTCGGCTCGCTCACCAACCGTCCCCAGCCGCGCACCCTCCTGCGCACCGCGCAGCCGGTTTGGAACGACTCTGGCGAGATCGCCGGCATCTCCTTGGCCATTCTCGACATCACGGAACGGAACCGCGCCGAGGCCCGCCTCGCTGAGAGCGAGGAAGACCTTCGCTACACCGTAGAGCTCAACCCGCATATCCCCTGGACCTGCGATGCACTCGGCGAGCTGCTGACCATGAGCCCGCGGTGGCACGCGCTGACCGGCAACGCGCCCAACCAGAATCTGAATGAAGGCTGGCATCGCTGCATCCATCCCGGCGACCTCGAACGTGCCGTGGCGGAGTTTCACCAGGCGATCTGCTCCGGCGAGCCACTCGACAGCAGCTTCCGGGTGGCCTGTGCAAGCGCCGGTTGGCGCTGGATGCGTTCTCGCGCCTTTCCTCGCCGCAACGTGCTCGGACATATCCTTCGCTGGTACGGGAGTCTTGAAGACATCAACGATCGCAAGCTTGTGGAGACGGCACTGCTCTCAAAGACGGAGCGCCTGGAAGAAGTCACCGAACAGCTGGCGCGCCGAGCGGGAGAAGACCACCTGACCGGCCTGGCTAACCGGCGGCAGCTGGACAACACGCTGGAGCGCGAGGTCAGCCGGGCGCGTCGCACCGGGCTCGACGCACCGCTCGCTCTCATCATGATCGACGTGGACTGCTTCAAGATTTACAACGATACTTACGGCCATCTTGCGGGAGATGCATGTCTGCGCGAGGTTGCAGGAGCGCTCCGCAGCTCGCTGCGCCGGGCCGAGGATCTAGCGGCGCGCTTCGGCGGCGAAGAGTTTGTCATCTTGCTGCCGAATACAGACGAAGAGGGTGCGATGGAAGTCGCGCAAAATGCATGCGAAGCCGTCCGGGGGCTCAACCTGCCACACATCGGCTCCGCTCACTCGATCGTCACCATCAGCGCCGGCGCTGCGATGCTCCGCGCCGGAGGCGTGCCCTCTGACCCCGAGCTCGCCAGCGACCTGCTCCAGATCGCCGATCTTGCGCTCTACGCCGCCAAGGAAGGCGGCCGGAACAAAGTGGTTGGCGCCGGTACGCTGGTCAACCAAAGCGGTTAGGCCCGCACGACGACTTACTCGCTGGAAAAACCCCAAACATCAACGAATGTCAGGAACCTGTCTTTCGGACGATCCAGGGAACAACATGGTCGGGGCGGAGGGATTCGAACCCCCGGCCCTCTGCTCCCAAAGCAGATGCGCTACCAGGCTGCGCTACGCCCCGACACCTCCTCGATTGTAGCTGAGCCCTTACCGGGCGTGCAGGAGCAGCCCGATCAGCCAGGCCACCACCAGCAGCGGCGTCATGAAGATCGACACGACAACGACGCCCAGCAGCATCAGGAAGGCCCAGTCGCGCCAGGTGTGGCGATGAGGTTCGGCGATGTGGCGGTTTAGCAGTTTGTAGTTGCGCCGGTTCGCCTTCCAGAAGATATCGAACATGTCTCCGAAGAGAGGCACCGCGCCCACCAGAACCCCGATGCCTACGTTGGCCACCATACGCGTGAGCGTGATCGCCGGAACTCCGCGAAACCACGCCGCGACGATGATCAGCAGCGATGCGAGTCCGGCGAGCACGTCTCCGAGGCCAGGAACCAGTCCAATGATGCCGTCGATACCGAAGCGGATGGATGTGCCGGGCACGCGGAAACAGTCATCCAAGACGTGCGAGAGGTGGTTGAGCGCCTCGTCCGAGAACACTCCCCCATTGAGGCGCGCGCGCAGACCTGGCCCGGCAGCACCAGGCCGTGTAGCTGGGGGCAGCAGGATCTCCGGGCGCGGGTCAGTCATGCTGGCTCTGGGCACTCATGTTCGCTTAGGATGCAGACCGGCGCCGCAAAGCGTTTATCGTCCGGCTCTCGATGCGCTTGTGGCCGTGTCCGTCCGCGCGAGGTACTTCTTTGCCTGCTGTGTCCGGGTGTTCAGTACAGTGAAGCTGCCGGATGGCGAGGCGTCCACCTCAATGCCGTAGCCTCCGTCTGTTCCTGCGGGATTCGCGATGTACTCCAAAGGACGATTCTTCAGGGCCGCCTCGGCCGAGTAGTGAAGCTGCCACAGCGCCTCGAGCCCAGGCACCTTGCTCAGGGTGTCGAACGTGGGAGCCGATCCTCCCTTAGTCTCGCCATTGTCCATGATCGCGACGCGGGGGCTGATAGCGTCGACAAGCGCCGGAGACGAACTCTGGTACCAGCCGTGATGCGAGACCACTAGGATATCCACCCGCCCGAGCTTGTTCGTCGGACACATCAGCTGCACTTCTTTGTCCCAGGTAAGGTCGCCGAGATCAAGGACCTTCAGCACCCCGAAGGTGATTTCAATACCGAGCGAGCGACCGTTCTCGGTTTGGTCGGCAGGGCGTTTTTCTGTGGTGTCGCAAGCCGGATTCGTTTGCCCACCACCCGGCAAGGGCGTCGTAATCAGGTTGCCATCCGCGCTGATCACTTCTACGCGCATGCCTCGAATGGGCAGGACCATCATCGGCGTTGCGACCAGATGTTTAGACTTGCCTGCTGCGAGAACCCTTTGATATTCGGCATAGCCGTGCTCGGTCGCTCCGTGATCAAACTCGCGGTTCGGTCCATGATCAATGAAGGTACCCACGGGGATGCGCGCAACCAGCTGCGGTACCCCTCCGGCATGGTCGTCGTGGTAATGCGTCAACAGAACATAGTCGATCCGCGTAAGACCCGCCTTCTTCGCAGCGGCCACGATGCGGTCGGCGTCACGTCCATCGCGGTCAGGCCAGCCGGTGTCAACCAGGAGCGATTCATGCGCTGGCGTAACAAACAGAGTGGCCTGCCCTCCCTCGACGTCGACAAAGATGATCTTGAGTTGGTCGCCTGATTCCGCCCTCAGCGAGGGCGTGGCAAAGAAAAGCAGCAGGCTCAGAATGAAAGGCCGGGCGCGCCCGAGGGCAGAGAACGTCACTTTGTCTCCATGGATGCTGTAGTGCTGTTCGTTCGTCAAAGTGGCAGCACGGGTAAGGTGAGACTTGCGTTGAATTTGAGTCTAGTTGTGTAGGCTGATTTTGGCAGTTTGGAGGCGTGGAGGAACCTATGTCAAGTTGCTGCTTTGATGTAAGCGCGCTCACTCAGCAAGGCTTGCAGCACTTCTATGCACCGTCATCGAATCCGGCCGCGGGGCTAAACACCGTACTCGGACATCTTGCCCCGGACACCGCAACCTGGCAAAACATTCCCCAGGTCGCCTATGCGCTGGCCACGTTCAAGTGGGAGACGGCGAACACCTTTGCGCCCATCCACGAGTTGGGAAGCTTTTCGTACTTCGACAAATACGAGCCTGGCACACCGCTGGGGACACAGCTTGGAAATACGCAGAAGGGCGACGGCTTTCTGTATCGCGGCCGCGGATACGTGCAGATTACCGGCAGAGAGCTGTACCAGCATGTAGGACAGCTACTCGGGGTCGACCTGCTCAACAACCCGGATCTCGCACTCGATCCTGAGGTCGCCTACAGGATCGCCGCCGGCGGGATGCTGCACGGCTGGTTCACCGGGAGGCGCTTAAGCCAGTACTTTTCTGATCCGACCAAGCCGGATTACGTGAAAGCCCGCAGGATGATCAACGGGACAGACCACGCGGAAGACATTGCAGCCATCGCACAGCAGTTTGCCGTGGTGCTTCAGGCTGCGACGCCGCCGACAACGGACGCGCTCGCCGCAGCCGCCAAGGCTACCACGCTCCCCATGCCCGGCTGATGTAGTCGCTCATCGACATGACGAACAGGACGGCCAGGGTGAAGATGCCCGAGACAATGGTCATCTTCATCACGCGTGAGCTGTGGCGGACTTCCATCATGTAGAGCAGCGTCAGCACCGCCTGGGCAACGGCGATGAACAGCACGATGGCAACGTTCACCGGGCCCAGCCTCAGGTAGGAAGACGCGACCGAGATCAGCGTGCCGATCAGCAGGATCGCGTAGATCGCCAGGTACACGGGGACGGGCGTAACCGGGTCAAGATGCTTGGTAGGCTCTGACATAATTCGTCTTTCTCTTATTGATGTCGACTGATCAGGTAGAGCAGCGGGAACAGGAACGTCCACACAATATCGACAAAGTGCCAGTAGAGGCCGAAATTTTCAACGGTGTTGTAGTGGCCGGTGGTGTAGGCACCGATCCGCGCGTTGACCAGCAGGCCGATGAGGATGCCGATGCCGATGATCATATGCATAGCATGCATACCGGTCATGGCGAAGTAGAGGGAGAAGTACATCTGCGTGCGCTCCGCCATATCCGGCGCGAGAGCAGGCAAGCTGGTGTAGTGCGGATCGGGATGAACGAAATCCTCCACCGAGAAGTTCAGCCCGGGCACATGATGGTCGACCCACTCTTTGTGCCACTCGGTGCCCTTAATACAGAGAAAGACGAAGCCCAGCATGATGGTGATCCCGAGCCAGCGGACCAGCGCCGGGCGATCCATGAGCCGGGCTGCGCGAACGCCGAGGCCCATCGTGAGCGACGAGGTGATGAGGATAAAGGTGTTCAGGGTGCCGAGGCCGACGTTGAGCTGGTGCGATCCGACCACGAACGCCGGATAGTACCAGTTGCGGTACACCAGGTAGGCCATAAACATGGCGCCGAAGAGCATGAACTCCGTGAGCAGGAAGAGCCACATGCCGAAGGCCGAGGCCTCGTGCTGCTGCTCCACTGACTCGAAGTGGTGGCGCAGGTAGGGTGGATGCGCATGCTCGACGTGCGCGTCGGGCGCTGTGACCAGATCAGCCAACGGTCGTCACCTCGTGCTTGGTCTTGTTCGCGAGCCAGTCGTAATCGTACGCTTCATGATCCATAACCGGCATTTCGATGAAATTTTCTGTGAGCGGCGGAGACTGGGTCTGCCATTCAAGTCCGGTCGCCTGCCAGGGGTTTGAGCCGGCGATGGCACCGTACTTGAGCGACCAGGTCAGGTAAAGGATCGGCAGCAGGTAGCCTACTCCGAGGATGGTCGCGCCCGCGGTGGAGAGGACGTTCAAAACTTGGAACTCCGGCGGGTAGGAAGCATAGCGCCGCGGCATGCCCAGGTAGCCGACCACAAATTGCGGAAAGAAGGTGACGATAAAGCCGATGAAGGTGGTGAGGGCGGCCAGCTTCGAAATCTGCTCCGGGTACATGCGGCCGGTGATCTTGGGCCACCAGAAATGGATGCCCGCGAGATAGGCCATGAGCATGCCGCCCACCATGACGAAGTGGAAGTGGGCGACCACGAAGTAGGTCTCGGTGAGGTGCACGTCCATACCCAGCGATCCAAGGAAGACGCCGGTCAGGCCGCCGATGGTGAACAGACCCATGAAACCGAAGGCGTAGAGCATGGGCGTCTCAAAGGTGATGGACCCCTTGTAGAGGGTCGAAGCCCAGTTGAAGATCTTGATAGCAGAGGGCACGGCGACCATCATGGTCAGCAGCGAGAAGACCAGCGCCGAGTAGGTCGAAACGCCCATGATGAACATGTGGTGCGCCCAGACGAAGAAGCCGAAGACTGCGATCGCGACGGAAGAGAAGGCGATGGCGGTGTAGCCGAAGATACGCTTCCGGGAGAAGGTCGAGATGACCTCCGAGATCACGCCCATCCCAGGAAGGATCATGATGTAGACGGCCGGGTGCGAGTAGAACCAGAAGAGATGCTGGAAGAGCAGCGGATCGCCGCCCTTCATGGGGTCGAAGACGCCGATGCCGAGCGTGCGCTCGAGGATGACCAGGATCAGCGTGATGCCGAGCACCGGGGTGCCGAGAACCATGAGGATGGCCGCGGCGTAGTTCGACCAGATAAAGAGCGGCAGCCGGAACCAGGTCATGCCGGGCGCGCGCATGCGGTGAATGGTGACGATGAAGTTCAATCCGGTAAAGATGGAGGAGAAGCCCGCGATAAAGATGCCCAGCCCGGCCGTGATGACGTGGGTGTTCAGGTAATGGGTGGAGAGCGGGGTGGTGAAGGTCCAGCCCGTGTCCACGCCGCCGGCGATCAGCGCCCACAGGGTGAAGAGGCCGCCGGCCATGTAGAGGTACCAGCTCAGCAGGTTGATCTTGGGGAAGGCCAGGTCGCGTACCCCGAGCATCAGCGGCAGGATGAAGTTCCCGATCACAGCCGGAACCGACGGCACCAGGAAGAGGAAGATCATCACGATGCCGTGCATGGTGAAGAGCTTGTTGTAGGTGTCCGACGCAAAGAGGTCTGACTGCGGGGTCAAGAGCTCCAGGCGGATTAGCCCGGCCATTGTCCCGCCGATCAGGAAGAAGAACGTGATCGAGATCAGGTAGAGGATGCCGATGCGCTTATGATCCTGGGTGAGCAGCCAGCTCTTGAGGCCGTACTCGCCGGTCAGATAGGAGTTCTTCGGAAGGGTTGCGCCCTCCTGCGGGGGCAGATTGACGATGGTTGTGCTCATTGCTTCACCATTCCTGTGCCAGCGGTCGAGTTTGAGGGTCCAGTGGACGGGCTCACGGAGGGATTCGGGGTGTTTGACGCGGATTCGCTGGTGTTTAGCGTCTGCTGGATGCGGTAGTTGGAGTTCAGGTTCTTGATGTATTCGACCAGTGAGATGAGAGCATCTTCCGAGACCTGCCCCTGGTAGGTGGGCATGATGGGCGCATAGCCGGCGATGACGTGCTCGCTGGGATTGAGGATAGATTCCCGCAGGAAGGCGTCGTCCACATTCTGGTAGGAGCCGGCAGCTAGCTGGACCTTGGCTCCGTAGACCTGCGCGAGGTTTGGACCGCGCGCCCCCGCCTGACCGGAGTGGCAGCTGTTGCAGCCGAGCGAGGCAAACAGGCGCTCGCCGTTCTGGGCGAGCGAGGCGCCGCTGGTCGATCCTTGCGTCCAGACCGCGTAGTCTTCCGGCTTCATGGCGACGATCTCCCCGCCCATCGAGGAGTGCAGCGTGCCGCAGTACTGCGTGCAGAAGAGATGATAGACGCCCGGCTGGGTGGCGTTGAACCATACCGTTGAGTAGCGGCCGGGGATCACCTCGCGCTTGATCCGGAAGGCGGGGATCGAGAAGCTGTGAAACACGTCCTGCGAGATCATGGTCAGCTGGATCGGCTTGTTGATGGGGATGTGCAGCTCGTTAATCTCGTGCTGCCCCCCCGGATGCTCGGCCTTCCACATCCACTGCTTGCCCACGATGTAGACGTTCATGGCATTGGTCGGCGGAGTGAAGATGCGGAAGTAGAGCAGCGCTCCCCAGACAAAGCAGACCATAAACAAGGCGAGCGGTATTATCGTCCACGAGGCTTCAAGCAGGGTCGAGCCCTCAATCTGCACCGCCACCGGATGCACCTGCTTGCGGTACTTGACGCAGAAGACAATCATGAGCGCGGCGACCAGGGCGAGACCTGCGAGCGAGATCAGGATCAGGAAGAAGTACAGGCCGTCCGACCACGGCGCGACAGTCGAGGCTTCCGGCGGGAAGACCGCGAAGTTCGTGAGCCAGTGGATCAGGAACTGCCATAGAACTGGAGAGAAGATGCGCATGAGCTATCCGTTTCCATGCGGGCGGGGCGTAAGCAGCATGCCCATCCGGCGATCGCGGCGGAAGTTGACCAGTATGTAGGTGGCGAGCAGGATGAGGGTAAGCATGCAGCCGGCCTGGACGATGCGGGCAATCAAAAGACTGTGGCCGTTGTGGGCCGGGTCGTAGTGGTAGCAGTAGGTGAGGATCTTGTCCACAGGCGTGCCGATCTTGCCTTCGCCGGCTTCGACCAGGCCCAGGCGCATGTCCTTGGGCGAGTACTCGACGCCCATGTAGTACTGGGCAATGCGGCCGTCCGGGGTGACCAGCTGGATGGCGCTTGCGTGCGCGAACTGGTTCATCCTGCCGTCCGGACCTGAGGTCCGCACGTACCCGAAGCCGGTCGCTTTTGCCAGCGCGTCAATGGCAGGCTGCTGACCGGTCAGGAAATGCCATCCGTCGTTGGTGCCGGGGCGGGCAAAGCGCTTGGTGTAGATGCGCTTTTCCTTGGCTGCCAGTGCCGGGCCCTCACTGGGGTCGATCGAAGCGACGACCACGTCGTATTGCTGCCCGGGGTTGAATTTGACCATGATCAGCGAGCTGACCAGGCCGTCCAGCGTCTCTGAGCAGAGCATGGGGCAGTTGTAGTAGACCAGCGCCAGCACCGCCGGACGCGTTCCGTTGAAGTACTGGCCCAGCTTGACTGACGTGCCAGATTCATCGACAAACGTCGCATCGAGCGGCAGCTGCGTGTTCAGGTGCTGATCGATGGTGACGTGATCGAGAACCCGGGGCAGCCGGTCCGGCGCGGGATCTCCCATCTGCTTCTGCCCATAGTCGGAGACCTGTGCATGCAACGCAAACGCGGAAAGGAGCCCGGCAAGGAGCGTGATCGCTCGAAGGCGCCTGGTGTCTGCCGGATTGTTGCTCCACCTGTTCATCTATCTCAATCCTAATGTGCTACCGGCTCGGGACGGGTCTGGTCGTGGATGCCGTTTTGCTGCGCTCCAACTGCGGCGCTAGTAATTGTTCGCCTTTGAAGAGGCCTGGTCACCCGGTTGGTGACTCGCGCTCCGCTGCTCCTGCTCATAGCCGGTGCGCGCGAAGCCGCTGGTCAGCGGAACCTGGATCGTTGGGCGGGCGTCGCCGGCCATCAACGGGTCAGTAGATGAGGAGCCCGCCGATTGCGGGGCCACCGGCAGGCCGCGCTCGACTATCAGCTCCATGGCACGGTCAATCGGAATGCGCAGCTTGCCCTGCGACTGGTCCACATAACTGTAGTGGGTCAGCAGCAGATCTTCGCGCGCATGCATGTCGGCCATATCCTGGTCACCGTCGTCGGTCTGCAGACGCGGGGTGGGGAAGGTCTGCGTCATCTGCTGCAGCTGCTTCTGCTCAAGCACCGGGCTCGACTGCATACCCTTGACCCCGGCAGGGATCACAGCCTGCTGGTTCCACTGGTTAGCCGGACCGTCCTGCCGCTTAAGGACAACGTTCATGACCTTGCCCATGCCGAAGGCAAAGATAAAGAAGACGACAATCGTAATCCCCAGCGCTACCAGGAAGACCGACACGCTCTTCGCGTTGATGTCGGTGAGCTCGTAGCCATCCTTGATCGAGTGGAGCGCTTTCTCATCCTGGCGTTGCAGGCCGTCGGAGTTAGGATGCCCCTGCAGATCGTGCGCTCTGGTGTGTCCCTGGGTCTTCTCATCGTTAGGCGTGGGCATGTTCGGGCTCCAGGAGTTCAGAGAGGTGCGGGTCGTTGGTCGCAATCAGCGGCCGCTTGCCCAACTCGGTGATGTAGTAGGCCGCCCAGAAGGACAAGAGCGCGGCGGGTACGGCAATGTACTCGAGCTGGCCGAAGCTCATGTGCAGATGGCGCCGGGCATCCGGAAAGTTCGGCTCGATCAACCACCACATATCCCAGCAGCGGGCAAAGATCATAATGCGGCAGACGATGGCTAGCTTGCGCTGGTTGCGCTTCAGGCGCTTTGAGAGCAGCAGGGTAAAGGGCAGCAGCCAGTGGAAGATGACGTCGAGCGTGGCAATGACCGCCCAGCCGCCGCGAAAGCGATCGAGAAACCAGGGAATCTCTTCCGGCGAATTCCCTGACCAGATGATCAGGAACGCCGCAAAGGCCAGGTACATGTTGAGCATGGTGAAGGCGAAGCACAGCTTGCCGAGGTCCTGCTGCTCGGTCATGCGGAACATGGTGCGCATGGGCTCGGCCTTCGAGAGCCCCATCAGCGTGAGCAGCAGCAGCGCGAGCACCATGTAGCCCTGGCCGACCAGGAACTGCAGTCCGTAGACGGTCGAGTACCAGGTCGGGTCAAGCGACATCACGCAGTAGATGGCGATGGCCGTTAGCAGAAGCGCATAGACAACCACGCCGAAGCCGCTGATATTTTCCAGCCGTATCTGCCAGGAGTGGAAGTTCGGCTCCGGGTCCCGATCGCGCGCAAGCGAGAGCGTGTTGAGCTTCCAGATATAAAAAGCAAAAACCAGAAAACAGAAGATCGAGACGATCCAGAAGGTGGTGACGTTGAGCATCGGGCGCTTGAAGATCAGCGCATGCGCCTGCTCCAGCGAGATGAGGTGCTTCTGGACAGCATCGCGTGGATGGGGGTAGCGGCCCCAGAGGTAGAGCTGGCCAAGCGAGGCGCCGAAGATCGCGACCGGAAGAAAGTAGAGAAAGACCAGGGGGAGGGTGCGGGTCATCGCCTCCAGCGGCCGACGGACGATCAAGCCCCACTTGCCGCCCGAAAGATACTGCACCATCAGCAGCGCCATGCCGCCGACGCAGAAGCCGAACGAGAGCATGAAGCCCATCAGCCAGGCGCGGAGGAAGTGGTTGAAGTGGTCGCCGCTCAGGAACCCGAGAATGATAGCGAGCACAGAGAAGATGGCGCCGGTAGCGAGCGCGCGCGAGCGCCAGGCTGCCAGGAACGAGGGCGCGGTGAGCGTTATGGGGAGCGTCTTGGCATGAGACGACATTCTTTTTAGCTCCTCACCTATTGCGGGCCCTGGTTCACAGGGCTGCCGTAGTTGCTCGAAGGATTGTAGCGGGTGGGCGTGTCGCCGTTGTCTGGGTTGCCGGGCACCAGCATCGCGGCGCGGGAAGGCGCGGCGACAGTTGGACGATTGGAGCTCGCCGGCTCTGCGTCCGTCGCCGGAGCACCGGCGATGATGGTGGTCGAGGCCTTGGCCTGCACCGCGGTCGCGGGCATTGGCCAGGCCCCGGCAAAGCTGGCCGGGAAGCCCTCAGAGACCGCAGTCTTCTCGAGATCTTCAATGGCGGCGCCCTGCGGCAGGTCCGAAGCCTTGGCATTCTGCGAAAGCTGCAGCGCACGGATATAGGCCGACACAGCCCAGCGGTCGGCGGCCGTGAGTTGCGCCGAATACTCTGGCATCGCGCCGTAGCCATTGGTCATGACGTAGAAGTAGTGCGAGAGCGGCTCCGAGAGACGCTTGGCGTCGTGGAAGTTGCCAGCCGGCTTGTAGCCGCGCTGCACAATCATGCCCGCGCCGTTCCCAACCCGCGAGTGGCACGGCGTGCAGAAGGTGTTGTAGCGCTCTTCTCCACGCTCCAGCACGGTCATGGTCACCGGGAAGGGCAGCATGTCCTGCTCTTTACCGTCGATCAGGCCGGTCTCAAAGAATGCGTTGTCATGAAGCTGGGTGCGGGCGACAGTGTTCTCTACCTGCGGGCGCACGGAGCGGCCGTCGGCGAAGAAACTCGTCGAACGCTGGGGATAGAACTTCGGCTGGTTATGCATGTCCTGCCGGCAGCCGGCGAGACTGAGGGCCGCGGCGGCGGACAAAACCATGGCGTGGCGGGCGTTAATACTCCACCTCCACGATCGAGACCGGGCTGTGCGCTTCAAGAAACGCGCGCGACTCGGTGAGCGAAAACTTAGGGTCATGGGCTTCCAGGCAGAGGAAAAACTTGTCCGACGTTGCGCCGTTGCGAAAGTTCGGTGCGTTGAACAGGGGATGGTAGAGGGTGGGCAGGCCGTTCATGGCAATCATCCCGAAGGCTGCCGAGAGTCCGGCAAAAAGGATGGTCCACTCGTAAGCGGGAATGATGAACGCGACCCAGGAAAAGTAGGGGCGGCCGGCGACGGTCAAGGGGTAAGCCCAGACCGAGATCCAGGTCTCGAGCGAAAACATGGTGGCAACGCCGAGCAGTCCGCCGATCAGGCACACCAGCGAAACATTGTC
Source organism: uncultured Acidobacteriaceae bacterium (assembly GCA_964252445.1). Lineage (GTDB taxonomy): Bacteria > Acidobacteriota > Terriglobia > Terriglobales > Acidobacteriaceae > EB88. The sequence goes on along the minus strand of CAXUND010000011.1, from coordinate 16,541 downwards.
ATGGTGGAAGCCGATCGCCTCGGCCGCCTCTTCGACCGGGTAGGGCGTGTAGCAATCTATGCGCCGGTAGCCCTCCGCATAGGCGGCCGCCCCGGCGCGGCAGAGCTCCGACGGTGTATCAAACTCGGCGAGAAGGCCGTAGGTTCCTACTGGATCAGGCATGCTAGTCTCCTGCCTCCGGAAGGGCTTCGTGTTCAGGGCGGATCTTCGCCTGCGGCAGCAGCGGTCGCAGCTCAGACATGGGGATCATAGGGACGAAGCGAACAAAGAGCAGGAAGAGCAAAGTAAAGAGACCCATGGTGCCGAGGAAGGTCCCGTAGTCCCAGCGGGTCGCCTTGTAGGTGCCCCAGGAGCTGGGCAGGTAGTCGCGCGTGAGCGAGGTGACGACGATGACGAAGCGCTCGAACCACATACCCGTGTTGACGATGAAGGACATGATGAACATCTTGCCCGGACTGCGGCGAACGCTGCGCAGCCACAGCAGCTGCGGAATGGCGATATTGCAGGAGATCAGCACGGCGTAGGACCAGCCCATGGGACCGAATACGCGGTTCCAGAACATGAACGACTCCCAGTGCGAAGCCGAGTACCAGCTCATAAAGGCTTCCATGCCGTACCCGTAGGCGACGATCAGCCCGGTGGTGAGCATGACCTTGCCCATGTTCTCGATGTGGCGGATGGTGATGATGTCTTCAAGGTGGTAGAACTTGCGAATCGGAATAGCCAGGGTGATGACCATGGCGAAGCCCGAGTAGACAGCGCCCGCGACGAAGTAGGGCGGGAAGATAGTCGTGTGCCAGCCGGGCAACAGAGCCACGGCGAAATCGAAGCTGATGACGGTGTGGACGGAGAGCACCAGCGGGGTGGCGAGACCTGCGAGCAAGAGCGACGCGGTCTCATAGCGGACCCAGTGCTTGACCGATCCGCGCCAGCCGAGCGCGAACACGCCATAGATGAAAGAAGTAAAGCGATTGCTGGCGCGGTCGCGCATCGTGCCCAGGTCAGGCAGCAGACCGACATACCAGAAGACCACCGAGATGGTGGCATAAGTCGAGACCGCGAAGACGTCCCAGAGCAGCGGCGACCGGAACTGCGGCCACACGTTCATGGTGTTCGGATAGGGAAACAGCCAGTACGCGAGCCAGGGCCTGCCGACGTGGATCAGCGGAAAGGTTCCCGCGCAGACTACGGCGAACAGCGTCATGGCCTCGGCAAAGCGGTTGATCGAGTTGCGCCAGCTCTGCTTGAAGAGCAGCAGGATGGCCGAGATCAGGGTGCCGGCGTGCCCGATACCGATCCACCAGACAAAGTTGATGATGGCGAAGCCCCAGGCCACCGGCATGGTGATGCCCCAGATGCCGACACCCTTGAAGAACAGCCACGATATGCAGACCAGCAGCGCGGTGGCCAGACCTCCGGCCATCGCCAGTCCCATCAAGAACGGGACAGGGGTGTGCGGGGTGAGCACGATGCGCGAGATCTTTTCTGTGACCGAGCGGAAGGTGTGGCCGGGCGCGATGACGCGGTCTTCGCCCGTCCGCGGGTCAAGCATCGGATCGTGAATCGGTTCCTTGGTCGCCATCCCTTACCCCTGTTGTCCTCGGCTAGATCTCGTCATTCACATTCAGCACGCTGGCGACGTAGGTCGTCCGCGGGCGGGTATTGAGGTCGGTCAGCACGCCGTAGGAGCGCGGCTGCTCCTTGAGCTTGCGCACCTTGCTGGTCTTGTCATTGATGTTGCCGAACTCGATGGCATTGGTCGGGCAAGCCTGCTGGCAGGCTGTCACCACTTCACCATCGCGAATCTCGCGGTTGTCGACGTCGGCGGCGATCTTGGCCGCGTTGATGCGCTGCACGCAGAAGGTGCACTTCTCCATCACTCCGCGCGAGCGGACGGTCACATCCGGGTTGCGCATCAGCTTGAGGCTCTCCGTCTCGTAGTCGGAGTAGAGCAGGAAGTTGAAGCGCCGGACCTTGTAGGGGCAGTTATTCGAGCAGTAGCGAGTGCCCACGCAGCGGTTGTAAACCATCTGGTTTAATCCTTCCGGCGTGTGCACGGTGGCGCCGACCGGACAGACCTGCTCGCACGGCGCGTTTTCGCAATGCTGGCACATCATTGGTTGAAAGTGCGCTCGCGGAGCAGCCAGGTCGCCTTCGTAATAGCTGTCGATCCGGATCCACTGCATGTTGCGGCCAACCTTGACCTGGTGCTTGCCGATGACCGCAATGTTGTTTTCGGCGTAGCAACTGACCACGCAGGCGTTGCAGCCAATGCAGGAGTTCAGGTCTACCGACATGCCCCACGCGTTGTCGTCGTAGTGGTAGGCCGGGAACATGCTGGTGGTCGGCGCCGGGGTGTCGCGGCCTTCGCCCTCCTGCGCAAACTCGGGATTCTGCTTGAACTCGGAGAGCGTAGCGTAGCGGATGATGCCGCGCACGTGCTCTTCGTTTCCTTCAAGCGAGTGGGTGCCGGAGCCATCGCCGCCGGCCGCGTGTCCACGATGGTCAATGTAGTGGCTCTTGGTGACGGCAAACTCGTAGGAGTCGCCGGTTTTCTTAACGGAAGCCTGCGTGATCAGCGGCGCGGTCGAGCTCCGCAGCAGGAAGGCGTTGTAGCCGTGCGCCGCCCCCACCCGGCCGATGAAGCTGCGCCCCTGACCCAGGGTCAGGGTGATCATGCCGTCGGCGTGGCCGGGCACCGCGAGCACCGGCGCCAGCACCTTGTGGCCGTTGGCCGAGATTTCAAGGACGTTGCCTTCTTCGGCCTTGAGCGCATCGAGCGTCTTGTAACTGACCAGCGCCGCGTTGTCCCAGGAGAGATTCGTGACCGGGCGCGGGATCTCCTGGAGCCAGCCTACATTCGCGTAGCGGCCGTCGTAGAGGTTGTAGTCAGCGCGGAAGATGACCTCGAGCGTGCCGGAGCCGCCCTGCACAGGAGCCGGACCGAGATCCATGGCCTTGGCGGTTACAGCCTTTGGAGCATAAGCGGTATTAGCGATGAATCCATCGTGTAGCGCCTTCCGCCAATTGTCCTCAAAGTCTCCCTTGCCCAACTGGTCTCGCCAGGTGGATCGGACTGCGTCGTAGGGCGAGAGAGAAGGGTCCTGACCCGGTCCAGTCAGCATTGCTTGCACAATCTGGTGCGGCTGGATGCCACCGTAGAGCGGCGCGATCATCGGCTGGACGATGGTGACGGTGCCGTCATAGGCACGGGCGTCCGACCAGCTTTCAAGATAATGCGCGTTGTTGATGTGCCAGTGCGCGTGCTGGGCGGTCTCGTCGACATAGGTGCTCAGGTAGGCAACGGTACGAACCTTCGCGAGCGCCGACTCAAACGCCAGATCGGCGGGCGCCGAGTAGACCGGATTTGTTTCGAGAATCACCAGCCAATCGACCTTGCCCGCGTTCATGTCGGCGACTAGGGCGCGCAGGTCGTCGTTCTGCATGGACGGCATGGGGTTGATGGGATCGGTGTAGATGACCGTCTTCCCGACGTTGCCGAGCGCCTGATTGATGGCGATGGCCGCAAGGTGCACGGCGGCGGTCTGCTGCTCGCCGGGGATCACCACACACTTGCCGGCTGTAGCCTTCAGATCTCTCGCGACAGCGGCGAGAAATTTCTGAGCATCAGGACTGAGGGTCGCGCCCGGTCCGCCGCCGGTACCGACCGCTGCCCCCAGCGCCTGCGCAAAGCCTGCGATCTGCCCGGCGGGGAGCGCGAGACGGTGTTCCGCCTTCAACCCGGTTGTGGTGGTGTAGCTCTCAACCGCGTACAGCCGGTTCATCGAGAGCGGCTGGCCTTCGGCCTGGTCGAGCTTGCGGCGGCGCGCATAATCGCCGGCCAGCTTATGAAAGCCGGGCTGGACGATGCCGGAAAGGAAATCGGCATCAAGCGAGACAATCACGTCCGCCTGGTCAAGCTTGTACTGCGCGTCCGCGTAGTCGCCGAAGGCCGCTTTCGACGCCGTGTAAGCGGAGTCGCGGTTGATCGGTTCGTATTGCACGAACTTCGCCTGCGGGTAAAGAGCCTGCGCCTTCTTCCACTGCGCCGCGAGCGTGGGCGAGGTCACAGTAGCCGACAGGAAGTAAAGGCCCTGCCCGCTCGAAGCCTGCTTGATCGCCAGCATGGTTTGAAACTGCTGGAGGAAGTGCGGCCAGTCGCGCGGCTCGCCGCGGTATGTGATCCGCTGGGCGCGATCCGGGTCGTACATCTCGAGCAGGGTGCCCTGGGTGATCGGATCAGACGAACCGCGGACCATCGGGTGCTCCGGGTTTCCGTCAAGCTTGATCGGCCGGAAGGCATCGCTTTTGACCAGCAGCGGAACCGCGCCGGTCGGGAAGGGATGCGCGGTGGCGAAGTAGACCGGCTTGCCCAGGACCAGATCTTCCGGCTGCTTGATGTACGGGTAGATGGCTTCGTCCGGCTGCTTGGTGCAGCCTGCGATGCCAGCAAGGGCGAGCGACGAGCCGGCCAGCTTCAGGAAGCCGCGCCGGGTGACCGGGTCAATCCACTCCGCGGCCTGCTGCGGGAACTCATTTGCGAGCATCTCGCCAAATGCCGGTGAATCCGCCAACTCCTCGGCGCTACGCCAGAAAGTACGGCCGGTTTTGCCCTTCAGCTTGGCGCGCACCTGCTCCAGCGTCAGAGGAGTCTCTCCAGGCGCGGCAACTTGTACGAACTGGTCTGTCTCGTTCATCGGTGGCAGACCTCGCAGCTGGACAGTTCTTTGGGCGTACGGATGTTGTAATGCTTGATGAGAAATCCTCCGAGCGCGGCCTGGCTGGTGAACTTGGTGTAGTGGGCGTTCGCCGGCACCAGCGACCCGGTATGCGTTCCGGCCCCTGCCGCCAGGATCATGCCGGTGGAGTCACTCGCCATCTGCCCGTGGAGCCCAGTGGGCGCCCCCAGCGGAAGACGCAGGGAAGCCTCCTGCGCGGCCCCTGCGCCCGCCTTCGGCTCGTGGCTGATGCAGTTGACTGACTGCGCCGTTGGCACTCCGTACTTCGCGTCGACCGCAGCACACCAGACCGGGTTCAGCTGCGAGGGACCGGTCCAGGCCATGTTGTAGAGCTCCGCCACCGGGCGCAGGTTCTTCGCAGGATTGCGATGGCAGTTCAGGCACCACTCCATCTGCAGCGTGTTCTGCTGATACATGATGGGCATTTCGTCGACCCGGCCGTGGCAGTTGGCGCAGCCGAGGCCTTTGTTTACGTGGATCTGATGGTTGAAGTAGACGTAATCCGGAAGATCGTGCACGCGGGTCCACCGAATAGACTCCTGCGTGGCCCAGCTGTTGCGCACCGGCTGCAGCAGGTTTGCGTTGGTCCAGATCTGCGCGTGGCAGTTGATGCAAGTCTTGGTAGGGGGCACACCGGCATAGGACGACTTCTCGACCGAGGTGTGGCAGTACTGGCACTGGAGACCGAGACCCTGCACGTGATGCTTGTGGCTGAAAGGGACAGGCTGATCGGCTCGCTGGCCCTGGCGGGTGACCCAGGGAGAGCGCTGCAGCTCGTTGAGTGTTACCCCGAGCGCGATCACGATGACCGCGGAGAGCACCAAGCTCATGCGGGCAAGGTAATTCGAGCTGCGGTCAAAAATCTGAGCCATGGATGGTTCCTTGCTACGAGGTCAGGGCTGGTTCGTCCAGAGGCGCCCATACGATCAGAGGCGTCTGTCCACGGCTGAGGTACCGAATAGAACTCAACTATAGCGACCGGGGAAGACATCGGGCAAGGAGCAAGCAAGTGCCCCTTTGCATCGGGTAAAGCGATTACACTGGCGAGCTAGGGCTCCGGATGACAGATGGACGATTAAAGCCGCGCTACGACAGCGCCGAAGCCTGTCGCGTCCTCGCCGAGCGGGACGCGAAGCTGGGCTCCCTGATTGAGCGTGCAGGCCCATTTACCCTCAGGCTCAAGAGCCAGCACTCGCCCTTCGAGTCGCTGGTCGAGTCGATCATCTACCAGCAGCTGCATGGCAAGGCTGCCTTCGCGATCCTGCACCGCATGCTCAAGCTCTTCGGCGACATCCATCCGACTCCCGAGCTCTTGCTGGCGCAGCCCGAAGACGCGATGCGCGCAGCGGGCCTGTCGCGCGGCAAGCTGCTGGCGCTGCGCGACCTGGCTGAGAAGACGCTCGATGGCACGGTGCCGACCTTGGCGCAGATCCGGAGGCTCTCCGATCCCGAGATCGTCGACCGGCTGACCGCGGTCCGCGGCATCGGCCCGTGGACGGTCGAGATGCTGCTGATCTTCCGCCTGGGCCGGCCCGACGTGCTGCCTGTCTCTGACTACGGCGTGCGCAAGGGGTTTGCTTTAACCTTCAAGCGCCTGCCCCGGGCCGTCCGGTTGAGGACGAAGACCTTCGACGCCACCATGCTGGCTAAGCCGGCCGAGATGGAGCGCCGGGCCGAGCGCTGGCGCCCATGGCGCTCCGTGGCCAGCTGGTATCTCTGGCGTGCGTGCGATCTCGGGGGCAAGCCGAGCCCTCCGCCCGAATAGCCGTCGGGGAAAGTCGGCGCGGTACCTTGGTACTGCTCAGACGCGCGCATGCAACTTTGGTCTGTATTCTCCCGGCACAAGTCTCTCCGTTTTGGTCTAATCGGTGCGGAGAAAGACCATGCCTGCGCACGAACGGTATGTGACGGTTCACGGACACTTTTACCAGCCGCCCCGCGAGAACCCCTGGCTGGAGATGGTGGAGACACAGGACTCGGCAGCGCCCTTTCACGACTGGAATGAGCGCATCACCGACGAGTGTTATGCGCGCAACGGCGCTTCCCGCATCGTTAACGAGGCGAACCAGATCATCCGGATCGTAAACAACTACGCGCGGATGAGCTTTAACTTCGGCCCCACGCTGCTCTCCTGGCTTGAGCAGTGCGCGCCGCGAGCCTACAAGAGCATTCTTGATGCGGATACAGAGAGCCGCCAGCGCTTCAGCGGGCATGGCTCAGCCATGGCGCAGGTCTACAACCACATCATCATGCCGCTGGCCTCGACCCGTGACAAGCGCACCCAGATCGCCTGGGGCATCGCGGATTTCGAGTCACGGTTCGGTCGAAAGCCGGAAGGGATGTGGCTGGCGGAGACCGCAGTCGACACCGGGACGCTCGAGCTGCTAGCCGAGCACGGCATCGTGTTCACGGTGCTCGCGCCACACCAGTGTGCGCGCACCCGCGCCATGGGGTCGCCCGCCGCTTGGACCGAGACCGGCGATGCCTCGGTCGTCACCACGCACCCATACCTGGTCCGGCTGAAGACGGGCAAGACCATCGCCGTCTTTTTCTATGACGGTCCGCGTTCCCGCGCGATCGCCTTTGAAGGTCTGCTGAACTCAGGCGAAGGCTTTGCCACGCGGCTGGTCGGCGGCTTTCGCGACCGGGAGGCAGCGCAGCTGGCCCACGTCGCGACCGACGGCGAGAGCTACGGACACCATCATCGTTTTGGAGAGATGGCGCTGAGCTACGCGCTTCATTTCATCGAGGAGCGTGGGCTGGCGAAGATCACGAACTACGGTGAGTTCCTGGCAAAATTTCCTCCAGAGTGCGAGGCGCAGATTGCCGAGAACACTAGTTGGAGCTGCTCGCACGGGATTGAGCGCTGGCGCTCGGACTGCGGCTGCAACGGCGGCAAGCCTTACAACCAACGCTGGCGCACACCGTTGCGGCTTGGACTCGATGAGTTGAGGGATGCGCTTGAGCCCCTGGTCGCCAGCGTCGGCACACAGTGGTTTAAGGACCCTGCCAAGGCCCGCGACGCCTACATCGAGGTCATGCTCGACTCATCCAAGCAGGAGGGGTTCCTCGGAGCGCAGCAGGCGCACCCGCTCTCCGAGGAGGAGAAAATCTCCGCGCTCAAGCTGATGGAGCTTGAGCGGCACGCCCAGCTGATGTACACCAGCTGCGGCTGGTTCTTCGACGATATTTCCGGCATTGAAACCGTGCAGATTATCGCCTATGCCGCCCGGGTGCTCGAATACGCTGAGGACCTGTTCGGCGCGGAAGGCGCCGCGCTTGAAGAACGCTTTATAAAGCGGCTGGCCGAGGCCGAAAGCAACCTGCCGACCGAGGGCACCGGCGCCACCATCTACCTGAAAAAAGGGCGCGCGCTCCGGGTGGGCCTGGAGCAGGTGGCTGCGCATTACGCGCTGAGCTCGGTGTTCTCGAACTATCCGGATGAAGTGCATATGTTCGCGCACACGGTTCGAAGGCGGTCTTATGAGGTTCTGAACTCAGGCCGCGGACGCCTGGTGACCGGGGAAGCAGAGCTGCGCTCGCGGCTGACGCGGGTGAAGATGCGCGCGGCCTTTGCCGTTCTGCATTTCGGCGACCAGAACATCACCGCGGTGGTCAAGTCGCACTCCGATGAAGAATCGGCTGCGCACACAGAGCTTTTAAGGTCGATGCGTGAAGCAGTTATGCGTGCAGATCTGCCGGGAGTCATCCGTCTATTCGATCGCGACTTCGGCTCGCAGCTCTACTCCATCCGCTCGCTCTTTCTTGATGAGCAGCGGCGGGTGGTCAAGCTTATCCTCGATGGAACGGTCGCAGGCGTGGAGGACAACCTGTGCCGGCTGTATGAGGATCATGCCACCCTGCTGCACTTCCTGAACGAGACGGAAGTTCCCCGGCCGTCGGCCCTGGCGCTGGCCGCGGGCTTCGCCATCAACGTCAAAGTGCGCCGCGCGCTCGAGGCGGACCCACTGGACTCCGGGCAATTGAAGTCCGCGCTCGAGCGTGCAGAAAGGGATCACATCGCCCTGGATACACAGCTTCTGAGTTTTATCGCAGACCGCCGCATGAAGCAGGCCATGGCGAAGCTGGCGACGCAGCCGCAGGACCGCGGCGCACTCGACAGGGCCTTATCGATGGCCAAGGCGTTGCAGCTGCTTCCTTTTCAAGCGAACATCTGGCAAGCGCAGAATATCTGGCACGATATCCTGCGCCTGCATTCCTCCAAGGGCTCGAAAAAGAAGGTGGCAGATCAGGGCATGTTCGACGACCTGGGCAGGAGCCTGGCAATTTCGGTCGAGCAGCTGGCGGCGGATTAGAGGTTCCACCGATCCATGCTGGATGCTGACCGACTTTCAAAGATCAACAGCCTGGCGGAACAGCTTGCATTGGTAAGGCTCCAGCGACCCTTCCATGCCGAGTACCAGGGGCTCATCGACAAGCGCGATCCCGTCTGGCTGGCCATCCGGAAGAGTGCTTTACAGCTGAAGCGGTTGACATCCTGAGCGACGCAAAGGGTTCGCTCATCCTCGCGCAAGCGGCTTCTCGTGACCGCTTAGCTGCGCCACCGCAGGGTCACGGGACCGGAGAGCGGATGATGCATCGGCTCTCCGGCCGCCCCTTCAAGCCGCGCCTGCTTGAGTGCGAAATACCACTTCGCCGGTCGATCCGCATCGTCGATCAGCATCAGCGTGGGGTCGTACTTGAGACCCTCGGCCTGCTGCACCATGGTCTCGGCGTCCTGCGCCACGAAGCGCTTGCCGAAGAATGTCGCAATGGCAGTGACACATGGCACATGGTAGAAGACATTCCACGCGGCGAAGACGTCAATGCGGCACTGACTTGTAGTCGTCGGAGTGACAGTGGTGACGCTTGAGAACCATTTGTCACCGCAGCGGATACTTTCTATGCGGCGGTTGGGCAGAACGAAGTCGATGGTGGTGGTGATGGGCGCGCCGTAAACGCCGAGCAGCTTATAGGGCGCGCTGTTTCCCGACGGCGCGTGCGCGGACATGCGAAAGCCCTCAGGGATGGGCTCGAAATGCTTCTCCTTCTCGTGGATTGAAGCCTGCTTGCGCCACCACCAGGACTGGTGAACAAACGGTCCATGCGCTGGATCCATCAGCCCGATAATGCCGTGGTCCACATTGCAGGGAAGATCAGCAGACAGGTGCTGCGATCTGTAACGGTCACTGTACTTTGGCGTTTCCGGGATCGTTGGCAGAGCAGCCCCAGCCCGGACGCGGCCGGTACCGGGCTCCGGCACGTAGACCCAGGCATAGCCGTCGCGCTCCTCGCACGGATAGGCGGTGGCGTAGATCTTTTTCGGGTCGAGCGTGTCCTCGGAGGTGAGCGACGGGATCGCCTGGCACTGGCCGGAGACCGGCTCAAAGGCCCAGCCGTGGTATTTGCAGGTGAGCGCGCGGCCATCAAACCAGCCGCAGGAAAGCGGTATCCCGCGGTGCGGGCAGCTGTCGCGCATGGCGAACAGCTTGCCGTCCGAGCGGCGGCCGAGCACCATGGGTATGCCCATCAGCAGCGTGGTGCGGATCTGCTTGCCCCGGAGAGAAGCCGAGCGCATCGCCGGGTACCAGTCGTTGTAGATGAGCGTTGCGGCCGGACCCGGGAGCGCTGGCGCTGGTGCGAGAGTAACGAGCGAGGAGGTCATTGGTTGATCAGGGCGTCTTGGGCTCGTTTCTACTATAAGCCGCGCGGCGGTCGCGCCTGGGGCTCGAGCACACCGCGCCGCAGCAGGAACTGTTCACCTCGCCACATGACCGTGTTGTCGGCGAAACTCCAAAACCACAGGGCGATCCCGAGGCAGTCGCGCAAAGGAACGAGCCACAGATCTCGCAGGGTTTGCCGGTCCCCGAGCAGGCCTACGCCGATCGACATGGCGACGATCAGGCGCACACCGAGGACGATCGCTCCGAGCGTCAGCGACGGCCCATCCGCTCCGTTTGCCGCGATGTTGACCAGCGCCCAGGGGACCGCGTAGGTGAGCACGAGGCCGATGTAGCCTGCGCGCCGAGAGTCGCGCACGGTGCGGGCCCAGCGCAGCTGATGCGCCCAGTATTCCGCAAACGAGTAGGCGGGTACAGCAGTCGAGACTACCTCGCCTGAGAGCACCACCCGGAAGCCGACCGCAGCGATGCGCGCTCCGAGCTGGTAGTCGTCGGCAAGCTGGTCGACCAGCGGGACGAGGCCGCCGGCGGCGCTGAGCGCTTCACGCGTGACAGCCAGCGTAGATCCCAGGCCGAAGCGAAGGCCTCGCTCGAGCAGCCGCGCCGACAGCACTCCCGGGAAGAAGTCGGTCGCGATGCCCAGCACTTCAAGCCTCGATCCCAGGGTGCCGTGAGGCTCTCCGCGGTAGGGCGCCGTGACCATGCCGACCGGCTTCTTTCCTCGTGTGTGAAAGTCCGCCAGGATGCGGCGCAGGTAGCCCGGCCCGACGGCTATGTCGCCGTCGCTTATGACGATGTGGTCGAAGCGGGCGTGCGGCAGCAGCTGAATGAGGTTGCTCACCTTGCCATTCGCGCCCAGCACTTCCGGGCAGTGGATGAGGCGGATGCCGGCGGCCGGAAACTCCGCCTGCAGCCGCTGGATTTCGGTGGCGGCAGGGTCACTCGCGTCCGAGACACCAAGGATCATTTCGGTGGTTCCCGGGTAATCCTGGCGGCAATGGCTGGCCAGCGCGTCGTAGAGACCGGCGTCGCGCCCCTTGAGCGACTTGAGGATGCTTACAGAGGGGTAGTCGCTGATCGGACGGCGCCGACGCACATCGCGATAGAAGCTGCGGGCGCTCCACAGCGAGAGCGCGCAGAAGGCCAGGCCGGAAAGAGTAAACAGCGTGGTCAGGGTGGCAATTGCAGAAGCCGGCACTACTTACTCATACCGCAGCGCTTCGATCGGGTCGAGGTTCGCCGCTTTCCACGCCGGATAGATGCCGAAGACCAGCCCGATCAGGCAGGAGACGGTGAACGCAATGGTCGTCCACAGGGTGGACATGGTCGCCGGCAGGGCGGTCAGGGTGGCGTGCAGGATCAGTGTGATCGCTGCTCCGATCAGTGTGCCAATCACGCCGCCGACGGCGCACAAAGTTATGGCTTCAATGGTGAACTGGATGAGGATGTTTGACTTGGTCGCGCCGATGGCCTTGCGGACGCCGATTTCCCGCGTACGCTCGGTGACCGAGACCAGCATGATATTCATTACCCCGACGCCGCCAACCATCAGGCCGACGCTCGAGACCGCAATCATGAAGATCACCAGACCTGCGGTCAGCTGCGACCAAAGGCGGCCGATTGAGTCCGGAGAAAAGATGGCAAAATCGTCTTCCTTGTCGACGCGCAACTTGCGCTCGACCCGGAGCAGGGAGCGAATCTCCTCCATGACAATCGCCTTATTGCGCGGGTCGTCATATTTCACGCTGATCCAAACATCCTTGATCTCGGGATGGATCTTGCGGAAGGTGCTGATGGGGAACATGGCGGTGTTGTCCTCAGGGTTCTCCCCGCCGCCGAAGGCCTGCTTGCGCTTGTCGAGCACGCCGATCACGTTAAATAATTCGCCATCGATCTCGACTTCCTTGTTCAAGGGATCCTGACCCTGGAAAAGCTTTTCGGCCGAATCGTGGCCGAGGACGACCACGTTGGCACGCCGCTCCTCATCCTGTGGGGTAAAGACGCTGCCCGCGGTGAGCGCGACATCGTTGACCTTGGTGAAATCGGGCGACTCGCCTTCAAGGATGGTGTGCTGGACTTTGCGGCTGCCGTACTTGACGGCGACGTTGCCGACGCCGAGCTGGAAGTCCTGGTAGCGGAGCGTCGGGGTCACGGCCAGCACGTGCGGCAGCTTGGCCATGTCCTCGGCTTCTTCGACGGTGAGCTTCTTGCGGGCCAGCATCTCGGTGGTGGGGCGCACGGCGATAACCGGCATGTGAAAGGCCCAGATGACGTTGGTGCCCAGCGAGTCGACCCATACCTGGACCTTGTTGTTCACGCCGTTGATGATCGAGGAGATGATGATGACCGTCGCGACGCCGATCACCACGCCCAGGATGGTGAGCCCGGAGCGCAGCTTGTTGGTGCGCAGCGTGTCCATGGCCATGTTGACGGATTCGCGGGAATCGGCAAGGCCCATAGGGTTATAGCTCCGAGCGTAAAGCGACGATAGGGTCAAGCGCGGCGGCCTTTGAGGCCGGGTAGACGCCAAAAAAGATGCCGACGCCGCCGGCCACGATCAGGCCCAGCAGCACCGACCAGAGCTGGATGGAGGAAGGCCAGCCGATCGAGACGGTGATGATCTCTGCTACTCCGGCACCGCCGATCACGCCGATCGCGCCGCCGATCAGCGCCATGGTCGCCGATTCGATCAGGAACTGCAGCAACACGTCGCGCCGCTTGGCGCCGAGCGCCTTACGGATGCCGATCTCTCGCGTCCGCTCTGAAACCGAGACCAGCATGATGTTCATGATGACGATGCCGCCTACGACCAGCGAGATCGAAGCGATGCCGACGATGACCAGGCCGAAGGTCTGCGTCAGAGACTTCCACAAGCCGACGAAGGTGTCATTCGTCTCCAGGGTGAAGTCATCTGGCTGGCCCGGTGCGTTGTGGCGTTCAGCGCGCAGGATTGCGCGGAGCTCGTCTTTTGTCTGCTCGAGAGCGCCGGGGGCGGTGCCCGCCTTGATGTAGTAGTCCAGCGACTGATGCAACCCGTGGGTATGCATGTAGGTCGAGAGCGGCATGTCGACGTAGTCGTCCTGGCTCTGGCCAAGGGTCTTGCCTTGCCGCTCGCCCACGCCGACTACCGTGTAGACCTCGCCGTCCACGCGGATGTCCTTGCCCAGCGGATCGCCGCTCCCCATCAGGTTGTCGATAATGTCGTAGCCGACGACCACATTGTGCGTGCCCTCATCGTCATCGGCCTGGGTGAGCGGGCGGCCTTCGACCACGTTGAGGTTGGTGATTGACATCATAGTGTTTGTCCAGCCGCGGATCGAGGTGCTGGTGCTGGACTGCGTTCCGTAGACCACCTTGCCGGTCGCGGTGAGCTGCGCGCCCATCAGGCCGCAGCCTTTGCAGGCGTCGACCAGCTCGCGATACTGGTCGTAGGTCAGGTTCTTGCGCTTGTTGTACTGCAGATAGGTGTCTGCGTCAAAGATGACCGAGGGCATGCGGGTGGCGGTCACCGTGTCCGAGCCGTAGCCGGAGATCTTGGTGGCGATGTAGGTGTTAGCGCCGTTGACCAGGGTGATGACCGCGATCACCGAAGCGACGCCGATCACGATCCCAAGCAGGGTCAGCACGGTCCGGAGCTTGTTGGCCCACAGGGACTGGAGAGCAATCTTCGCGGCTTCGGTCCACTGCATGCGTTAGAGCCTCGTGCGGGCGGCTGCCAAGTCGAGTCTAGCAGCGCGGCCGTGTTCGCCTGAAGGTACGCAGGCGGCGGTCTGCCGGTTCCTGCTAACGGTTGGAGCGCCGGTCGGCTGACGCTAGAATGGATTGATGGCCCCGGCGTCTTGCGAAACGCCGAGGCCATCAAGCAAGCAGCCTGTAAGCCGAATTCTGTCCGGGCTTGCGCCCTGGACGGCCATTCCTCTAGGCGACGCATCGCTGCGCCGCTCCAGCAACCTACCCGAAAGTTTCCGCCGGCGAGGATTTTGCGCCCTGCCGGGGTCCACGTTGGCGCGCCGGGCCGGCACGCACAGCAGCTTCTCTGGACCTCGCTGCTGTTCCCTTCCTATTTGGTCTTGCTCCGTGTGGGGTTTACCCTGCCACCTGCGTTACCGCAGGCGCGGTGCGCTCTTACCGCACCTTTTCACCCTTACCTGCGCTTACGCGCCGGCGGTATCTTCTCTGTGGCACTGGCCGTCCCCGGGCCTTGACGCCCGGGTCCCGGACGTTATCCGGCACACTGCCCTGTGGAGTTCGGACTTTCCTCCCCCGGCGAATGCCGGCGGCGGCCGTCCGGCTGCCCGCCTGTCCATGGTAACCCGGATTGTTTGCTAGAGTCGGGCGATGGAGAGGATTCG
>CAXUND010000011.1:0-1669 GCA_964252445.1 uncultured Acidobacteriaceae bacterium | reverse complement strand
ACCGATGGCGGTGTGTGTTTGATCTCACTGCCCGAGGGCGGACCGGTGCAGGAGATGAAGGTCTTTAACGCGGCCGATGGCCTCGGCCTCAAGCTTGCGCACGTGATGGGCATCAAGACCGGCTTCATCACCGGCCGCAAGTCACCTGCGGTGCAGAGCCGCGCCGATGATTCGCAGGTTGACTACGTCTACCTGGGCCAGGCCACCAAAATGCATGCCTATGAGGACGCCATGCACAAGGCTGGGGTGTCTGAGGACGAAGTTGCCTACATGGGCGACGACCTCCCGGACATGCCGGTGATGCGACGCTCGGGGCTGGCTGTGGCGGTCGGCGATGCCGCGCCCGAGGTGAAAGCGGTGAGCCACTACGTGACTCGCGCCCTCGCCGGTCACGGGACCGCGCGGGAAGTCGTCGAGCTGATCCTCAAAGCGCAAAGCCGCTGGGAAGAAGCCATCCCGCAGGCGCTGGCATAGAAGAACAAGACCCCCTGCGCTGAAGGCGGTCACTTCGTGACGAGTGAATCGCCCTTTGGGCAAGAGGCTCGTCCCCCAAGAACTACGGGGGGACGAGCCTCTTGTGCGCCGCAGGCGCAGTCTATACCCCACGAAGTGGGCGCCTCCCGCGTAGGGGGTCCTAGCTCTTGTATCCCAGCCAGTCGGGATTCTTGATGGTCCCGTCGTAGCGGGAGCTGGTCTTGAAGAGCTCGTACTTGCCCGTAAGGGCGCCGTCCCTGGTCTTCGCGAGCAGGGCGGCCACCTGCTGTTCGTTCATGGGCTTGAAGGTCGCAACCGCCTGGAAGGCCTGGTCCATGATGGCAGGCGAGTCGATGCCGGTGATGACCACCGAGGCGGGCGAGTTGAGCCCGAAGTGCAGCATCTCGATCGGCGTGACCGTGCCCTGCTCGCGCAGGTAGTCGAGGATGAAGTGGTCGCCAAAGGTCTTCATCGCGAGGACGGCGGTGCCATGCTTGACCGCGACCGGCGCGACCTCGTTGAGAAAGCTGCGGTAATGTGCGTCCATGACGTTGATGGGCATCTGCACCGAGTCGAGATGGAAGTTGTGCTTGTCGGCGGTCTCAAACATGCGCAGGTGGACGCTCGGGTCCTTGTGGCCGGTAAAACCGATGTAGCGGATCTTGCCCGCCTGCCGCGCCTCGACCGCCGCCTCCATGCCGCCGCCGTCCGCAAAGATGACGTCCGGGTCGTCAAGGCGGATGACCTCGTGAAACTGCACCAGGTCGATGTGGTCGGTCTGCAAACGGCCGAGCGACTCCTCGATCTGCTTGGCTGCGGTCTTCTTGTCGCGGCCATCAATCTTGGTCATCAGGAAGACCTTCTGGCGGTAGCCGTCCTTGAGCGCCTGGCCCATGCGGACTTCGGAGATGCCGCCGTTGTAGTCCCAGCAGTTGTCCATAAAGGTGATGCCGCGGTCGATGGCGGTTCGGA
This sequence comes from uncultured Acidobacteriaceae bacterium, assembly GCA_964252445.1. GTDB lineage: Bacteria > Acidobacteriota > Terriglobia > Terriglobales > Acidobacteriaceae > EB88. The sequence goes on along the minus strand of CAXUND010000011.1, from coordinate 223 downwards.
TCAGCTGGAGGCTCTCCGCCTGGTCGGCCTGCTTGCCGACGTGATAGCCGCCGAGGCCAATGGCGGAGACGCGCTCGCCGGTCTTGCCTAGCTCGCGGTAGAGCATGTTTGGGGACTCGGGGCGCTTGGTCTGGCTAGTTGACGCTGCGGCCGACGAGCCAGTCTGGGCATGCAAGCTGGCAGTAGTCAGCGCCGCAGTCGTAGCAGCAGCGGTCTTCAGGAA
>CAXUND010000010.1:15320-51491 GCA_964252445.1 uncultured Acidobacteriaceae bacterium | reverse complement strand
CTCCAGCATCAGGCGGCCAAGCGCGACTACCTGGTCTACACCCATGCGCGGGCCCTCCTCGGGGAACGCATCAGGTGAAGCTCCGCATCAGAGAGCCGATCAGCAGGTGCCAGCCGTCCACCATCAGGAACAGCAGCAGCTTGAGCGGCGTGGAGATGACCACCGGGGGCAGCTGCATCATGCCGATCGAGGTGGTGATCGAGGCCACCACCATGTCCACGATCAGGAACGGGAGAAAGAGCACCGCGCCGATCTGGAAGCCGGCCTTCAGTTCGCCGAGGATGTAGGACGGCAGCAGCACCCGCAGCGAGAGATCATCGAGCCCGTGTGGCCGCGGCTCCTTGGCGAGCTCGAGAAAGAGCGCCACGTCCCGGTCGCGGACATAGTGGGTCATGAAGTGCCGCATGGGTACCGCGGCGTTCGCAAGCGCGTCGAGCGCCGTGATCCTGCCGGCCTCAAGCGGCAGCATGGCGTCCCGGTAGATCACCTCACCCACCGGCTGCATGAGGAAAAATGTCAGGATCATCGACAGGCCGATCAGCGTCTGGTTCGAAGGCGTGGTCTGCAGCCCAAGCGCCTGGCGCAGAAAGTGAAAGACGATCAGCAGTCGCGCAAAAGGCGTGATGCAAAGCAGGATCGAGGGGATCAGGGTGATGAAGGTGAGCAGGACCACAATGGTCCAGGGAGCGGAGGTCCCGCCCAGGCTGGGTCCGCCCGGCGCGTCCAGGCCGGTGATGCGCAGCTCGTTCGCGCCCGGCGCGGTGGCAGCGATCAGCAGCGCCGGCGGTGCGCCGACACGGACCGCGGCAACCGCAGGCAATCCCGGCACACAGACGCTTCCGGCTACTGCCAGCAGCAGCAGCGCTCGAGCGCACCCGACCTGGGGCCATCGGCTCAAGCCTGCGCCTCTGTCGCTCGCTGGTTCATCAGGTTGCGAGCGGCATCAAGCGTTCCCAGTTGCGCGAGCACAGCAACGCTGGAGGCGCCGCCGCCAACCAGGAACTGGCAGTCGTCCACCTCGACAACCGCCAGAAAGCGCTTCTCGCCGAGAGAGATAGTCTCAGCGACCCGCATACGCCGGGACCTTATTTGCAGAACCCGGCGACCCTGGTACCAGCTCCATGCGGTGCGGAGGCCGCGAACCGGGGAGGCAGCGAAGCCGACTGTGCGCCGAAGTACCCTTCGAGCCAGCAGACCTGCGGACGCGACCAGACCGACCCGCGGCGGGTCGGCCACTTCCAGCGTTGGTGACTCTTCGGGCTGCGTGAACTCCTCGGACTCGATTGCCTGCGGCGTCTGCTCCGGCAGGACCGCTTTCCCTCCTGCATGGAGGCGGCTGCGTGACGGCCTCTTGGGCGCGGCTGTAACCGGGCCGACAAGCTCCTCAGGCTCCTGCGGGCGCACATTCTCGCGGTAGCTCTCAAGCGCCTCGCGAAAGGATTCGCTGTACGCTTCGCGAAAGTTCTGCTGCAGCGCGCCCGATGGCTGGGGCGCGGCGGTCGGAAGCTTTGGAGCCGGCGTTCGAGATCGGCCCGCACCGGGAACACTGCGCGCCGGGCGACCTGCTGTTCCCTGGGGTCCGGGCGTCTCGCTCCCGCTACCCTGGGCAGGATAGGCCTGGGCAAAGGAGATCAGGTCCGCCACATCCGCCGGCATCGCTTGCCGCTCGGGAGCCTTGCCGCGAGCCCGCTTTGCCGCCCGCGGGGTCGGCGGCAGCGCGGTTCCGGTGTGGTTCTGCGCACCAGCCTTGTCTTTCCCGGGCGTTGACTCGGGCAACGGCCTCGCCATCAGCGGCAGGGGCGGCAGCTGCCGCGAGTTCCCGTTCATTCCATTCGATGTCTGGTTCATGCCATGTCCGTGATGCGAGCAGCCAGCCGTGAGTTCCCGTTCATTCCATTCGATGTCTGGTTCATGCCATGTCCGTGATGCGAGCAGCCAGCCGTTCGCCCACGACCTCAAACTCGGTCCAGGCCATCAGCAGTCCGTTGACGCGCAGGGGGATGTCCGTGCTTTGGTGACAGGCGGTCTCAACCAGCGAACCGTTGGTGAGGGCGAGCAGTGAGCCGACGGTGAAGTTGACCACCGGTAGGTCAAGCGCGAGCGTGCACGGGAGCCATGGAAGCAGGTCCACCGGCCGCCGCGGTCCGGCGCTGTCCGGCAGCCCGGGTACCTGGGTCCGCGCTCCCTGCGTGTCTAGGATCTGTCCGCTACCCTGCATGAAAAGCCCCTCGCATGCTCCGGCGACCGGTGAGGGCGGCAGCGTTTGCCTGCACGGGTCTGCGCCGGTCTGCACAGCTGGGAGCAATCCGATGGCCTAAGTCAGGGGCAGCGAAAGGTGAAGGTTCGCAGACGTTCAAACCTGCGCCAATCGCGGCTTCCGGTGATCGGATCGGCGGGAAAGGCAGCCTGCGCGCGAGGTCGGCGGCCGGTGAGATCCGCATGAGACTGGAAGAGAAAGAGCCCTCCGGCACCAGGGTTGTAGCCCTGGTGACGGAGGAACTCTCATGCAGCCTTAATCAAGCCCCCGAAACATTAGGAGGTCACCATGGCGATGGTCGCTTGTGAGACCTGGTCAAAGGTGGTGACTACCTTGGCGTTGGACTGGTAGGCCTGCTGGGCAACGATCATCTTGGCGAACTCTGTGGCCACATCCACATTCGAGCCTTCGGTGTACCCGCCCAGAATGCTGCCCCGCCCGCCGGTTTCCGCCGCGCCCACCTCCGCGGGTCCGGAGGCGTTGGAGGCCTGGTAGTTATTGTCCCCGATGCGTGTCAGCCCCTGTACATTGGTGAAACTCGCGACCGCGACCTGGCCGAGCGCAAGTGTCTGTCCGTTTGAAAACAGCCCCTGGATCGTCCCGTCATCCGCGATCGAATAGCTGGACAGCGAACCGCCGGCAAAACCGTCCTGCGTGGTCGCCGACGTGGAACTGGCGACGTTGATCTGCGTGATCGTCGGCGAAGTGCCGGCCCCGTTCAGGTTCCAGGTCAGGTTCATGGGGGCTGCTCCGTCTGTCAGCGACGGGATGCTGATGCCCGTAACACTGCCGGACGGAGAGGTGAGCGCACCCGAAGAGTTGAAGGTGAGGGTGCCGCTCGCGACCACGGAACTGGTTGCGCCTGTATCGCTGGTCGGAACATCGATGGTGTACGACCATGTGTTGGCGCCGGTGTTGGTATAGTTCACGGTCAGCGTGTGCGCGTTGCCGAGCGAGTCATAAACCTGGAGCGGGCTGCTGCTGGTCGCGCCGACCGCTGCGCTTGCACTCAGATTCGCCGTGATCCCGAAGGAGGTAGTCGCGACTGCGGGCGAGACCAGCCCGGCTCCAACCTGGATCGGCTGCAGGACACTCCCGGTGGACACCACCCCGTTGACGGCAGGGTAGCCGAGGACCAGATTCCCGCTCGGATCCGTCAACTGACCCGATGAGTTGGTGACGAAGTTGCCCGCGCGCGTGTAATCCGTGGCGCCGTCAGCCTGCTTGGTCACGAAGAATCCCGCCCCGGTCAGCGCCATGTTGGAGGATACGTTGGTGGCTGTCGTACTGCCGTTTGAGAAATCGGATGTCGACGAGTTGACCTGGACGCCAAGGCCGGTCTGCACGGGCGCTATGCCGCCCGACACATTACCCTGGGCGAAGACGTCGGCGAAGGAGACGTTCTGGTCCTTGTAGCCGATCGTGTCGAGGTTGGCGAGGTTGTTTGATACGGACGTAAGCTCGTCCTGGCTGGCAAGCAGGCCGGAAACCGGGATCGCGAAGAAAGACATTATTTGCCTCCTGAGATGAACTTGAACCTGGAAAGATCGAGCGGCTCGCTGGGCGTACCCTGGATCAGGCCGCGACCGTAAGCGATCGCCGCCGCGGCCGAACCGGCAGGGATCGCCCCGGCGTTCAACGTGGGCGAGGGCGCCCCGCCGAGCGTCGTAGCCGAATCCGGCGGCGCAGCAGTGGCCGGAGACATAGCCGCCAGGCTTGCCTGTATGGCCGCCGCCGAGGCATTCGCCGCGGCTGAGGAGCCTATCGCCCCCACTGCATGGGCGGAGGGGGATGCACCCGCAGCAGCAGGAGTGAGCGCCGAGTTGATGCTGATCAGCTGGCTCAACTGGTTGAGCGAGATCATCTGCCCGACCATGGCGGTCGGATCCATGGGCGAGGTAGGATCCTGGTTCTGCAGCTCCTGCACCAGCAGGTTGAGAAACGTGGAGCCCAGGTTGTTGACGCTGAATGCATCAGAGCCCGTAGTGCTCGCCCCTGTGCTGCCCGGGCCGGCAGTCGTGGCTGCGGAGCTTACCTTGCTGGCTGCTTTGTTCTTGCCTGGATTGGCGAGCGGACTCAGGGCGTCCAGCGCACTTGCCGCGGGCGAGCTTGGGAGTGCAGCGAAAATCGACATCGTCTTTTCTCCTTGTTGAACTTGAACGAACTGTTTGCGACTAAATCCTGACGTCCAGGCGCGAAGTGCCTGCGCCCTCCGGTCCTTCACCGGGCGGATGGACGAAAACGCCCGGAGACAACTCGGGGGTGAAGCTCGCCTGTGAAGCAGCAGAAGGCTGCTTTGCTCCAGAGTGACCTGCTCCGGGCTGCTGCGAAGCCGAGCCCGAAGAAGATCCGGACTGATGGCCGTTTCCGCCCCGGTCCAGAACCTCGATCGTGGCGTGCAGGCCGGTCTCGCTTCCGAGCTTCTCCTGCATGCCCGGCAGGTGTGTGGCTAACATCCGGCCCAGGTCGCCGTGGTCAAAGGAGATCTGGGTCGCGATCTGTTCCCGGTTCACAGACGTTGTCACCGAAATGGTGCCAAACTCCTCCGTGCGCATGCCCACGCGCATCTCGGAGCCATGAACAGACTCAAGCACACGAGCGACATGGATTGAGGATCCGGTTCCCGAAGCCTCCATCCGGTCTGCGTCCGGTGCCTGCTGGCCCGCAGGGTTGGCCGCCTCTGTCGAGACAGCTCTGTCAGGCGCCTGCGCGCCCTCTGTTACCGCAGGCGCAATCTGGGAAGCGGCCGCTCCGTCTGGATCAGCAAAGACGCCGGCCGCCGCCTTCACCGGAGTCGCGGAGGGCTCCTGGCCGTCGCCCGACTTCTGCCCGGCGGCTGCCGCCTGTCCGGGTCCGCCTGCGCTCGCTCTGGTGTCGCCGACCGCCTGCCCCTTGCCCCAAGTGGCAGGAGCCATAAAGCTCTTATCAACCGAGCGCGGGCCGCCCTGAACTCCGGCAGCCGCCACCCGCGCCGTGGACGATGTCTTGAGACTGCCCTCCGCGGGAAACGTCCCCGGCTGGGCGCCTGCAAGAGGAAGCGTCGCTGCCGTGATCGCTGCCTCCTCCACGGAAGCTCCAGTGGCAGCATCATGCTGCGACGAGCTCGCCGGAGTTATGGCGAGCACGAGCGCCTCCGGCTGCTTTGTCTCCTTGCCCGATGCAGGTGTCTGCACCTCTGACCCCGCTATCCGCTTTTCGCCTCCGTCAGCCGCGCCGGTCGCGGATGGACTCTCCGCCTCATGGTGTGGGGAGTCGCGCAAGGCAGCTGGTAGAGGAGCAGCCGGCGCAGGATCAAGCCCCTGCACAGCAGCGCCCGCGGCCGATGAAGACGCCCCGGAAGCGAGCACTTCGAGTGGCTGGCTCGCCGGCTCCAAGGCAGGCAGGCTATCGCTTGGCAGGGCGGCAGGTGCGAGGGCGAGCGGGGTTGCCGGAAACTGAGCGGCGGGTGTGAGGATGACTGAGCCCGCCGCAGGGAGTGCAGGCGTGGACGATGCAGGCTTACTCTGGGCTGTCTGAGCGCTCTTCTGTTCCTTTGGAGCAGTAGCGGGCGTCATGACTCTGGGCGGCCTGCCCGAAGCGGCTCCCTGTTGCTCACCGCTGGCCATCGCGTCTGCGAACCGCGGAGTAGATGACGCCGCCGGCGTAATCCCCTTCGATACAGGAAGGCCGCTCGGTGCCGCGGAAAGATCGAGAGTAGAAGCGCTGAGGTGCACGCCCGTTCTAGAAGCATGTGGGCGACCAAAGATCAACGTGCAGTCGTCACTTCAACTATTCTCCTTATCTTATTTTTTGATAATAGTTTGCCTGTGCTGACTTACCCGCTGAGGCGACGCACCCGCTAGGCAATCTTCTCTACTGGGCAACGTCTGCCGAGTCGCAGTGGGCATCCTCTGCCTACTGCCTGGGCCTGCGCCGGGAAAGAAAAACATCATCTGCAGTCGCTTGCTCGCGGCGCACCCGCTCTGCCTGCCATGCAGTTTCTTCGGCATCGCGCACCTCCGTCAGCATCTTGCGTCCGCGGTGAGCTTGCTGGTAGCGGGCCATCTGCTGCAGGCGCAGCTCTTCAAGCCTGCTCAAGTGCTGCTTCTGTGTCTTCCAGGCGGTCTGGAGGCCGGCTTTCCTCGCTTCCGCCTCGTGCACGGTTCGAGCCCGCTGCGATGAAGCGAGCAGCGTCTCGCGTGCATGGGCAAGCTCCCGCAGTTGAGACTCGAGTGCCCGGATGGTGTCCTGTGCTTCACTGATCTGTCGCAGGAGCGCTGTGAGCGCACGCTCCTCGCGCTCTTCCTCGATCTCGCGCAGGCGGAGCACGGCGGCCAGTGAAAAGCGGAAGCTCATCTCAGGCGGGCATCGCTGCGAGCAGGCGCAGCGTGTCTGCGAAGGTGCTCACCTCGTCCGGCCTCTGATGGAGAAAGCGGTTCAGCTCCGGCAGAATGTCGACCGCGCGATCGAGTACCGGATCGGCGCCCTTCTGGTACGCGCCGATCCGGATCAGGTCCTCGGAGCGCACATAGGACGCCAGCAGGATGCGCAGCGCCTTGGCTTTTTCAAGGTGCGAGCGCTGACCGATGCTCGACATCAGTCGACTGAGGCTGTCGAGCACCGAGACCGGCGGATAGTGGTTCCGCAGAGCCAGGGCGCGGTCGAGGATGATGTGCCCGTCGAGCAGCGACCGGACCGTGTCGGCAACCGGATCCTGCTGGTCATCCCCTTCCATCAGCACCGTGTAGAAGGCTGTGATCGAGCCGCGCTCGAAGTTGCCGGCACGCTCCACCAGCCGTGCGAGCATATTCAGTACCGACGGGGTGTAGCCCTTGGCTGTCGGCGGCTCTCCGGCCGCCAGACCGATCTCGCGCTGCGCCATGGCAAAGCGGGTCAGCGAATCGACCACCAGCAGCACATTCTTGCCGGCAGCGGCGAAGTGTTCGGCGATGGCGGTCGCGCTGAGCGCGGCGCGAACTCGCAACAGCGGCGACTGGTCGGACGTAGACACAACCACCACGGAGCGGCGGCGACCCTCCTCACCCAGCACCTCGAGGAATTCCCCAACCTCACGTCCGCGCTCTCCGACCAGGGCAAGCACGGTGAGGTCGGCCGCGGTTCCACGGGCCATCATGCCCAGCAGCGTGCTCTTGCCCACCCCTGAGCCGCCGAAGATACCCATCCGCTGCCCGCGGCCGCAGGTCATGAAGGCGTCAACCACGCGCACCCCGCAGCCCAGGGCTTCGCGGATCGGCACCCGATCAAGCGGCAGCGGAGCGGAACCATCGATCAGGGTGGAGCCAGTCGCGTGATAGTCGCCGCCGCCGTCAATGGGCCCGCCGGTCGCGTCGACGACCCGCCCCAGCAGGCCTGCGCCTACGCGGATCGACGGCCGGGTGCCACAGGCCATGATGCGGTCGCCGAACCGTATTCCCTGCGGCGGCTCGAGGGTCATCGAGAGCATGGTCGGGCCGCGGAAGCCGACAATCTCCCCGGGATAGCAGCGGCCAGTCGGATTCGAGATCTCACACGACTCGCCGACCGAACAGAACGGGCCTTCCGACTCGATCAGGTTTCCGACCACCTGCAGCACGCGGCCATGCCAACGCAGGGTGCTGCCGCGGTTGAGGCGGTGGAAGTAGGGTGCGAGCGTGCCGGCACCCTCGCACGCGTTCACCGGGAGGGAGGCCGCTGCGCCAGCACATCCAGAAAGCCCTGCTCGACCTCTTTGAGCTGCGCGGCAATCGAAAAGTTTGCGGATCCGAGTTCGGTGGAGAGGATGCAATCATCAAGCGCAACCTCCGGATCCTCGATCACCGTCAGCTCAACCTTCTGCACGGAAGTAAGCTGGGCCAGATGAGCACGCCATCGCGCCGCCTCTTCCGGACGCACTCGCAGCGACACCGCCGAACCGTCGCGAAGCTGCCCGACGGCGATCTGCACCAGTGCGGCAACCAGCGTCGGGTCGACCTGCGACTCGCGATGCAGGATCTTGGCCGCAATTGACAGCGCGAGCTTGACCACCTCGGACTCGACCCGCGCGAAGTACTCCTTGCGCTCGCGCTCGAAACACTGCACCGCCGTGGCGATCTTGGCCGCCTCCGCGCGCGAGCGGACCTCGAATTCGTGGCGCAGCCGGTTTTCGGTCGAGGCCGCCGCCTCCGCCCGGGCCAGGTCCAGCCGGTCCTGGAGCTCCCGCTCGGCGAGCACCACCTGCGGCTCGCTCGCTTCCATCTCGACCGCGGAATCGCCGTCAATCACAGCCGTGTCCCGGTACTGGAACGAGGTGAAGGTTGAGAACACGCTGGTAAACCCGCCGCTAACTGACATAGTCATCTCCCCCATCGCTCTTCAACACGATCTTGCCCTCGGACTCAAGCTTCCTTGCCAGGGCGACAACCTCAACCTGCGCCTTGGCCACATCCTTGCCGCGCACCGGTCCCAGCGACTCGGCGTCTTCCTTCATCATTTCTATCGCTCTAGAAGACATCGTCTTGTAGAAGAGAGTCTTTATCTCCTCGCTCGCGCCCTTCAGCGCCAGGGTAAGAACCTTCTTGTCGACGGCACTGGTGATCTCCCGAATCTGGACCTCGGGAACGTTCAGGAAGTCCTCGAAGGTAAACATCAGGTCGCGGATCGAGATCGCCAGCTTTGCGTCCTGCTTTTCGATCAGCTCAAGAATCTCGCGCGAGGTGTTCGCGTCCACGTTGTTCATCAGATCGGCCACGCTCTGGAAGCCGGAGTAGGTCTTCCGCGTCTGCTCGCCGACCGACCGCAGACGGCGGTTCAGCACCATCGAAACCTTCTCGGCCATCTCCGGCGAGAACTGGCGCAGGTTCGCCAGCCGCCGGACGGACTCGGCCCGGACTGCCTGGGGGAGACACATCAGCAGCGCCGATGCCTGCTTGGCGTCGAGATGCCCCAGGATCAGGGCGACCGTCTGCGGATGCTCGCCCTCGAGGAACCGCGCCAGCTGCTTGGCCTCGATCCGGCGCAGCGATTCGACGCGCGTGGCGCTCAGCTCATGAGCGCGGGACAGCCGCTGCACCATGTCGCGCGCCCCGGCCTCGCCAAACGCCTTCACCAGCATGCGCGTGGCCAGCTCCTGGCCGCCCTGCGCGATGTAGCTCTGCGCTTCGGTAAGCTGCTGATACTCCTCGAGCACCTGCAAAGAGACCTCGCGCGGCACGCTGCCCAGTCGAGTAATCTCGTAGGTCACGCGCTGCAGGTCTTCCTCCGACAGGTTGCGGAAGATGGTGGCAGCAGCTTCCTCCCCCAGCACGGCGACCAGGATCGCCGCCTTCCGTGCCCCGCTAAGGTTTACGGCAGCCGCGCTCATGATGTCTCTCCGCGAACCCAGGCCTGCACCGCGCGCGCGCTCGATGCGGGCTCAGCCTTGACCAGCTGCGCCAGCTGCTGCTTCAGCAGGTTGGCCCGCGCCAGCTCTTCTGCGTTGCTGCGGCCCAGCAGCGGCACCTCGCCACCGGTTAACCCGGCCGGCTCGTCGCTCAGCAGCGCATCCCCGGCCGCCAGCTGCCTGCCGCGGCCCAGTGCCTGCTTCTGGATCGGCCGCAGCATCAGCAGGTAAGCCAGCACAAAGAGCAGCAGCAGCGATCCATAGCGGATCGCGGTTGAGTAGTCCGCCGCTCCCTTGCGCAGCTTCTCGAGCGCCGTCGGCAGCGGGACGTCCGCGGCCGCCTCGTCGTGCGCGAAGGACATGTCCTGCACGCTGATCACGTCCCCGCGCGCCCGGTCAAAGCCGATCGCAGCCTCGGCCAGATCCTGGATCTGCTTCAGCTCCTCCGGAGAACGCTTCATCCGGGTATCGATCCACTTACCATGCGGAGGCATCTGCTTGTGCTCGACCAGGTCGTCGACCAGCAGCGCCGCGGTGATGCGGTGAATGCGGCCGGCCGGCTCGACCGAGTGGCGGACGGTTTTGTTCACTCCGAAGACCGAGTTCTCCGTCTTGGAGCTCTCGGTCTCGTCGACCGGGGATGGCTGGGTCGCAGCCGTCTGCTTGCCCTGCGGAACATTGCTGGAGGCGCCGGCAACCCCCGAGGATCCGCCGCCCGGCCCCGTCTGCTCGTCGGAACGCTGCACGGAGAGCGGCACGCTCACCGAGGGGTCATACTTCTCCAGACTCTCCTCGCTGGTGCCCTGTTCGTACTCGACATTTACGCTGGCGCGAATGTGATCCGCGCCCAGAACCGGACCCAGGGTGGCGAGCAGGTGCTGGGTAAGCTGCTTCTCCAGTCCCTCGCCGGTCGCAAGCCCCTCCTTGGTCGCGCCGAGAGACTGGTTTGAGTCCGCGTCGGTGATGATCACGTCGGTAGGCTTCAGCCCTTCGACTGCGCCCGCCACCAGCCGCTGGATAGCCGCGCTTTCCTCCTCCGAGAGGGTTCCGCGGGTCAGCTTCAGTGTGACCGAAGCCTTGGCGCTGCGCTCGCGATCAAGGAAAACCGAGTCCGAGGCCATGACCAGGTGCACGCGCGCGCTCTTGACCCCGCCCAGCGTGCCGATGGTGCGCTCGAGCTCGCCCTCGAGCGCCCGCTGATAGTTCACCTTCTCATCAAACTCGGTCTGCCCCCAGGAGACCTTGTCGAAGATCTCAAAGCCCATGCGTCCGCTGTGCGGAGAGGGATGCGCGGCCACTTCGAGTCGAGCCGCATCGAGCTCGGTTGCGGGAACGCTGAGCACCTTCCCGTCGGCGCTGAGCTTGGCCGGAATCTTCTTCGCCGCAAGCTCGGAGGTCATCGTTTGCGCGTCCGCCGGGTCGAGATCGGTCATCAGCGGCTTGTAATCAGGGTTCGCCATCAGGTTCGTGAACACCGCCAGCAGCGCTGCCGTGATGACCCCTCCGGCACCCAGGAACATGCGCTGGCGCGGCGAGCGCGTGGCCCAGAACTGCTGCAGCTGGGTGAGCGCCTGGGTGGGCGCCGCTGCCGGATTGGTTGCCGCTGATGCCATCAGTAGGGTCTATCCTCGTGTGCTGCGCGGGTTAAAACTGCATCTTCTCGATGTCCTGGTAGGCGGTGACGATCTTGTTGCGCACCTGCATCATCAGCTGGAAGGCGACATCCGCCTTTTCAACCGAGATCATCACCTTGCCCATGTCGGCGTTGCCGCCCTGCAGCATGGTGGCCACCTGTTGCTCTGCCGAGGTCTGGAGGCCATTGACCTGGTTCAGCGCGGTCTTGAGCACGTCGCCGAAACCCGGACCGCCCGGGCCCGAGCCGTCGACAGGGGTCAAGGATGGGAAAACAGGTACCGGCGTGGTCAGCCCGCCCGGCAGGATAACGCTCATCAGGTCGCTCCTTCTCACTCGCGGCTAAGCGGCTTAGCTCTTCAGAATGTCGATGGACTGCTGGATCATCTGCTTGGCCGCGTTCACGGCGGAGGAGTTGAGTTGGTAGGCACGCACCGAACCCATCAGGTCGACCATCTCCTGCACCGGGTTGATGGCCGGGTAGGCGACAAAGCCGTCCTTATTCGCGTCCGGATGTCCCGGCTCGTAGCGCATCACCGGCTCTGCCGGATCATCGACGACCTGGGTGAGCCGCACGGAACCCGCGGTGGGACCAGGATGATGTGCTGCGCCGTTGCTCGCAAACTGCAGCTGAAACGCCGACGCATGCGAGGCCGAAAAGACCACTTCCTTGCGCTTGAACGGGCCGCCGGAGTCGGTGCGCGTGGTCTCGGCATTGGCCATGTTGGCGGCGATGACTTCTGACCGCTGGCGCTCGGCGGTGAGTGCCGAGCTCGAGATTGACAACATTTCAAACGGTCCCATGCTTTATTCCCCTCCCTTGATGGCCGACAGCAGATCGTGGAACTGGGACTTCACCAGCTGGACGGCCATCTGGTACTGCAGTTGCGCCTGCGCCAGCATCAGTCCTTCGCGATCAAGGTTGACGTTGTTGCCGTCAGGGCGCTCATTGAGGTTGCGCACCTCCTCGATCTGCGGCTGCAGGGCGATGCCATCCTCGCCCGCCCGGTCCGCATCTGAGGCACGCTGCATCTCGCGCGCGAAGTTCAAGTCCTTGGTGTGGTAGCCGGGCGTGTCGATGTTGGCCATGTTGGCGGCGATCACCTGCTCGCGGCTTGAGGCCACCTGCAGGTACTGCTCCAGTGTGTTCGATAACAGGGGCGGCGTGGCCATCTCAGGCATACCTCCGGGGCGGAAGCCCGTACTCGCGAATCTTGTTGCGCACCGTGCGCAGGCTGATGCCCAGCATCTCGGCTGCATGCGTGCGATTGCCATGGGTCAGCGCGAGAGTCTTTTCGAGGTGCATGCGCTCCATCTCGCGGATCGGTGTGCCGATGCGCGGGGAGGCCGCTTCCGCCTTCCCCTCGGCAACCGCAGCGGTTCGCGAGTGAGTGGCACCCTGAAACTCGCGCTCAAAACAGACTTCGTCGAGCTCCACATCCTGGTTCAGCGACAGCACGCGGCGCATGAAGTTGCCAAGCTCGCGCACGTTGCCGGGCCAGCGATGCGCTTCGAGCCGGGCCAGAAATGCAGGCGTCAGATAGGGCGCAGGCTTGCGGGTCTTCGCCGCATGCCGCTCGGCGAAGTATTCAGCCAGGACGGAGATGTCGCCGGCCCGCGCCCGCAGTGGCGGCAGCGACAGCGGGATCACGTTGAGACGGTAGTAGAGGTCGGAGCGGAAGCGTCCCTGCTCGACCATCGCGTTCAGAGACACGTTGGTGGTCGCGATCACCCGGATATCGACCTTGATGGACCGCGTTTCCCCCAGGCGCTCGAACTCGCGCTCCTGCAGCGCCCGCAACAGCTTGGGTTGGAGCGCGAGCGGCATCTCCCCAATCTCGTCGAGCAAAAGGGTGCCGCCGTGCGCGAGCTCAAACTTGCCCGGCTTGGCCGTTGTCGCCCCGGTAAACGCGCCGCGCGCGTGACCGAAGAGCTCGCTCTCCAGCAGGTGCTCCGGCACCGCGGCGCAATTGACCGCGATGAATGGCTTGTGAGCACGATCGCTCGCGTCATGGATGAACTTGGCCAGCAGCTCCTTGCCCGTGCCGCTCTCCGCCTCGACCAGCACATCGGCGTCGGTAGAGGCCGCGGCGCGCGCCCGCTGCACCGCCTGGATCAGCGCCGGCGCCCGGCCGACAATATTGCCGCTCCCGTTTCCGCCCGCACCCGAAGCCTCGGTGGTCAGCGCCGTTTGCTGCGCACGGCGCATCACCCGCGAGGCGGTCGCCTCCAGCTGCTCGAAGGAGATCGGCTTGGTCATGTAGTCGAAGGCGCCGCCGCGCATGGCCTCTACCGCATCCGGCACCGAGCCGAAGGCCGTCAGCAGGATCACCGCGGTCTGCGGCGAGAGCTTGCGCACTTCACGCATCACTTCCGTTCCATCCCCGTCCTGCATGCGGATGTCGCTGACCACCAGGTTGAACTCTTCCCGGTCGAGCGCTCCGAGCGCGGACTCGACCCCGCACGCGGTCTCGACCCGCCAGCCATTGCGCAGGAAGTTCGCCTCCAGAGCCATGCGAATGCCGGGCTCGTCGTCCACCACCAGGACCGAGGAATGCTTGCGATTCAGATTCATAGTCGGGGCAGCTCCACGATGAAGGTTGTGCCCTGGCCGGGCTCACTCAGCACGCGAATGGTTCCCTCATGCTGGGTGACAATCTGGCGGCAGACCGCCAGGCCCAGCCCGCAGCTGTTGCCGCTGCCGCTGAAGCCGGGATTGAAAATATTCGGCAGATGCTCGGCGGCAATGCCGCAGCCGGAATCCGTGAAGCAGACCCGCGCACCTTTGCCGGCGTCCTGGACCGAAACATCGATCGACCCTCCCGGACCCGTGTGCCGAATGGCGTTCGATACCAGGTTCAGCACCAGCTGCTGCAGCGCCCCCGGGTTCGCGAGCAGCATGACGGCGCCCTGCGCGAGGCTCGTAAAGGTAAGCGTCAGGCTCGCCTGCTCCGCGATCGGCCGGGTAAATTCAACCGCGGCCTGGAGGGTGGCGATAAGATCGATCTCGGTCCGCGGCATGCGGCCGAGCGAGTGAAAGCTGAGGACGTTGGTGACCGTGCCCGCGAGCGACCGGATGCCCGCCCGCAGGTGGCTCGTCCATTCCGCGCGTCGTCCCGGATCATCGGCGATCAGGCCGGCGAACAGTTCGAGCGAGGCTAACGGATTCCTAATCTCATGAGCCAGCAGCGCCGCGACCTCTGCCAGTGCCACGGACTTGCGTGCTGCCTCGCGCTCCTGCTCGGCCTGTTTGTGCGCCGTGATGTCGCGCAGGATGAGGATGGTCTGTGCCGGAGTTCTCTGGCGGCGATCGACAGCGGTGAAGAGCCGCCGCTTGCGCACACCCAGCCAGCGCCTCCCCTCCGCGCCTGCATGGCTGAACTCCTGCTCTGACTCGCCCGCTGCTTCATCCCGGTAAAAAGTCTCGAGCTGCACCCCGCTCCAGCGCGTCACCTCCTCGAGATCTCTAGGCGCGCGGTTTGCGAGGCCCAGCATGCGTGCGCTCTCCGGGTTGATCATCGAGACCGCCCCGTCGCCATCGAGCACCAGCACGCCGCACGGCATCGAGTCGACGATCTGCTCAAGCGCCACGCGCATGCGCTCGTTCTCGGCCATCGACAGGCTCAGTGCGGAGTTCCGCGCCGCGAGCTCAAGGCTCAGCTGCGCGACCTCCTGCTGCAGTTCGCGGTAGGAGCCCTCCAGCCGGGCCGAGGCCGAGATGAACTCGGCAAAGGCATCGGCCAGCCGCATCGCATCGACAGGAGCCGAAGCGCCTGCCCCGCTCTCCGGAGCAACGACGCAGATGTTTCCTGCGGACACTTCGTCGCGGGCCCGACCGGCGTAGCCGGCGGTCTCATTTATTGGTGCTCGATGAGAAGAAGGCAGCATCTGCCTATCTGCAAAGCACGACGAGTGCCAACCTGAGCGGTTGACCCAACTTGTTACAGCAGTATGTGCGCCGGCAGGATCTCGCGTCCCTGACCGACCAGGATGCTCGCACGTTCGACTACATTGCGCAGTTCGCGAACATTGCCCGGCCAGCTGTGGGTATACAGGCGGTCAATCGCCTCGTGGCTGAAGCGCGCGTCGGGGCAGAAGCGCGCCGCGAAGGAGAGCGCCAGGGTGGTGAGATCGCGCAGCCGGTCCCGCAGCGGCGGAAGCTGGATAGGAAAAACAGCCAGTCGATAGTAAAGGTCCTCGCGAAAAGCCTGCTGCTGGGAGAGCTTTCGCAGGTCTGCATTGGTGGCGGCCACCACCCGTACATCTACCTTGAGATTGTCATTGCCGCCCAGCCGCTGCACCTCGCCCTGCTCCAGAAAGCGCAAGATCTTGCTCTGCAGCGAGAGCGGCATGTCGCCGATCTCATCGAGGAAAAGGGTTCCCCCATGCGCCGCGTGGATGCGGCCGATGCGCGATTGCATGGCCCCGGTAAAAGCCCCCTTGGCGTATCCGAATAGCTCCGCCTCGAGCAGCGGCTCCGGGATCGCAGCACAGTTCACCACCATGAAGGGCTGCTTCTGCCGTGGGCTGATCATGTGGATGGCCTGCGCAATGAGGTCCTTGCCGGTGCCGCTCTCTCCGGTCACCAGCACCGTCGTGTCTCCCGGCGCCACCATCTGCGTAAGCTCATAGACCCGCTGCATGGGAGCAGAATCGCCCACCATGCCTCGCAGCCCGTGTCTGCCCGCTGCGCGCTGCTGCGAGGGAGCATAGCCGGAAGCAAGAGAGGACGCCGGCGAGGGTGCGGCGCCGCTGCGGTAAAACATCTCCGTGAGCTGCGAGGCCAGCGGAGTGGGGGAAGCACTGCCGAGCAGCAGGTGCCCTGTCTCCGTGTTGACGGTAAGCACCTCAAGCGCCGGAAAACGCTCGCGGACCATGGCGCTGAATTCGTGTGCCAGGAGGTCGGGCAGGAGCGGGTCCACCAGCAGCACATCACTGCGCCGCTCGTGCAGTTTTTCAAGCGCATCGGCGCCGCTCGCCGCCTCGACCAGCTCCCATCTCGGCAGACGCAGCTTCTCGCGCAGCTGCACGCGAAAGCCCGCGTTCGGGCTCACCAGCAGGACGCTGATCGGCTCGCGGTCTTCGTTGCGCAGAATCGGGGTGGCAGGTGTGCTCATGATTATGGTTGGATCTCAGGGCAAAATGTGACGAGATACAATCTCGCGAACGGCCCGGGCAAAGCCATTAGGAAAGTGCCGCCAGCGGCAGGCGCATGCAGACGTTGAACGGGTGAAGCGTGAGTGAGAACTCTCCCTGCTGGCCGAGCACTCGCGCTTCAGCTAGCGCCATGTTCAGCTCGAAAAGTGCGGAGAGCGCAGACTGGTGCGGCCCGCTGTTGCTGAGCCCGACTTCAACGACTCCTTCAGACAGGCGCGCAGCCGCCTCAATCGTGTCCCCGGCCGAGGAGATCGATCGGGCAGCCAGCAGGATCATCAGCAGCGTCTCTCGCGTGGGTCCTGCAGCAACCATCACCTTCGGCAGCATCGGCTGGACCCTGCTTCGCAGCAAAAGGCCCGACTCAACGAAGAGCGGGCGAACATCTTCAAGCACCGCTCCCAGAAGCCGGTCAAGGCTGGTCGGCTCGGTCAGCTCGGCATGATCTCTCGCGGTGACCAGGAACTGCAGCGGGTGCAGCAGGGCGCAGAGGCGATCCACCTCCTCGGCGATGGTGTGGAGTAATTCGACTGCCGGCTCCGAGGTATCACTGAGCAGCAGCGCGGCTTCAACCCGCGACTGCAGCACCGTCAAGGGCTGTGCCATGGCATGCATGGCGCCGCGCAGCCCCCGGTCGACTGCCTGGTCTACCCGCCGGTGAGCAAGCCTAGCCGGTGCTGAGGACATAGCCTACCCCACGAATGGTCCGGATCAGTTTCTCTTCCCCTTCAAGATCGACCTTGTCGCGCAGGTACTTCATGTACACGTCCACGATGTTGGTCGACGGATCAAACGGAATGTTCCACACTTCCTCCATCAATGCCGCGCGCGAAACCGGACGGCCTGCATTGCGCGCCAGGTATTCCAGGATGGCGAACTCGCGTGGGGTCAGGTCAATGCGCCGGCCGTTGCGCTCGACACGGTATTCTTCCCGGTTAATGGTGAGCCCTCCAAGCTTCGGCGCTTCGGAGACCGGGTCCACCTTGCGCCGCAGCAGGGCGCGCACCCGAGCCAGCAGCTCCAGCAGCGAGAAGGGCTTCAGCAGGCAATCATCAGCTCCACGATCGAGCGTCATCACCAGGTCCTCGGTGCGGCTGCGAGCCGTCAGCACCAGCACCGGCAGCCTGTTCTCGGAGGCGCGCACCTGCGCCAGCAAGGTGAACCCATCAATCTTGGGAAGATTCAAATCCAGTATCAACAGGTCATAGGCTGCTGCTCCCAATTTTGCTGCGGCCTCCTCGCCGTCATGGATCAAATCGACGAGGAACTGCTCCCCGCGCAAACCACTGCCGATCAGCCTCGCCAAGGGCAGATCATCCTCGACTACCAGAATGCGACACGCTGCATCCGCTCCGGCCCGCGACCGGGTGACAGGATTCGACCTGACGGCAGGCTGGCGCAGCCCTGCCTCTCCCGTTCCATCGGGTGTTGTCCTATCCGTCGTCATGCATTGGGGTCCTGTGCCGAATCTTTACAGAGGTTCGTGTCCGCTCCAAGCCCAGAAGAGGCCTGAACGGTACTAAGGTGTGCGGCTGAACATTTTGCTGGCAGAAGGGTCGGCGCGGTCGTCTATGGTGACTGGTGTGAAGCCGACGTCCATGCACACTTTCCGCTATCGGATCCCGCGGTTCTCGATCAGTTTCCCGGTCGACTTCCTGGTCGGCGAGGTCAGTGTGATCGGCCGCTGCGTGGATATCAGCGAGGCCGGTATGCGCGGGCTCTTCCGCCAGCCGATGCCGGTAGGCACAGTGGGCCTGCTGACCCTGAGCCGCGCCCCGTGGCGCATCGAAGTGAATGCACGTGTGGCATACTTCTCCTCGGACCAGATGGTGTTGCGCTTTGTCTCAAGCTCATCCTATGACCGGGTCAAGCTGCGCCAGTTTATGCAGGCCTTCTCCAACTGAATCTGGTGTGACCAAAGCATCTATTCACCCTTCGCCGCTGCTGCCGGCTGAGGCGGGACCGGCGCTTCCGGCTCTTTACCGTTGACGCTCGCAGCCGGAGCACCTGGAACCACCAGGTACTCGACGATGAGCGAGATTCTGCGGTTCGAGGCGTCAAAAGGCTGCTGCGGCTTTCTCAGGCGCTGGTCGGCGAATCCACGCACCTGTGCGACCTGATTCATGCGTACACCGCTTGCCTGCATCAGCCGGCGGGCCACGTTCGCCCGGTCCGCGGACAGCTCCCAGTTACCGTATCCGTCCGCATTCGAGTACGGCTGCGCATCGGTGTGACCTTCAATTGAAATCTTGTTCGGCAGAGCGCCCATCTGCGCCGCCAGAACCTTCAGCAGGTCCTTCAGAACAGGCGTGGGCTGTGCGTTCCCCGTCTGGAAAAACGTGCCCTTGGGATCTTCCATCAATTCAATGCGAAGCCCCTCCTGGGTGATCGTGATCTCAACCTGTTTCTTCAGCTTGTCCAGGTTGTCGACCCGGTGCACAGCCCGGAGCAAGTCGTCCTTGAGCTTCGCCATATCGTCCTTCTTGAGAACGATGTTGTCACCCGAGCCGCTCTTGTCTGTGCCCTTCTGGGCCGCGGTGCCGTTCGGATCCCGGAAATAACCCCCAATTGCCTCCTGGGTCTTCTTGCTCGAAGTGCTAAGCAGCCAGAGCACGATGAAGAGCGCCATCATCGCGGTCACAAAGTCAGCGTAGGCGACCTTCCAGGCGCCACCGTGATGGCCCCCGTGGTTGACCTTCTTCTTGATGATGATGATCGGCTGTTCGTCTGACATCGCCGCCCCTTAGCTCGCCGCCGCCGCACTGCTCGCCCGACAGGCCTTTTCTACTTCCTGAAAGCTCGGGCGGACATGCTCAGGAATCGCGCGCCGGGCCATCTCGACTGCCAGGATGGGAGATGTTCCCTTGATGAAGGACAGCATCACCACGCGAAGAATGTGGTAGTAGCCATGCTCGTCGTCGGTTCGCTTCCCCATGCTCGCGGCCAGCGGTCCCAGCACTCCATAGCAGAGCAGGATGCCCAGGAAGGTGCCAACCAGCGCTGCAGCCACCTTGTGACCGATCTCCTCCGGCGGTCCGCCCAGCGCACCCATGGTGACCACGATGCCCAGCACCGCGGCAACAATCCCGAGTCCGGGCAGGGCATCGGCCACGGAGGTGAGCGCGTTGGTCGGGGCCTGCGCGCAGTGGTGGTGCACTTCCATGTCAAGCTCCATCATCTGGTCCACATCATGCGTATTCACGCCGCCGGTAATCGCCATGCGCATGGTGTCACAGACGAAGTCGCGGGCGTGATGGTCCTTCAGAAACACCGGGTACTTCGCGAATATCTGGCTCTTGTCTGCCTCCTCGATGTCTGCTTCGATCGCAACCAGCCCTTCCTTGCGCGCCTTTGAGAACAGATCGAACATCATCTTGAGGGTGTCGACGTAGCGCTGCTTAGGGAACTTCGCGCCACCGAGCGCTCCCAGCAGGCCGCCGAACATCCCCTTCAAAATGTGGATGGGATTTGCCACCAGCACCGTTCCCAGGGCCGCACCGCCGATCGTCACCAGCTCAGCCGGCTGGATGAGCACGGCCAGCTTGCCATGCTCCATGAGAAAGCCGCCGATCACGGCGCCGAATACAACCAGAATGCCTACGATCGAGATCATCGTTGCCTGTCCCCTGAAAGCGTTCCTTGGTTGTATCGGCGGGGAGAGCCTTTGGTTTCAACCTGGCCGCAGCCGTTCGCGTTACTAAGGTGGCGGTGGATCCTGGCGCAGCTCGGCCAGCGGCAGCCGGATGAAGAAGGTGGTTCCTTTGCCCATCTCGGTCTCGAACCAGAGCTTGCCCGAATGCTTTTTCACGATGACGGTCTGTGCCAGCGTGAGCCCCTGACCGGTGCCGCGGCCGACTTCCTTGGTGGTAAAGAAAGGATCGAAGATGCGCCCGCGCGCCGACTCCGGGATGCCCACCCCGGTATCCGCAATGCTGATCTCGACCGCGTCTGCGTCGAGGCGGGTCGCGATGGTGATGACGCCTTTTAGTTCCGTGCCGGCCACGGCGTCGCCGATCGCGTGAGCCGCGTTCACCAGCAGGTTCAACAGCACCTGGTTGATTTCGCCGGCCAGACACGGCACCATCGGAAGTGAGGGATCAAGCCGGGTGATCACCTCGGCCACGTACTTCCACTCGCTGCGCGCAACGGTCAACGTCGTCTCAATAGCCCGGTTGAGGTCGACCAGGCGCTTCTCCTCCGAGCCCGGGTGTGAAAATTCCTTCATCGCCTTGACGATCTCGGCCACCCGGGTCGCGCCGTCCAGGGCCTGGTTGATCGCGAGCGGGATTTCGGCCGCCATGAATTCCAGGTCGGCCGCTTGCGAACATCGATCGAAGTCCGCTGCCGCACCGGGTGCGCCCTCTGATACTTCTTCCCGCAGCACCTGTGCGCTCGCCAGCAGCGCCGCCACCGGCGCCCACGCTTCCTTCAGGAAGGTCGCATTGTCGCCAATGTACTGGATCGGCGTGTTGATCTCATGCGCTATGCCGGCCGCCAGCTGCCCGATCGACTCCATCTTCTGAGAGCTCCGCAGCTGCTCTTCGACGGCATGCTTCTCTGACACATCCTTGTAGAAAATCAGCAGCCCGTTCCCGGACGGGTACGCGGTCCCGGCATACCAGACCTTCTGCGCGCTGACAAAATCCTCAAAAGAGCGGGCTGTCTGCTCCTCGATCGCGCGGCGATACTCGCGTTCGCGGCTGGTACCCACGAGCTCCGGAAAGCACACCCACAAGGAGCGGCCCACCATCGCTTCCGGCTCCTGACCCTTGACCGGGCGATTGATGTAGGTAATCTTCCAGTCCGCATCCACCGACAGCACGCATTCGCTGGTCGCCTCCATCGCCAGGCGCAGGTGCTCGGAGACGACCGAGAGCTTGCTCTCCAGCCGCTTCTGCTCCGAGGTGTCGTGCGCAATCGAGGATGCGCCGATGATGCGACCCTCTCCATCCTGCACTGCCGAAACAGAAAGCGAGACCTCGACCAGCCGCCCATCCTTGTGGCGTCGCCGGGTGGCAAAGCGCTGCACGCGCCTGCCCACGCGCACCCGGTCGAGGATCCAGGCTGCCTCATCCTGTTGGTCCTCGAGCCGCAGCACCGCGGTGGTCTGCCCCACGATCTCGCCTTCCGTGTAGCCGAAGATGCGCTGGGCCGCGGCATTCCAGGTGGTGATAGTGCCGTCGAGAGTCTCGGAAAAAATAGCGTCATCGGACGAGTTCACGATCGAGGCAAGCAGACGCTGGCGGCGCAGAGATTCCTGATGCGCCGCACGCGCCTGGGTGAAGTCGGCAGCCATGCCGGCAATACGCACCACTTTGCCCGCCCCGTCGTAGATGGGGAACGCGCGGTCACGGATCCAGCGCACCGTTCCGTCCGGCCGCGTGATCTGGTAGGTCATCTCGCTCGGCGCCATCTGCGCTTCAATCATCCGCTCGCGAACCACCGGCTGGTCTTCTTCCCGGATGGCCTTGATCTTGTCCGCGGGATCCGCATACAGCGCCGCGCAAGGCCGTCCCCATATCTCTTCATAGGCGGAGCTTACATAGAGCGTCTTCGCCGTCTGAACGTCCACGATCCACAAGACCTCGCGGATGGCCCAGGTGAGGTCGTGAAAGTGCGATGCGGCGTCCAGGATGCTCAACGCAGCATCGGGTGCCGCTGCCCCCAAGGCCGGCGTAGCAGCTTCACGCTCTCCTGTCCTCGCCATCGCGCTCAAACCCGCCATCCCGTTCCCCTGTCGGCAGTCACACGGCTGCCCCTCCACCCCGTTCGACCCCGGGCGCTAGCCGTTGCGCGTGATCTGCTCGTTGGCGGACACCCGCACTAGAAAGCTCTCTCGAATCGCCCCGTGCTGCCAGAAAGTATTCAGCTTCAGCACCAGCGGCGGGGTGATCTCCTGCCCTTTGGCCACGATCAGCACCCCCTGGTGCGTCTTCACGTCCTCTTCGAGGATCATGCCGCGAGCCAGGGTCCGGACGGTCGAGGTGCGAACGACGCTGCCCTCGCCCACCTCGCTGAAGCCCTCCATGGCCGCAAGGATCGGCTGGTCGATCTTGTCGCCGTTTGCAAGCATGGCCAGCGCATGCTCATGTGTGCTGCCCTTGCTCACCAGCGCGTCATAGCGCAGGGCGAGACGCAGCAGCCGCGCGCCAAACTCCACCCGCTCCTTCTCCTCCGGTGTCTTCACGCCCGCCCGCTCCGCAAGCGCCGGCGCCGGGTGGCGCTGCTGCGCGATCATCAGGGCTACAGGCTCCATGCGCGGTATGTGCGACAGCAGCTCCCATGCAGCCAGGGGGTGCTTGTCGAACCGTTCCTGCTCCTCCAGCTCGAGTTCCCGACCGGCATAGGCGGCTTCAACCGTCTCCGCTTGCAGCGTGACGCAGCCCAGCTGCGAAAGCATGGCCGCCATCTCAAACTGCCAGGCGCCCTGCCATCCGAGTTTCGCCACCACATGCCGGACCACGTGCCGTACGCGCGTGCTCCGGCCAAAGGAAGTCGGACTGATCAGGCTCAGGATTTCCGTCATCACCTGGATCGAGCCGCCGAGGGTCTGCTCCAGCAGATCGCGTTCGACCTGCGTCAGCTGGTGCTGCCGGAGCGATGCATGGATCGCGGCCGACAGCACCTCTTTCGAGCAGGGCTTGGTAAGAAAGCGGAAGACGCTGCCGAGGTTGACCGCATCGATCGCGGCCTGCATCTCGGTCTGCCCCGTCAGGATCAGGCGCACCGTGTCCGGAGACACTTCCTTGACCTTGAGCAGGAACTCGACGCCGCTCATCTGCGGCATGCGCATGTCCGAGATGACGACCGCGAAAGGACCCTTCTTCTCGATCGTTTCCAGCCCCTGCGCCCCGCCGACGGCGGTGGTGACCAGGAAGTCCTTGTAGAGCAGGCGACGGTATCCGTCCAGGATCGCCGGCTCGTCATCGACAAAGAGCACCTGTTCCGCCACGAGCGTCTCCCTGCCGTGCCGGTCTCAAGTCCGCGCGCGACGTGCAATGCTAGCTTGCAGCAAGGAGGTGGAGGCCGCCAGAGTACCGGCGTACCCTCTACGGCGACCCCAGTTGCTACGGCGACCCCAGTTGCTATGGCGACCCTAGTTGCGGAGGTCCTGCATCAGCCGCGCAACCTCGGCCTGCTGCTCCGCGTCGAGCGGCAGCAGGGGAAGGCGAGCACGGCCGCCATAGTAGCCGTTCAGATCGCAGGCATACTTGATGCCCGCGATGCCCAGCGTGCCGGCGACGTAACCCGAAGGCGCGATCAGCCGCTGCTGCTTCTCCTCCGCCAGCGGCTCGTCCTTCTCCTTCCAGGCCACGTAGACCTCGTGGCAGGCTTGCGGTGCGCAGGCAGCCATCGCGATCACCGCGCCCGCGGCTCCGGCCGCGAGCGAAGCATGCAGCTTTTCAGCGGAGCCGCTCAGCACCTGGAAGCCGATCTCCCGTGTCCGCGTCCTGATCGCAGGCGGCGCGGCGGCTTGCGATCCCCCGCCGATCGAGACCAGCGTGCTCTCGCGAGCGGCAGCCTGCATCCGTGCCGTAACCGCGGTAAAAACCGGGGTCACCGTCACTGTCCGCTTGGGCGCGGCGCCGGTTGCAGCCGCCACGTCGGCGATCCGCGCGACGCTGCCGCTTGAGTCCTTGAGGCCCAGGATGTTCGGGTGGTAGGCCAGCTCGGCAATGATCGCCACCGGCAGATCGTAGTGCGTAAATTTCGGGATGGAGTAAAGGATCACCGGCAGCGCGGCCTGGTCGGCGACGGTGCGGAAAAAAGTCAGCATGGCCGGCGGCGTCAACTGCGGCCCGTAGTAGTGCGGCGTGCGCACCAGCACCGCGTCGTAGCCGGCTTTGGCGGCTACCTCGGCCATCCTCAAGGTCCCGATCACGCTCTCGCGGCCTACCCCTGCGACCAGCACCTTTTCAGGCGCAGCGGCCCCCGCAGCGGCGCGAAGCACGTCCCCTGCCTCATCGTCATTGAGCATGGCGGCCTCGCCCGTGGACCCGAGCACCACCAGGCCCGCGGCCGGCGTGCGCGAGTAGCGATCGACATTTTGTTCGAGCTTGTGAAGATAAAGCCGCCCATCGGGAAAGAAGGGGGTGGTAACCGCGGGAAAGACGCCTTCAAGGAGCATGCTCCTATTCTACGAGCCTTGCGCAAGTGCGGGAATCGGGGATGACGCGCGCAAGCATCCCGTGGCTCGGTGTCTTGTTCTGCACGGGATCTCCCGCGCACGGTGCGGAGTTGCGCATCTCCCGGGGCATCATCCTGGGCGAAGCGAAGCACCTGTGGTTGACCTTGCGTCCCGCTGCTTGCACAGCATGGCAGCAAAACGCGGTTGAGCAGAAGCTACTTCGCCGTGGGAAACGGCTCGGTCTGCTCAGTCAGGATCGCCACCACGCGCGACCGCGCAAAATCATAGCTGGGAGACCCGGAGAAGGTCGTGTAGTCCACATGGCTTGAGCCGCCCGGGCTCTCCCCGATAATCTGGAACTGGCGCTGCCCTTCGGCTGCCTGCTGCGGAAAGGCCCGCGCCCAGGACGCCTGGTTGAAGTCATCCGAGACCACGCTGATCTGCCAGATGCGATTGCCGTCTGCGTCCTTGAGGATGAAGCGGTAGTAAAGGTGAAACTTGCCCAGCGGCTTGAAGTACTCGACCGCCTCCACGCGATAGTCCTTAACCTTGAATAGGTCGAGCAGAAAGCCCGAGCTGGCGCGTGCATCGGGAGCGGTCGTACTTTCGTGCAGGGTCCGCAGCATGGCCCGCTCGGCATCCCGCTTCTGCGCATCTCCGGCCATCGCGTAGGCGGTGACCAGCGTGGTATGCACCTTCCAGTTGTCAGGGTCGAGCTGGCGCGCGCGCTCGGCGTAGATCACTGCATGCGCGCCGTCGTAGAGCGCGATCTCAGCCGCCGCGGCGAGCAGGTTGGCGGAAACATCGTCTGGTGCGGCGGCCAGCACCTTTGTAAGCGTAGCGAGCGCCGCCTGCGGGTCGTGATGCGCCAGCTGCACGAGCGCGTCGGGAGTTGAGGGTGGCCCCGGCGTTTGTGCAGCCGCTGCCAGAGAAAGAAGAAAGCCGAGAGCGATCCGCCTCACCGGATGCCTGCCACCACCGGCGGCGCTGTACTCCGATCCGTCTTCCTCTCAAGATGCAGGTTCTGCAGCGCATACACATGCATGCTGTGCCGCTGCAGCGAGGCGATCCCCTCGGCGGCCGCGCGGGCAGCGGCGATGGTGGTGATCATCGGGATCCTCTGCAGCACCGCCGTCCGCCGAATCGCTTTCTCGTCAAAGAAGGTATCTGCGCCGCGCGGCGTGTTGATGATCAGCTGGATGCGGTCTCCCTTCATCAGGTCGACAACGTTGGGCCGGCCCTCCTTGACCTTGAACACGTGCTCGACCGCAAGCCCTGCGGCCTCGAGAGCGTACGCCGTGCCCTCCGTCGCGACGATGTGGAAGCCCAGGTCGACATACTGCCTGGCGACGGCGACAAGCGTCGACTTGTCCGGATCACTGACGCTGAAGAAGACGGTGCCGGTAAGCGGCAGCTGCAGCCCGGCGGAGAGCTGCGCCTTGGCGAAGGCCTCGCCAAAGTTGTCCGCCACCCCCATCACCTCGCCGGTCGACTTCATCTCCGGTCCAAGCACGGCGTCGGCGCCGGGAAACTTGTTCCACGGGAAAACCGGCGACTTGACGAAGAAGTGCGAGCCGGTCGCGAGGTCCTGCCCATAGCAAGCGCCGCCGGGCACGTAGTCCGGCAGAAACTCGGCTAGCTTGCGTCCGGTCATCAGGCGCGAGGCGATCTTCGCCAGCGGCACGCCGGTGGCCTTCGACACGTAAGGAACGGTCCGCGAGGCACGTGGGTTGACTTCAATCACGTAAACACGCTCGCGCTGGATGGCGAACTGCAGGTTGACCAGGCCGATTACGTCGAGCGCACGGGCGAGCTTGCGCGTGTACTCGCGAATGGTCTCAAGCGCGGCCGTCGAAAGATCAACCGGCGGGAGCACGCACGAAGAGTCGCCCGAGTGCACGCCAGCCTCCTCAATGTGCTGCATGATGCCGGCGATGACCACGTCAGTGCCATCGCATAGTGCATCGACGTCCACTTCGACTGCGTTCTTCAGAAAGCTGTCGATCAGGATCGGACGCTCCTGCGAGTACTCGACCGCCTCCTTCATGTAGCGCGCGACCGCCTCGCGGTCGTGCGCGATGACCATGGCGCGGCCGCCGAGCACATAGGAGGGGCGCACCAGCACCGGGTAGCCGATCGAGTCCGCGCCCGCGAGCGCCTCGTCGATCGAAGTCGCGGTGACTGCAGCCGGTTGCGGAATATCAAGCTCGCGCAGCAGCTTGCCGAAGCGCTTGCGGTCCTCCGCAAGATCGATCGACTCCGGCGACGTGCCAATGATCGGCACCCCTGCCGCCTTCAACCGCAGCGCCAGGTTGAGTGGCGTCTGGCCGCCGAACTGAACGATCATACTGACCGGCGCGCCACCCGCGGCCTCGTGCTCGTACACCGCCAGCACGTCCTCAAGCGTCAGCGGCTCAAAGTAAAGCCGGTCCGAGGTGTCATAGTCGGTCGACACCGTCTCCGGATTGCAGTTGACCATGATGGTCTCGTAGTCGTCCTCGCGCAGTGCGAACGCCGCGTGGCAGCAGCAGTAATCGAACTCGATGCCCTGCCCGATACGGTTGGGCCCGCTGCCGAGAATGATCACCTTGCGCTTTGACGTCGGCGTCGCTTCGTCCTCTTCGTCAAAGCTCGAATAAAGATAAGGCGTGCTCGATTCAAACTCGGCGGCGCAGGTGTCGACCAGTTTGAACACCGGCCGGATGCCGCTGGCGAAGCGCAGCTGCCGCACCTGCTCCACGCCCGCGGCGCCGCTCAGATGCCAGACCTCGGCAATGCGCTCGTCCGAGATGCCCATGCGTTTCGCTTTTCGTAACTGCCACGGTGACACATCCTCCGCAGAGAGCGTGCCCAGCGCAGCAATCGTGTCGGTGATCTCCTTGATCTGGTGCAGGAACCAGGGGTCCATCGAGGTAAGCCTGGCCACCTCGCGCACGCTCATGCCCCGGCGAAAGGCAAACCGGATGTAGTCAAGCCGCTGCGGGTTGGGCGTGACCAGCCGCTGCGTCAGCCGCTTGGGATCGAGATCGTCCGAGTCAATGCGCCTGCCGGTTTCAAGTGAGCGCATGGCCTTCATCATCGCTTCCTTGAAGGTGCGCCCAATGGCCATCACTTCGCCGACCGACTTCATCTGCACCGTAAGGCTCTCATCCGTGCCGGGAAACTTTTCGAACTGCCACTTCGGTATCTTGACCACGACATAGTCGATCGACGGTTCGAAGCACGCCGGCGTCATCCTGGTGATGTCGTTCGGGATCTCGTCGAGCGTGTAACCGACAGCCAGCTTGGCCGCGATCTTGGCGATGGGGAAGCCGGTCGCCTTCGAGGCCAGCGCCGACGACCGTGAGACGCGCGGGTTCATCTCGATGACCGTCATGCGACCGTTCGCGGGATTGACCGCAAACTGCACGTTTGATCCGCCGGTCTCGACCCCAATCTCGCGGATCACCGCGATCGCCGCTGAACGCATGCATTGGTACTCGCGATCGGTGAGCGTCTGCGAGGGCGCGACGGTGATCGAGTCGCCGGTATGCACGCCCATCGGATCCATGTTCTCAATCGAGCAGATGATGATAACGTTGTCTGCGAGATCGCGGATCACCTCAAGCTCGTACTCTTTCCAGCCGAGCACAGACTCTTCAATCAGGCACTCGTGCACAGGCGATAAATCAATGCCGCGCGAGAGTATTTCGGTGAGTTCTTCGCGGTTGTAAGCAATGCCGCCACCCGAGCCGCCCAGCGTAAAGGAAGGGCGAATAATTACCGGGAAGCCGATCTTGGTCGAGAACTCAAGGCCGTCGCGCAGATTTGAAACCAGTGCCGACTTCGGCACGTCCAGCCCGATGCGGGTCATCGCATCCTTGAACAGCAGCCGGTCTTCCGCCTTCTTGATCGCTTCTAACTTGGCGCCGATTAATTCAACGCCGTACTTATCGAGTATTCCGGCATCCGCTAAGTCGACCGCTAAGTTGAGCGCGGTCTGGCCGCCGACTGTCGGCAGCACCGCGAACCTGCCCGTGCGCCCTTCGTCCCTCAGCATCTGCGCTTCAATGCGCAGGATTTCGTCGAGGTACGCCGTCGTCAACGGCTCAATGTAGGTGCGATCGGCAAGCTCGGGATCGGTCATGATGGTGGCCGGGTTTGAATTCACCAGCACCACCTCATAACCCTCCGCGCGCAGCGCCTTGCATGCCTGCGTCCCGGAGTAGTCAAACTCGGCCGACTGCCCGATCACAATCGGGCCCGAGCCGATGACGAGGATCTTCGTGATGTCGTTCCTGCGTGGCATCTTGCTTCCTATTGGTAAATATCTTTGCGGTGTGCGAGGCTGACGAGAACAATGACAAGCTCCTCATTGAGAAACTCGCAGATGATGCGGTAGTCGCCGACCCGATAGCGCCAGTAGCCGTCGAAGTCGCCCATCAGCGGATCTGCTGCGGTAAGCACACGCTTGTGGATAAACCGGGTGATCCGCTTAGCGACGGCGGATCAAGCTTGCGAAGCTGTCTCTCGGCTGTCTCGCTGACCTTAATCGTCCAGGCCAAGTCGTCGCTCCACTTCCTCAAGCGTGTAAGTCTTCTCTTCGCCGCTGGCGATTCGCCGAGAAACTTCTATAGCATTTTCGTAATCCTCACGATCTTCTAGAAACTGCAGCAAGGCTTCGCTCGCTAACTCATCCGGACCCTTGCCGGCCTTCGCGGCCATCTCCTGCAACCACGCTCCCAGGGCATCACCTATCTGGATCTGCATCGTCAGCCTCCCTATCGGCCCTTCCACTCGTCCATCATCGTCCGGAAATCCTGAAACAGATAATGCGAGTCATGCGGGCCGGGACTCGCCTCGGGGTGATACTGCACACTTAACAGCGGCATCGTCCGGTGGCGCAATCCTTCAAGCGTGTTGTCATTCAGATTGATATGCGTCAGCTCGACCTCGTTCTGGTTGATCGAATCCGGATCGACCGCATAATTATGGTTCTGGCTCGTGATTTCAACCCGGCCTGTCGACAACTGCTTCACCGGATGATTGCCGCCATGATGACCGAACTTCAGCTTGAAGGTCCTGCCGCCCAGCGCCTGGCCGATCAGCTGGTGCCCCAGGCAAATCCCAAAGATCGGCGTCTTTCCCGCAAGCTCGCGAATCGTCTGGTTCGCATAGGTCAAAGGCTCCGGATCGCCCGGGCCATTCGATAAAAAAACTCCATCCGGCGCGAGCGCGAGTGTATCGTCCGCGCTGGTCTTCGCCGGCACCACGGTCACCCGGCAGCCCTGCTCGCCCAGCATGTGCAGGATGTTCGACTTGATGCCGTAGTCGTACGCGACCACGTGCAGATCACTCTCCGGCACCGCCGCGCCGGCGCGCCCCAGGGCATCGAGCGCCGGATTGGTCCACTCGTACCTGTCCTTGGTCGAGACGACCGCCGCCAGGTCCGTTCCGTCCATCCTGGGGATGGCCCGCGCCCTGGCTACCAGCGACGCTTCATCCGTGTCCACGGTCGATATAACCCCGCGCATCACCCCGTGCGTGCGCAGATGACGCACCAGGGCGCGGGTATCAATTTCAGAGATCACGGGAACGTTGTAGCGTTCCAGATACTCGTCCGCTACCTGCTCGGACCGCCAGTTTGAGCTGACCGAGGAGAACTCGCGCACCACCAGGCCTTCGATGTAAGGCCGCTTGGCCTCCGCATCTGCCGCATTCGTGCCGTAGTTGCCAATCTGCGGATTCGTGAGCACCACGATCTGCCCGGCGTAGGACGGATCGGTGAAAATCTCCTGGTAGCCGGTCAGCGAAGTATTGAACACCACCTCGCCGGAACACTCGCCGGAAGCGCCGTAGCCCTCTCCGCGGAAGATGCGCCCGTCTTCGAGCGCGAGGATCGAGCGGACTGCCTGCATCGCGCCTCCACTTTGGTATCTGAACCCAGAGGAGTGGATTCAATCGATTTTAGCAGGGCATCGTCTCTGGTCCCCCTAGGCACCCCATCCACTGCTTTATCCCATCTCTACCTGCTGAGGCGATTCAAAGATGAAAGCAGTTGTGTTGCAAGCCTACGGCGACGCGGACCAGCTTCGCTACGAAGACAGCGACCAGCCGGAGGTCGGCGCCGGAGAGGTACTGGTGCGGGTCCGGGCGACCAGTATCAACCCGATCGACTGGAAGGTCCGTTCAGGCGCGGCCAAGGACCGCTTCCCCGTCGACTTCCCCGGGATCCTTGGTCGCGACCTGGCAGGCGAGGTAGTCTCCGCAGACCCCGCTGTCTCCGGTTTCGAACCCGGCATGCGAGTCATGGGCTTGGCCAACGGCACCTTTGCCGAGTACACGGTGGCCAAGGCAGACGTCCTCGCGCCCATCCCGGACTTGTTGAGCTTTGAGCAGGCCGCTGCGCTGCCGCTGGTCTTGCTGACCGGCGCACAGCTGATCGAGCGGGCGCTCAAGTTAGAGGCCGGGCAGACGGTGCTCGTCACCGGAGCCCTCGGCAGTGTCGGTCGCGCCGCGGTGCACGTGGCGGTACAGCACGGAGCAAAGGTCACCGCCGCAGTCCGCGCCGCGCAGCGCGATCAGGCGCAAACGCTGCCTGTCGAGCGCGTCGTCGCGCTTGATGACGACCACGAGATGGAGACGGTGCACGAACTGGACGCCGCAGCCGACACCATCGGCGGCCCCCTGATCACTCGCATCCTCAAGACCCTGCGTGATGGCGGCGCCTACGGTACCGTCGTCGGGCCGCCGCCGCACCCGCCCGGGCGCGGCATCGAGGTTCGCGCCATGACTGCCGTGCCCGACGCTTCGCGACTTTACCAGCTGGCAGACCAGGTCGCTCGCGGTGTCTTCTCCATCCCTATCGCGCAGACCTTTCCTTTAAGCAGCATCGTCGAGGCGACCAGGCTCGCCGAGAGCGGAGGAGCCGGAGGAAAGATCGTCCTGACCATCGCCTGAAACTCCCGCTCTGCCACTGGTCGGCAGGCGCCCTGGCGCACTTGATTTCGGCATCTTCGGTGAAATATCGTTCTCGTGGATGGCCGTGGATTCAACCCTGAAGGACTTCCTTGGCAAGCTCGTCGCCAACCACGGGCTTGATCTGCACGGCTACAAGGTCTCTACACTCGAGCGGCGCATACGCAAGCGCATGGCCAAGCTCGGGCTCTCCACTTTCACCGATTACGGGGAGGTTCTACGCCTCGATCCCGCGGAAGAATCGACCCTGCTGAACACCATCCTGATCAACGTCACGGAGTTCTTCCGCGACCCTCAGGCATGGGAGTTCCTGCGCACCGAGGCCCTGCCCAAGCTCTTGCGCGGCCTCAGGCAGGGCGACGTGCTGCGCTGCTGGAGCGCCGGATGCGCCAATGGCGAGGAGCCCTACTCGCTGGCCATCATGCTGGCCGAGCTGCTCGGCGATCGCCTGGTCGGTCTGGATGTGAAGATCTACGGCACCGATGTAGATGAGGAGTCCCTGACCCTGGCGCGGCGCGGGGAGTACTCGGCACACGAGCTGAGGCGCATCCCTCGTCACCTGCGGGAGCGATACTTCACCGGCGCCGGACCATTCCGGATCAGCCGTGATATTCGCCGCATGCTTGTGTTCGGCAGGAGTAACATCCTACTGGACGCGCCCATCTCGCATTGCAGCCTGATCCTGTGCCGGAACCTGCTGATCTACTTCGATCCACCCGCGCAGCAGCAGATCGTCGAAAAGCTGAACTACGCTCTCGATCCAGGAGGTGTCCTGTTTCTGGGCACTGCAGAGTCCAAGCTGGGCAATTCAAATCATCTTGTCCCGCTGCACTCCCGTTGGCGTATCTTCCAGAAGAAACAGCTACAAAGCGTCGGCGGTTCGGAGACTCCAGAGCTCCAACGATGGGAAGGAGACCCGATGCAAGCAAGCCACGATCAGCAGAAGATGCAGCAGGAGCTTGACCGGCTTCGTTTGCACCAGCGCTACCTGCTCGAAACCCTCAAGTCCTCGGTTCTGGTCCTCGACGCCGAGTTCGTCATCCGCAGCGGCAATGACGCCACCCATGCCGTGTGGGGTATTGCTGCGTCCCGCCTCGTAGGCCGGCAGCTTGCAGGCAGCGAAATAGCCAAGCTCTGCCCCGACCTGGTTGACAAGCTCAAAACGGCCGAGTTCTCCGGCGTTCCCGTCGATCGGCAGCAAAGCACCGAGCTGCAGTGCCACATCTACGTCGCCGGGGAGGAGCGCACCGTCTCGGTATGCATCCGCCCGATCTCCGGAGATAACGGCAAGTGGAACGGCACGCTCATTTATGCCGAGGACATGACCTACCGCAAGCGGCTTCAGCAGACTGTCAACCAGCTGGAGAACACCAGCAGCGAGCTGCAGTCCGCAAATGAGGAACTCGAGACCACCAATGAAGAGCTGCAGTCCACCAACGAGGAGCTCGAGACCACCAACGAGGAGCTGCAGTCCACCAACGAGGAGCTCGAGACCACCAACGAAGAGTTGCAGTCAGTCAACGAAGAGCTCGAAAACATGAATGAAGAGCTCGAGACGCGGACTCGCGAACTCAACGCACTCAGCTCCCGCTACGCCGAGACCCTGAAGTCCATGCCCTGGCCGGTGATGATGGTCGATCGCACCGAGCAGGTGCAGATCTGGAATGCAGCGACCCAGGCACTGCTCGACGTGGACCCTTCAACCCTCCCCAGCCTGCAACTCGATCGTCTGCCGATGGATCCCGCCACGCTGCGGTCTGTTCTCCGCTGTGCTCGCAAGGCCCTCAGCTCGCGGGAGGGGCAGGTACTCAAGGAGCAGAGCTTCCACGCTGCCAACGGCCAAACACAGGTGTTTGACCTGCACTTCACCCCGATCCTGCAGCCCTCGCAGCAGGTTGAGGGCGTGTTGATCATGTTCGGTCCCGCGCAGACACCGCCGCCCTCGCGACGTGCCAGGCCGGCAGAGAAACCCTCCCGGCGCTTGGCGAAAGCCGACGATTGACGTGCCACCTCGAGATAGTGAAAGATGCTTGCTATTGTTGCAGCTGATGACTAGGCTGCTAGTAGCGGGAGGGAAAAGTTGTCCAATCCAGCCGTATTTAGCTCATGGAAAGAGATAGCGTTCTTCTTCGGAAAGTCTGTGCGTACGGTACAACGCTGGGAGCGGACCCTGGCTCTTCCGGTGATCCGCCCCGAGAACACCACCGGGAACATCATTCTTGCCCGGGTTGCTGATCTTGAGTCCTGGATGAAGCAGCCGTTGATCCGCGAAGCG
Source organism: uncultured Acidobacteriaceae bacterium (assembly GCA_964252445.1). Lineage (GTDB taxonomy): Bacteria > Acidobacteriota > Terriglobia > Terriglobales > Acidobacteriaceae > EB88. Next base: position 17,752 of record CAXUND010000010.1, on the reverse strand, counting down.
CATGTACGCACCAGCGACACCTCGCAGGAGTGGGCGCAGAGTCGGCTGGAGTGTAGGCGTCGCGTCGAGCGCATGGAGGCGTTGCTTACCGACCTTTCCCGCCACACCGAGCGGCTGAAGCGGAATACCAGCGCGATGAGCCAGTCCTGCCTGCGGATGAAGGCCCTCAGCACCCGGGCTGACGCCTCCCGGAGGACTCTTGAAACAGGTCCCATGGTGATCCCGGCTGCCGCGCCCGGGCAAGCCAACGCCTGAAACCCCGCGTCTCTGACCCGTCCCCGCCTCGATCCTGGGCCTGGGTCCGCGTTGTTTTTGCTTGGAAACAAAAGCAGCCTGCATTGACTCACACGTCGCACCCTGGCATCCAACCCGGTAGCTCCTCCTCGTGCATCTGCACCGAAGGACGCTGGATCGGAGTGCCTCACCTATGTCCTACACCGCAGACACGGCTCCGGAGTCGGTGCCTGCCCAGAGCTCTGGTGCGGAAGCATCGGCAGCGGAAGTGCTGGTCGCAGGTCTCGATCCCGAGCGTGCTCTCTACCTGGTCGAACTGATTCGTGCCGCCAGCAAGGCTACCAAACCTGAGCCAGGCTCGAAGCTGGTCTCGATTGCGGCCGGCGCTGCCGCGGAGGGAGGTGCTCAACCTGCTTTCAAAGCAAGCATCTGCCCGGTCGAGGAACTGCCCGCAATGGTGCGCAGCCAGCGCGGTGCCGTCCTCCTGGTAGAGGAAGAAGCGCTATCGCCCGCAATCATCACCAGGCTCGCCGAGGCTCTCCGGGAGCAGCCTGCGTGGTCTGACCTCCCCGTCGTGATCCTCACCACGCATCAGCCCGGCACTGCAGCATCGCACCGTTTGGAGGAGGAGCGGCGGCCACTCGGCCATTGCCTCACCCTTCACTGGCAGACGGAGCCGCGAACCCTGGCCTGCGTCCTCCAGGCGGCTCTGCGGGCGCGCCGCCACCAATGTTCGCTGCACGCGCGCGAGCAGGCTCTCGCACGCGCGGAACAGGCGCTCATCGATAGTGAGCGGGTGGCCGCAGTCGGGCGCCTGGCCGCGTCCATCTCGCATGAAATCAACGGGCCGCTCGAGTCGATCACCAACCTGCTCTACCTGATTGAGCAGGACCCCCATCTGTCTCCCGAATCAGGCGCGTACGCCAGGCTGGCCAGCCGTGAGCTTGGCCGCGTGTCCCGTATCGCTGGGCAGACCCTGCGCTTCCATCGGCAGGCAGCGCGTCCGCGCAGGATCCATGCAGAGGAGTTGCTGGAGCCCGTCCTTACCCTGCACCAGAGCCGTCTGCGGCACGCCGGCATTGATGTCGGGGTTGAGACCGTCCGCGATGCTCACATCTTCTGCCTGGAAGGGGACATCCGCCAGGTGCTGAACAACCTGGTTGCGAATGCCGCAGACGCCATGCCCGAGGGAGGCCGTCTGCGCGTCCGTGTCCAGCCTTGCGTAGACTGGCGCTCCGGCCGGCGCGGCGCGCGCATCGCCATCGCCGATACCGGGCATGGCATCAGCCCGGCGATCGTCGAACACATCTTCACTGCCTTCTACACCACCAAGGGCATGAACGGCAGCGGCCTGGGATTGTGGATCTCGCACGGACTGGTGCAGAAGCACGGGGGATGCATCCGGGTGCGCAGCCGGGTCGAGCAGCCCTCCGGCACCGTCTTCACCCTGTTTCTACCGGAGAGCCTGATGGAAGACGTTGCGTGACCAGAGCGTTCGAAGGTTTGGCGGGCTCAGCGCCGGGGCACAAAAAGGTGCTTGTAAATGGTTTTGCTTTAGTGCTATCCTCTGGTCACGCTCAGTGATTGGTTGTGAACGTCCTGCATTCTGACAAAGCCGGACGACCCGCGTAATTCTCCAAGCCCTACAGCGTACTTCCCCGAAGCAGTCGGGGAAGTCCATGAAACACCGAGTTTCATGCTAGTGGCTGCGTGAGGCAGAGCAGGGACGGCCAACAGAGTCGGTCCTATCGGGATTCCCGGTCTTCCATACGCATATCTTTAGTTTTCTCTCCGCGGCGGAGCTATGCCCTGAGTCAGGGCGCCGGGAGAGCACCGTTCCGGCGCGTCCCCGAGGGCAACACCTCGTGTATCCGGCCGGAACCAGACCCATAAGGATTCTGATTGACACAGTTTACAGATTTCAACATCTCGGACGCGCTGCAGAGCCGTCTGGCCGCTTGCAACTTCACCATTCCCACCCCCGTCCAGGACGGCGCCATTCCCCCGGCACTCGAAGGTAAGGACGTTCTTGCCACCGCGCAGACCGGTACCGGCAAGACCCTCAGCTTCCTCATCCCTATCGTCGAGCGCCTGCAGTTTGTGGCTCCCGGCGGCACCAAGGGCCGCGGCGCCGCGGCGCGGATCCAGTTGCCCACGCGCGAGCTCGCCATGCAGCTCGAAAACGCCGTCACGCAGCC
>CAXUND010000010.1:4669-15310 GCA_964252445.1 uncultured Acidobacteriaceae bacterium | reverse complement strand
GGTGCCCACATCCCCGTCGCTCTGGTCGTGGGCGGCATGGCGGAAGGTCCGCAGCTCGAGGCGATTCGCCGTGGCGCGCGCCTGATCGTCGCCACCCCCGGCCGCCTCGAAGACTTCATCGGCCGCCGCCTGGTCAAGCTTGACGGTATTCAGATCCTGGTTCTCGATGAAGTCGACCGCATGCTCGATATGGGCTTTAAGCCTGCCATCCGCCGCATCGCGGACTGCCTGCCCGCCTCGCGGCAGACGCTCTGCTACTCGGCTACCCTCGACGCGCCGACCAAGGAAGTGGCGCGCGATTACACCCGCAACCCGGTCCGCATCGAGATCGGCTCCGTCCTCAAGCCGGCTGAAAATGTCGAGCTGCAGGCCTTTGAGGTCGAGCCTGACTCAAAGCTCGAGCTGCTGCAGCATCTGCTCAAGTCCGAGGCCGGCAGTTTCATCGTCTTCGTGCGGACCAAGCACGGAGCCGACCGCATCGCCATGCGCCTGTCAAAGGGCGGGATCGAGGCGGCTCGCATCCACGGCGATCGCACCCAGGCCCAGCGCAACGCCGCGCTGCGCAGCTTCTCGCAGGGTCACCAGCGCGTCCTGGTGGCCACGGATGTTGCCGCGCGCGGCATCGACGTCGCCCACGTCGCGCACGTCGTCAACTACGACATGCCCAAGGAAGCCGAAGACTTTGTGCACCGCGTTGGCCGGACAGGGCGCGCCGGGAGCCGGGGCTTCGCCTCCACCTTCGCCACGGCCGGAGAGCGCGGCGATCTGCGCAAGATTGAGCGCCAGCTGGCGGTCAAGATCAAGCGCTTTCGCGTGCGACCGAACAACATGATCACTGCCAGCCTCTAACCGAGCGCCCGGGCTGCACAAATGCCACGTCCGAGAAGACGTGGCATTTTCATGTCCGGCACCGAAGCAACCCCTTGAGGGATCCAGACACGCACCACTCGGACAGCTCCCCAAGTTCCTCTTCAGGCGCGGACCCTGCTGCCGGCGACGATGACCGTCTCGGCTCAAACCATCGTGATTACGCCGGTGGGCAATCGCCTTTCAACGCCCGCTCGATCCAAAGCCTTTCTCCGCACGGTCGCTGGCGCTCAACTCTTCTACGGCACGCAGCTCAAAATGGGTGAGCGCGCGAAAAGGCGACATCTGCGCGATCTTGTCGCCTTTCGAAATGCGCACGCTCTTATCCTCACATTCAAGCCGCGCAGAGATAAGTGCTCCGTCTGCGCGTGCTTCTGTACGAAGCGTATATCTCGGCTGGTTCACATTGATTAGGCACACCAGGATCTCTCCCCGGTATCCTGCGTCGATGCGGCCGCCCGCGTAGGTGATCCCGCGCGCGGCCATCGACGAGCGGTCGCCAAGAACAAAGCCGCAGCCTTGCGGGCCTTCGACAGCAATGCCGGAACGCACCTTCACCGGAACACCGGGAGATAGTACGCAATCTTCTATGGAGTACAGATCGAAGCCCAGGTCCGAGCCGGCATACGTAACAGAGGGGAGGCGGGCATCAGGGTGGAGCAGCCGCACCTTGATTACTGAATCATCATCGATCACTGAATCATCACCGAATCGCTTGCCGGCGACTATGCGCGCCCTGCCCTCTGCCTGGCCCAGCGCTTCTTTTGCGCCTGCACAATGCGTCGCCGTGCCTCCGGGCTAAGTACCCTCTTCGGCTTCTCGGCCGTGCCCTTCCTCGCTTGCGCTGCCGCGTTCTGAATGAATCTGTCCGTCAGCGCAAATTTGTGACTTTGTGACTGTTGCAGTAGCGCCCGTACGCGCTCAAGGCGATCAAGCTCACCGTCGAGTGCCGTAACCATTTCATCGCGCGTCATCTATTCGAATCCCTTCTCTTCTCTCGCCTAAGTTCTTCCGCCGCCCATCCTGATCGAGCGGGTGCACTTAGTTTAATCGAATTGCAGCAGCTGCCCATTCGCCTCATCAGAATGCGATCGTAACTTCTGCGAAAGTATACCCTTCCCCAGGCGCGTCCGTTCACGATTGCGTCTTCAGAGCTCGACCAGCTTCGCAGCATATGCACATCCGGCCCAAGCTGAATTATGTAACAACAGCGGTAGCTTAATTACACAGTTCCCCTCATCGGACAAGTCGCGTTCATCATCCTTGAAGAGCTCTGCGCTCCCCGGTCTTATATTTGTCTGGGTGCAGACTCAGGCGATGATCACATGCAGTCGCCACAAGAAAAGGCCGCGAACCAGTCGCGGCCTTCCCGTCGCACCAGCATAAGCACTAGCCGCAGCAGCACGCTTCCAGTCCGCAGTAGGAGCAGCACCCGCAGGTAGGTGCGCCGCCGGCAATGGATGGGATCACCAGAACTTCATCGCCGTCCTGGAATTTGTAACTGTCGTTGCCCAGAAACCGGATATCTTCCTCGTTCACGTAGAAGTTGATAAAGCGGCGCACCTTTCCTTCTTCATCGCGCAGGTGAGTGCGCAGCGCAGGGAAATGCGTCTCGATATCGGTGATCAGCTCCGGCAGATGCGCAGCCGAGGACTCGATCTGTCCCGCACCATTGGTGTGTTTCTTAAATGCGTTCGGCAGCAGCACCTTAACCGACATATGCACCACCAGGCACCAGCTCATCCGCAAAGGTGTTGCGATCGAGCCACTCCTCAAAGTCCGCCAGACGCGGCCTGACAGCCTCACCGGGCTCGAAGCAGCCGGTCAACGCGTCCGTCGTCTTGAGCCCGTTGCCGGTGATGCAGGTCACTGTTAACTCATCCGGACGAATCCGCCCGTGCGCGTAGAGCCGCGCCGTGACCGCGGTCGTCACGCCGCCGGCGGTCTCGGTAAAGATCCCCTCAGTCTCCGCCAGTTCGCGAATGCCCGCCACAATCTCGAGGTCTGAAACATCCTCGGCATAGCCTCCGCTCTGGCGAATGGCGCGCGCAGCGTAAACGCCGTCCGCAGGATTGCCGATCGCGAGTGACCGCGCAATCGTCGCAGGCCGCTGCGGCTCGATAAAATCGGCACCTGTCTTGACCGCCACCGAGATAGGCGAGCATCCTGTCGCCTGCGCGCCAAAGAAGCGCACCGGCTTGTCTTCTACCAGTCCGAGCTCGACCAGCTCGCGGAAGCCCTTCTTGATCTTGGTGATCAGCGATCCGCCGGCCATGGGGCAGACAATGTTATCCGGCAAACGCCATCCCAGTTGCTCGGCAATCTCGTAGCCGAACGTCTTCGACCCCTCCGCGTAGTACGGCCGCAGGTTCACGTTCACAAATCCCCATTGAAAGCGGTCCGCGATCTGCGAGCTGAGCCGGTTCACGTGATCGTAGTTGCCGTCGACGCGCACCAGGGTCGCACCGTAGACCTGCGTGTTGAGGATCTTCGCGGCTTCGAGGTCTGCGGGAACAAGAATGTAGGTCTTCAGACCAAGCCGCGCCGCCTGCGCCGCCACCGCGTTTGCGAGATTGCCTGTCGACGAGCAGCCCACCGTGTCGAAGCCGAAGATCTGCGCATTTGCGAGCGCGACCGAGACTACGCGATCCTTGAAGCTCAGCGTGGGCATGCAGACGGCGTCGTTCTTGATGTACAGGTTCGTTGCCCCTATGCGGCGCGCGAGGTTCGGAGCCTGTACCAGCGGCGTCCACCCGGCGGGAGTCCTCGGCACATACGAGTCAGGAACAGGGAGCAGGGCCTGGTAGCGCCACATGTTGGCAGGGCCGCTCGCGATTGACTCGCGCGTGACTTGCCCCTTCGCCAGATCAAGATCAACGAAGACTTCGAGTGGGGAAAAACACTCGTCACAAATCGAGAGCGGCTGGTTGTCAAACCGCTTGCCGCACTCTCTACATCGCAACTCGTAAGATGTTGCCATCCATCACCCTCATTCCGAGAGTGGCTGATGGTACGGGCGCCGGACGCATGTGTACCGCGTACTGCACGTGCAACAGCAAGGAATTAGCAGGATGGCTCCAGCTTTCGCTGGGCACACCCTGAATCTCATGTTCCCCTTGGTCCGCTTACGCGGATTTCGGGAGAGAGTTGACACCGATGTCCGGAATTGCTCCGGCCGGTTGTCGTGGCGTCACAGGGCCCGTCCCTCAACCACTCTTCATAAGATTCAGGCCCGCTCCTGAGGAGCAAACTTGAATACCAATTAGATATCACGAGCCCGGCGACGATGCAAGTTCGTGTTCTTTGTTGATTTTCCCGCCACACCATCTGCACCAGCCGACTCCAGAGTGGCGGAGCAGTCCCTGCAATATTTTTCCCGACGGGGATTTCTGCGTATGCTTGGTCATTCCCTTCGGAGGCACTCCCTTGAACCCCTCTCGTTCCCGCGTTGCGACATCCCTCATCGGTCTGCTGACTCTGTTAGCCGGACCGGCTCTCTCCGCGCTCCACGCACAAGTCGTCCTCGTTCCCTCTACGCCCCAGCTCGGCTCATCAAACCCGGTCTCAGCAGAGCCGGAAGTCGTTCGCCCGGCCGGCACCCCGTGCACCGTGACTCTGTTCTCTGACCTCGAGTTTGCCGACTTCAATGACAAGGACTTCCCCTACACGCCCTCCTGCCCCGGGCCCTGGTCGAAGGTCGTCTTCACCGCCGACTTCACCGTGACCGCAGGACGCCAGTTCGATCGCACGGCGAACTTCTTTCTGGGCGGAGCCAACATTTACTTCGGCACCACTGCTGAACCGCGCGCAGCGCTGAGTCCTTCGTGGCACGTCGAGCGGGATATCACCGACTTATCCGAACTGCTCACCACCGCGCAACCGGGTGTCGCCAGCCTCGGCAACTTCGTCGGAACCTCGGGCGGCGTGGACTACACAGGGATCATCTACGCCAATGCTGCACTGACGTTCTATCCGGCAACTGCACAATCCCCGGCGCCCCGGGTGCCGGATGTGGTGCTGCCGCTCTCTGCCAAAGGCAACACAACCGCGGTGTACTCAACTACCGACCAGCTTGCGCAGACGTTCACGCTGCCCCGGAACATCGAGTCCGCGTATCTCGATGTGATCTCGCAAAGCCAGTCGAACGACGAGTTCTGGTATACCTGCGCGCCGAACGATGTTGCCTCCGAACTCTTCGATTGCGGCAACACGCCTTTTCGCGAAACTGAGGTCGCAATCGACGGTACACCCGCAGGGCTCGCCCCTGTTTATCCCTGGATCTACACCGGGGGGATCGACCCGTACCTATGGGAGCCGATCGTCGGCGTACAGACCTTGAACTTTAAGCCTTACCGAGTCGATCTGACACCCTTTGCCGGCGTGCTCTCCAACGGCTCTCCGCACACCGTGGCGATCAGCGTCTACAACGCCGACAGCTACTTTGTAGAGACGGCAACACTGCTTCTCTACCTTGACCATGGTGCGGCCCAGGTAAGCGGCGCCATCACCCAGAACACGCTCTCCGCCGCACCCGCGCCCTACATCAAGGAAGACCTGAACACCGATGCCAACGGCGATATTTCCGGAAATATCCTCGTATTTTCTGAGCGCTTTTTCCACGTCGCCGGCTATGTCAACACCTCGCACGGTCGCGTCGACACCGCCCTTGACCAGACCGCCGATTTCGGCAACTATCAGACCTACACCATAAACGGCACGGAGTACCTGCAGGATCTGCTGCAGGCCTCCGCGGTCTACTCGGTCACTACCCGGAACGAGGGTCTGCTGGTCGAAGAAACGGATAAGTTGTTCTATTACCCACTTACCCTCACTTATGCCGATGTCGTCAATCCGGATAACACGCAGTCGGCAGCCACCAGCGTGACCCAGCAGGACATCACCGCCGAGCAGGACAAGATCTTCGGCTTCACCTATGCGACCAAGGACACCAGCGAGGGAGTTCAAACCGCTGACACCCTGAACTTCAGCGCGGCCGGCGCGCTGACCAGCCACACCAACGATGCGGCCAGCGCCACCTACCAGTCGCATGACTCAAGTGGTCACTGCTATAGCCGCACGCTCAACTCGACCGGCGTGATGCTTACGAGCTACACCGACGGCGCTGCCTGCGGAGGGACCAACAAGCCCTGACGGCCAGCCCGGGGGCCGGAACGAAAGCGCTTCTCACGCTCTAGCGGTAAGCGTAGGGCGGGAGCACCTCCGCGGCGAAGCACCAGCCCTGGGCGCACCAGACACATTCACCTAGACAATGCGGTCGGGCGAACGCCACCACTGGTGTTCGCCCGAAATCGTTACTTCTGGTCGTCCGCACCCGATGGTCGGACAACCTCAGCCACGACGACAGGCACCCTACTGCACATCGTGGAACCCAGGAAGGTCCGTCTCATGAATGAAGACAATATCAAGGGAACATTGCAAAAGATCGGCGGCCGTATTGAAGAGGCGGCCGGTGCGCTCTCCGGCGATCCGAACCTGAAGGATGCCGGCCGCGAGGATCAGCTGGTCGGCTCCGCGCGCAATGCATGGGGCAACGTCAAGGACGCCGGTGAGGCGCTCGTCGATCGCGCCCGGGCAGCCAAACTCGATGCCGAAGCGAAGTCCGACGCAGCACACACATTTGAGCAGGAACACAAGAGCTGATCGCCAGCCGAAGAACTGCGCGGGACTGATTCAGGCCGCTTCGGCGGCCAACGTCTCCTGCTGCAGCGGCGGCATCTCCGACCTGTAGCGCATCAACATCCAGATCAGCTTACGTGCCGCCCAGTAGCGCGGCACGTACTTGGTCGGCTTCGAGACGCAGCGCAGCAGCCATCCCATGCCTGTCTTGTCTGCCCAGGTGGGAATCAGGATCTGGTCTCCGCTCAGGAATGCAATCGCTGCTCCTATGCAATGGATCGCGGGCAGGTATGGCAGCCTGCGCTTGAGATAAAGGCCAAGCCGTTCCTGGGTGCCGCCACCAATGGTGATGATCACATGACGATAACGGTGCATGCGCATCTTCGCCAGCAATGCATCGTCCTGGATCTCTTCCCGGTACATCGGCGCGATGTAGACATCCTCAGGCCGCACTTCAAATCCCTGGGTACGCAGATAATCAAGGTTCGTCTCTGCGCTCTTCGGACCCGCCATGATCCACAGCGTATTACTCTGCGCCTGAACGTCCGGTTCGCACAGCAGTTTCTTCAGGTACTCAAGACCGGAGAGCCGGGGCACCCGGGCGCTGCTCATAAAATTCCAGACCAGCACCATCAACGCGCTGTCGGTGATCGCCAGATCGGCGCCCAGCAGGGCCTCGCGATACGACTCGTCCTCGGGCAGGTCCTTGAGCGCAGGCGCCGCAGGCACCACCAGCAGGCCACCGCCGCGCATGCGATCGATCGTCTGCTGAGCGGTTCCGCAGAAGAACTCCACGCCTAGAATTCGTTGAAATCGTGTCTTACCAGTCTCTCTGGTACCCGACTGCAGGGTTAGCAACATGTTGGAACCTCAAGGTCAAGGACATTCCCAGGCCCGTGAGCTCTGCGGAACGACGACCGTTCGCTCGTGCGCTCCATGCGCCTTCCTAAAGTATCGGCAAATACTTCAACACCCTGAGCGAACTAAAGTTGTCCCGGCTGTGGTCACCTTCACCAGCACTGAAATTGATCTCTGCGGGGTCTGCATCATGAGGTACGGAAGATTCACCTGGTAACTAGATTGTATAGAACTTTGCCGACCGTCCATACGTCCTTACAACAATGGTCGGTTAAACTGACAACTGGCCGGCGTGGCGAGCGATTATTTGACGTGGTTTTCTGGGTTTGACGCTAGAGGAGCAATTTGAGGATGTATGTGAACACAATGCTGCGCCGAGCGGCGTGGAAGGCCATGCTTGCCCTTGGCGCAGGGCTTTGCAGCTGCACGTTGGACGCGCAGCAACGGCTTGAGCTACCCGATGCCCCTTCGATGATAGAAGCCGCACAGACTCAGACTGCTCCCCCTGCAACCGAAAACCAGAAGGCTACCGATGAAGAGGTAAGGCGCGCAGAAAAGCAGCGCATTCTTGGTATTATGCCCGAATTTAATGCAGTAATAGACACTGGGGACTTCCGCCCGCTCACCCCGAAGCAAAAGTTTAACCTGATGTTCAAGAGCTCGACAGACCCCTTTATCTTTTTGCTCGATGGAATCGTCTCCGGGATCGGCCAGGCAAAGGACAGCAATCCGGGATTTGGACAAGGAGCGCAAGGCTATGCCAAGCGCTTTGGTTCGTCCTATGCTGATACATTCGACGGCAACTTCTGGGGCAACGCGGTCTTGCCGATCGCCTTCCATGAAGACCCGCGATACTTTCGAAAAGGTACGGGTTCTTTCATGTCTCGCTCTTTGTACTCGGCTACTACCACGGTCCGGTGCCGTCGAGACAATGGCAAGTGGGGACCTAACTACGCCAACGTGCTCGGCAACCTGATCGCCGGCGGCATCTCCAATGCCTATTACCCGGCGGCGGATCGAGGGCTGGGCAAGACCTTTACCGGGGCAGCCACCGTCACCGCCGAAGGCATCGTCGGTGCAGAACTCATCGAGTTCTGGCCCGACATCTACCGTCACTTCTCTCCCGACAGGTACCGCAGGTCGCATCCGCAGCCTGCAGCCAACCACGGAGCTCAGGCCGGCCCCGCCATCGCTCCGGTCACCGCAAGCAAGCCGCAGCAGCAATAATTCAAATACCCAGTCGCCGCACTTCGTCGTTGTAATACTTGCGGTACAGGATGTTCCACTCAGGCGTGCCCTCTATAATGATCTTCCTCTGCGAGGTGATCTTGAGGCGTGCCGCCTGGTCTACCTTCGTCTCTTCAATCAGCAGCAGCTCGAGCTCCCGGCGGGATTCACGCCGTATCGTGTCCCGGTCTTCCTTGAACTCCACCTGATCGATTTCGGCCAGCGTGTCCGCTACCGCGTGGGCCAGCTTGTTGAGTTTGTCGGGGGAAATTCTCACGCCATCACCTTCTATCGCTGCTGACTACGCATCACAAAACCGCCTTGTACTTGCGCACCAGCTGCTGCTTGACCTTCTTGAACATCTCTCCGTATTCGGCGCCGCCCCGGCGCATGTCCTCTTGGATAGCGTCCAGGATGACCCGCACCTCCTCGTTGATCTGATCCTCCAGCGCCAGCTCACTAGTCAGTGCGGCAGCAACACGCTCCTCCGCCAGCTTGAAGTGCGTGGTCGAGATCATCTCAACATCCACCAGGTGCTGCACAGTTTTTCGGGCCAGGTAACCGACGTATTCGCGGGAAAAAATCATCTGATCTGCTTAGGAATATAGCATACCGGCGAGCATGAGCTCTCCCCCCGGGCAAAACCATAATCCGTTCCATTTGTTAGAGTTACATGCTTTTTCGGTCGACCGTTCGCCTGGCCCTGTTCATACGCCACTGTGAATTCAAGCCGCCACACCGCCCGAGTCTGCGAGAATAGACAGTGATGGCATCTGACAACCTGCACTCACTCAAAGACGATATGGTGGCCTTTATCGAAGGCCACGGAATGCGCCGGCTCCCCGGCTACGTAGGCGAAGACGTCCCTTCCGTTCTCTGGGAGGACGAAGACAACGCCGACAGCTGGAAGGACCTGGTCGAGACCGCCAAAGCCGCCTCTGCTCCCTTCCTCACGCTCAGCGAAGTCACGCTCGATCAGGAAGAGATGGACCTGCTCTTCGAGACGCTGCGCGAGCAGAACTTTCCTGATGAGGAAGCGCCCGAGTTTGAAGAGGCGGAGTACCTGCGCGGCCACGTCGGCAAAGTCGGCTTCATCCAGCTTGGCTTCGTTCATCAGGGCGTCATGTTCCTGCATGAGACCGCGACCGAATGGTACGAGCGCTATGAGCAGCTGCTTGAGGCGATCGAGGAGTTCGACGTTGAGGACGTGGTGTTTGAAGGCGGAGACGAAGACGAAGAGGCGTGAGCACTCAGCCGTCCTCAGCCTCAGCCCTGCCCGGCTCAGGCTTCCAGAAGCGCGCATGGACCCTCCCCAGGCTTGATGAGTCCCTCACCGCCGAGCTCTCCCGCTCCGCGCAGATACCCCTGGTGGTTGCCGCGCTGCTTGTTGCCCGCGGAATCACTTCCCTGCCCGCGGCCGAACGCTACCTGCACCCGCACCTCGATCACCTGCTTGATCCGTACACGATGCTGGGCATGCGCGCCGCAGTCTTGCGCGTACAGGCGGCGATCAAGGCTCGCGAGCCTATCCTGATCTACGGCGACTACGACGTCGACGGCACCACCGCCGTGGTACTGCTCAAAACAGCGATAGAAATGCTCGGCGGCTCGGTACGCTTCCACGTGCCGCACCGTCTCCGCGAGGGCTACGGCATGCAGCGCGAGGTGCTGGAACGCGCCTCAGCCGAGGGTGTGCGCCTGGTCATCAGCGTCGATACCGGGATCCGCGCCTTTGCCGCCGCAGACGCGGCTGAGCAACTGCATCTCGATCTCATCGTGACCGACCATCACCTGCCGGAAGGAGCGCTGCCCCGGGCACTCGCGATCCTGAACCCCAACCAGGCCGACTGCGGATACGCGTGCAAGGGTGTGTGCGGAGCAGGCGTCGCATTCAAGCTGGCGCAGGCGCTGCTCGAGGCAACCCTCGACCGCGAGCGCGTACGCGGCAAGATCCTTCCCTCCTTCCTCAAGATGCTCGCGATCGCGACCGTTGCCGATGCGGTTCCGCTCACCGGCGAAAACCGCGTCTTTGTCGCCCTCGGGCTTGAAGCG
>CAXUND010000010.1:0-4569 GCA_964252445.1 uncultured Acidobacteriaceae bacterium | reverse complement strand
ACCGAGCAATCTGTACTCGCTACTGTGACAGAACGGTTGCAGGCAGGCGAGTTCGACGACGCGCGGCTGATCGTGATCGATGGAGAAGGCTGGCATCGCGGAGTCATCGGCATCCTTGCCTCGCGCATCGTCGACCTTTCCGGCAAGCCCGCCCTGGTCATCGCCCATGAGCATGGCGAGGCGTTCGGCTCAGGGCGGTCGATCGCCGGCTTCCACTTGTTGGACGCCATCGAGCACAGCCGCGAGGTTTTCACCCGCTACGGCGGCCATGCGCATGCCGTCGGCTTCTCCCTGCCCTCTGAGCGCGTGCCGCTGCTGCGGGAGGCAATGGTGAACTACGCGGCTGCGCACATTCGCACCGAAGACCTGGCCCAGCCGCTCGCCTGCCACGCCGTGTTGCCGCTGGAGCTGGTCACGCCCGCACTCTACAAGTGGCTGCGCGCGCTTGAGCCTACCGGCATGGGCAATGAGGAGCCCGTCTTCATTGCGCGAAACCTGCGGCTGGCTGCGCCGCCTCGATTCATGAAAGAGAAACACGTGCGGTTACAAATTGCCTCCGACGGCGGAGCCGTATTCTCCGCGCTGGGCTGGCGCTGGGGGGATCGCGTGCGGGCGCTCGATCTCAGCCAAGGCGCTCGGATCGACCTGGCGTACAAGCTTCGGGAAAATGAGCATCCCGAGTACGGCGGTCTCGAATTAGAGATCGCAGACATCGCCCTGCCGCAGTAGGCGGGAACGATCAAGGCGCTTACTTCAATCAAGCACAAACGTCATGCTGAGCGAAGCGAAGGACCTGCAATTGCCCTGCTCTTCACCGAAAGGGCAAGCCGCAGATCCTTCACTTCTTCGCCGCAACCATCGGCGCGAGAATCTCATCCAGCCGGTCCGGCGTGCCCTCGACCCGCTCCAGGTGCGGGTAACGCAGCCCGTCGTGGTACTCGATGCGGACCGTCTTGTAATACCCTGTGTTCACGACAATCAACTCAATCGCCTCAGACGTTCCCTTCGCGGCCGTGATCGCGTCATTCAGCAGCGCACCCGTGTACTGGCGTCCGTTGACCGCGATGATCTGCATCGTCGGTCCAAGTCCCGCCTTGTATGCTGGCGAGCCGACGAGAACATCCTCAATGCGTCCATCGTTACCCGCGCGCAGGCCGATCGACCACCACGCAGTGGTTCCGCTGCCGACAGCCGCAACTGCCTCTAGCGTCGGATTCGCAGTGTCATTGAAGACCAGCCTGTAGCCTCCGGCTTCAACGCCGCCCAGCGGCGCGTGCGGCGACTTCGACGTCAACCGCTCCTTCAGAAATCCGGCCCAATCATAAGGCTCAACCGCGTTCAGGTTCTCAACTACATCGTCGAACGTATACGGCACTACCTTGGGAGCCGTGTTGCCGCCCAACCCGTGGAAGCGCGCGCAGAAATCATTCAGCGACTTCTTGTTTTTGGATAACCTGCGGATAGTGGTATCCGCGTCCAGCCAGACCAGCTCCCCCTCAGGGTAATAGTCCACATTTCTGCGCCAGTTGTCCCACTGGCTGTTCGCCGTATACAGCGTTTGCGCCGCCGTCGCCGTGTCCTGCAGGTCGCGCCAGGTGCGGCCCGGCCGCGCATCCAGCGTCGCCGCCGTGACCGCCAGCTCGTCGCGATACTGCGCGGCCGTCTCAATGCCGCTGCGCGCGGCCAGGACATCGCCCAGGTACTGCGTCAGCCCCTCGTACACCCACAGCAGGTTGCCCTTCATCGGGTCTTCGTAGTTGCCGGTCGCAAGCCCCGCCGGTCGGCGATACTTGCCGTTCCACGAGTGCGTAAACTCGTGCGGCAACAGGTCCGCCGCCAGCAGCGAGAGATTGTCGTCGAGGAAGGTCTTCTCCGGTACCCGGTCGTCGCTCGACTGGTGATGCTCAAGCCCGAAATGCGCAACCTGGTCCGACAGAGTTACCAGAAAGTGATAACTCTCAAAGTGCCGCGACTTATACAACGCGCCTGTCTCGAGCACTAACTTGCCGAACGCCGCCAGCGCTTCCGGCTTGATCTTCAGGTCTTCCGGCCCATCGGCGACTAAGTCCAGATAATGCTTGGGAGTTACTTCCGGTGCCAGCGGAAATTCCTTGAAATACTTGCCCGCAAGCAGCGGCGAATCCACCAGCTTCTCCAGCGTGACCGTCTCAAAGCTCGCCGCCTCTCCCGAGCCTGATGTCTTCGTCAGCGCCGTGCCGTACTGCCATCCGGCCGGCAGCTTGACCGATGGAGTAATCGTGATCTCGGACGACGCGTGCCCCTCGGGGTAGAGCACCACCTCGTTCCAGCTCAGCATCGCCAGGTTGGCGCTGGTCGACGCACCGGCCGAAAAGCCCGCCGCCGCCGCAGTCGCAAGGAAGTCGCACTTGACCTCGAGCGAGCTCGCCCCGGCCGGCACCGTGAGGTGAAACGCAAACATGTTCACGTCGTCCCTCTGCCACGGCACGGGTTGTCCGTTAGCCGTAATGATCAGCCCCGCAAGATTGTCGATCGGCCCGCTCGGCGAGTGCTCTCCCGGGATCCACTTCGGATAAAGCAGCGTCATCGGCCCGGGCGCGGCCGGGATCGTCATCTCGGCGTGCAGGATCTTACGCGGGGCATCGGTCTCGTCCACAAAGAGCTTGATCGGCCCGATCGACGGCGATTGGCTGGAGGTCTGGGCGTAGGCAGAAAGCGTGGCGGCAAGCAGCAGCAGCGGTAAGCAGGTCAGCTTCAAGTAGCGGTTGTCCTTTGTGCGGGCGAGTTCGGCAGCCAGTCTCTCTACTCTAAACTCACGCCGCGGCGCTCCTGTAAACTCCCGGCATGGCGCGGGGCTTCTTCCTGACATTCGAGGGCCTCGACGGCTCCGGCAAATCGACGCAGCTGCGGCGCCTGGCCGCTGTGCTTCAGGCCCGCGGCGAGCGCATCACCGTCACGCGGCAGCCCGGCGGAACCCGCCTGGGCGACCGCATCCGCGCTCTGCTGCTCGACAGCCAGGGCGACGCCATCTCCTCGCGCACCGAGCTGGCGCTCATGTTCGCGGATCGCGCGCAGGCCATAGCCGAGGTGATCGCTCCGGCGCTCGCGCGCGAGGAGATCGTTCTATGCGATCGCTTCACTGACTCGACCGAGGCCTACCAGGGCGGCGGCCGCGAGCTAGGTCCGGAGCTGGTGCTCGCGCTGCACGGCGCCATCTGCGAAGGCCTGCAGCCGGACCTGACCATCCTGCTGCTGCCCGACCTGGCCGCGTCGCTCAGTCGAGCGCGACGCAGAAACACCCGATCCGGCAGCCACGAAGGTCGCTTTGAGCAGGAAGACGCGTTGTTCTACCAGCGTGTCTTCGACGCCTACCGCGCGATCGCGGCCCGCGATCCGGACCGCGTCGTCCTCCTCAGCGGTGAGCGCTCTATTGAGCAGACTCACACGGATATTGTTGCCCTCGTAGACCAGCGCCTGCGCCGGCACCGCGGCGCGTAAACTTCAAGGTATGGCGACCGCCGCACCGAGCTCGACTCAGGTATGGGAGGTCATCCATCGCGGCGAGTACCGCTTCCCGCCCGGCCTCAAGCTGAACCTGCCTTTCTACGTCGCGAGCAAGTTCTTCCGCGCCTCCAATCCCATCCTGCTCTTCGAGTATCTGCAGCGCAATTACGGCCGCATCGCGCACTATCGCCTGGGCACCAATCACATCGTCTTCATCAATGAGCCCGAATTTATCCGCGAAGTGCTGATCAACCAGCCGCAGAACTTCATCAAGGAGCGTACCCAGCGCCGCATGAAGATCCTGCTCGGCGAGGGCCTCATCACCTCCGACGGCGCGACCCACATGCGGCAGCGCCGCATCGCCGCGCCCGCCTTCCATCGCCAGCGCATTTCAGCTTATGGCGAAATGATGGTCGACCGCGCCGCGGCCATGCGCGAGGAGTGGCAGCCAGGCGTCGAGATCGACGTGAACACCGAGATGATGCGCCTTGCCCTGCAGGTGGTGGCCAAAACCATCTTCGACACCGACGTGACCGAGGAGGTGCAGTCGATCAACACCGAGGTCAATGCCATCATGGACCTCTACAACTTCCTCATCGCCCTGCCCAAGGCAGAGCGGATGCTGCACCTGCCCATCCCCGGGCTCATGCGCTTCAAGCGAGCGCGCAGGCGCCTGGACGCGGTCGTGCATCGCATCATCGACCAGCGCCGGCAGTCCGGCGTCGACCGCGGCGACCTGCTCTCGATGCTGCTCGCCTCGCGCGATGAGGAAGACGGCTCCGCGCTCAGCGACGAGCAGCTGCGCGACGAGGTGACGACCATCTTTCTCGCCGGTTACGAGACGGTCGCAAACGCGCTCGCCTGGACCTGGCTGCTGCTGGGGCAGAACCCCGAGGCCGAGCAGAAGATGCACGCGGAGATCGACTCCGTCCTCGGCGGCCGGTTGCCCAGCCTGGCCGACATGCCGCAGCTCAAATACACGGAGATGGTGCTGGCAGAGTCGATGCGGCTCTACCCGCCGGCCTGGGCCATGGGCCGCCAGGCGACTGCGCCCATCGAGCTCGGCCCCTATCGCTTCCCGCGCGG
>CAXUND010000009.1:50706-53610 GCA_964252445.1 uncultured Acidobacteriaceae bacterium | reverse complement strand
GTCCCTTCGTGGCTCCCATCCCCGACCCCACTCTTCACGAACCTTCTTCCATTGAATATCCTTGGGCGCAGGAGACATTATCTGCCCCATGTGGATGGGTGGTACACCAAACTTGAAAAGCAGGCTGTCCCACTCGTACTGAAATCGCATCCACTCTTGGGTTACCGCAACGTATCCACAAAGGGAGGTGAAGTCGCTTTTGTCGACCTTTCCACTTTCGTCTAAGTAGAGCGTGTAATATCCCACCCATTCCTCCTGACGCGCAGAAACGTGGCTGTGAGAACAATTCCCATAAAGTCTCCGAGCACCGTGTTTCTAGGAATCATGGTTCACTCCTGCAATCCGATAATTATGCCTCCACTTTTAGGGCAGCTTCTCCAGCAGCACCGAAGTCGCGTCGTAATCGCCGGTAAGGTTGAGCGCGATGCCCTCGTGCATCAGGGTGCTGCCCGTGGCCTCGGCAGGCAGCTTGGCCTTGGCGGCATGCAGCGGAGTGAGGCGATAGTGCGCCATGGCCTCGAGACCCTCGAGACGCAGCGTCGGGTAGAGTGCCCCATACTGCTGCGAGTGCAGGTAGGCGAAGACCACTGCCTGCGCGCCATCGCGGGAAACGTACTCGACCGCTGCCGCGGGGTTGTTTTCAGGCGCGATCAGCCGATAGAGTGCGCCCTGCTGCACCGTCGGCCGCACCCGTTTGTAATACGTAACCATCCGGGTTGCCAATTGCGATTCGGCCTCGGTCCAGTGGTTCAGGTTGGCGCCAATCCCGAGCGAGCCGGACATGGCCACCAGGAAGCGGAACTCGAGCGGTATGGTGCGCGTGCCGTCAAAGCCGTTGGGCGAGTCGGTTACCCAGGCCATCATCACGCCCGGCGTATATGCGTGGGCGAAGCCGTCCTGGATCGAGAGCCGGTCGAGCGCGTCGGTGTTGTCCGAGGGCCAGACCTCGACGGTGCGCTTCAGGATGCCGAGATCCACGCGCCCGCCGCCTCCGGAGCAGGACTCGATCTCGAGCTTGGGGTGCTTTGCGCGCAGCTGGTCCATGATGTCGTACACATTCCGGACGAACTTGATGTAGATCTCTTTCTGCTGGTCGAGCGGAACCGCGTCCCAGCCGGGATCAGACCAGTTGCGGTTGTAGTCCCACTTGAGAAAGGCGATGTCGTTTTCGCTCACCAGCTTGTCCAGCCAGCCGAAGACGTAGTCTTTTACGTCAGGACGCGCCAGGTTGAGCAGCAGCTGCTGGCGGCCTTCGGTGCGTGGACGACCGGGGAAGTTCATCGCCCAGTCCGGGTGTTTGCGGTAGAGGTCGGAGTCCGGATTGATCATCTCCGGCTCGACCCAGATGCCGAAATCCATGCCGAGGGCGTGCACACGGTCGATCACCGGCTTCAAACCGTGCGGAAATTTCTGCGGATTCACGTACCAGTCGCCCAGGCCGCGATGATCGTCCGAACGCTGCCCGAACCAGCCATCGTCGATCACCATGCGCTCCACGCCGAGCTTGGCGGCTTTCTCAGCGAGCGCAATCTGGCCCGGCTCATCGACCGCGAACTCGGTCGCCTCCCAGGAGTTGTAGAGCACCGGCCGCACTTTCGGTTGACCGGCGACGATGGAGTCGAGCTGGAAGCGATGCAGGATGCGGGATGCTTCGCCGCGACCGCGGCCAGTGTAGCCGGCGTAGAAGGGCGGCGTCTCAAGCGAGGTGCCGGGCTCGAGCTTCCAGGCAAAGTCGAACGGATTGTAGCCCCCGGTGATGCGCACCTGGTTCAGCGCTGTGTCTTCGACGGTGAATCGCCAGTTACCGCTCCAGCCCAGCTCGCCGAACCAGACGGGTCCATCCTGCTCGGTGGTCTCGCCCGCGCGGTCGACCGCAAACCAGGGGTTGGCCTGATGACCTGTGGACCCGCGGCGGCTCTCGATCACGCTCGACCCTTGCACGATCGGCTCCGTGTGCAGCTGCCACTCGGCATTCCAGCGACCGGTGAGCCAGCTCCACTCGTAACCGGTGCCGAGCGGCAGCGTCCAGTTGGCGGACTGCGCCGACTCGAGCGTGATGGGCGTCTTGCCGGTGTTCTCGATCTTCGACCAGCGAGCGAGTATGCCGCCTGCGTAGACGTGGTAGTAGAGATGAACGACGAGCGGAGTGGTGATGTCCTTAAGCGTGATCTCCAACTCGTCGGCAGAACTTTTGCTGTCCACGAAGTGGAGCACCACGCCGCGGTTCCCGTCCGGGAAGCTGGCCTTGAGCGCGGGCGCGGTGTAGAGCCCCGCGCCCCAGCCTGCGTATTCCTGCGGCGTGGTGTTGGTGGTCAGGTCAAAGGAGGCGGCCTCAGGCCGCGAGTGCACTGGAGTCGCGCTCAGGTCCTTGGCATCGGCATGGCCACCCCAGTAAATTGCCTGCAGCTCGCCCCGCTCGTTCACGCCCATGGCGTAGGTGGACTCGCCGACGTCGAGCACCCAGGTCCTGGTGGCAGTATCAGCATGAATGGCAGGCGCCTGGGCGCAGGCCGCAGCGGTCGAGAACGCGAGCAGGAGTGCAGCGGAAAAACGCATGTGGGCCTCGGAAGGGTTGGTCGATTCCGTCCATAACCATACCTGATCGATGGCTCCATGTACCTGAAGGCGGGTACCGTTTGTCGCAGACATCCGATCCTGAGAATTGGATCGCTCCTTTATTCGCTCTGGGCCTGGCAGCCTGCTTGTGGCGCCGCGGCTTTGAGGCGATGCACAGGCCGAACATGATGATGGACGGAGTGCCGCCCGGCATGTCGTTCTTTTGTGGGAGCTGTCGTGCTGCTTGCAGCAACAGGCGACGTGCGCACGCTGATTAGGGGCGGGATCACCGGCGCACGCCGGATTGGCCGACATGCATGGCGGATGTGCTTCGGGCTGTTTATCGCT
>CAXUND010000009.1:42983-50606 GCA_964252445.1 uncultured Acidobacteriaceae bacterium | reverse complement strand
TTCGAGAGCCGCATCACCTGGCCGACGAAGAAGGCGGCTACTGTCTTCTTGCCTCCGCGATACTGCTCTACCTGCTTTGGGTTGGCGAGGATCACTTCATCGATCATTGCCTCAATCACAGAGGTATCGGAGATCTGCTCGGGCTTCTCGCGCTCGTAGACCGCAGGAAAATCTTCCCCAGTCTCGAACGCGATGTCGAAAAGCTGCTTCAGCTGCTTACTCGAAAGCTTGCCCGCTTCTGCCAGATCGGCGGCGAGTGCGATGCCGGGCATAGTGATCGGAGAGGCTTCGAGCTCAACGCCTTTCAAGCGCAAACGCGGCGTAAGCTCGCCCATCACCAGGTTGGCAACGCGGCGCGGGTTCTTCGCGGCTCGCGCGGCGGCCTCGAACTGGTCCGCGAACGCGCGTGTCGCGGTCAGCGTCTGCGCATCCTGCTCGGCGATGCCGTAGCTTGCGATCATGCGCTTGCGCCGGGCTTCCGGCAGCTCCGGCATAGTTGCTGCGATCTCCTGCTGGCGCGCTGTGGAGACGAACAGCTCGGGTAAGTCGGGCTCCGGGAAATAGCGGTAGTCATGCGCCTGCTCCTTCGAGCGCATGGAGTAGGTGCGACCCTCGGCGGCGTTCCAGAGGCGCGTCTCCTGGACGACGCGGCCGCCGCCCTCGATGAGTTCGATCTGCCGCTCGATCTCGTATTCGAGCGCAGCGCGAATAAAGCGAAAACTGTTTACATTTTTTACTTCTGCTTTTGTCCCGAATTTCTCCTGGCCGCGCGGACGCACACTTACATTTGCGTCGCAGCGGAGCGAGCCTTCCTCCATGTTGCAGTCGGAGACGCCGGTGTAGAGCAGAATTTCCTTGAGCCTGGTGAGATACTCGTAGGCCTCGTCCGGCGTGCGGATATCGGGCTCGGAGACAATCTCGATCAGCGGGGTGCCGCAGCGATTGAGGTCGACCGAGGTCGAGCTGGCCGAGTCCGGCATACCGTCATGGAGGCTCTTGCCTGCGTCCTCTTCCATGTGCAGGCGGGTGATGCCGATGCGGCGCGGCCCGCGCTCGGCTGTGGTGACATCGATCCATCCATGCTCGGCGAGCGGCTTGTCGAACTGCGAGATCTGGTAGCCCTTGGGCAGGTCGGGATAGAAATAGTTCTTGCGAGCAAAGACAGAGCGCTCGCGGACTTCGGCGTTGATGGCCTTCGCCGCAAGGGTAGCAAACTCGACCGCGCGCGCGTTGAGCACCGGCAGCGCGCCAGGCAGCCCCAGGCAGACGGGGCAAACCAGCGTGTTTGGAGGGGCACCGAACTGGTTTGCGCAGCCACAAAAGGCCTTGGTGCGCGTGAGCAGCTGGACGTGGACTTCAAGCCCGATCACCGGCTCGTATTTTGCTAGGACGTCCGGTGTTAAGCCAGTCAGTGTTGCCATAGAAGGCGATTTTACCAAGCAGGGCGTGCTACGATCGCCGCAAATGTGCAAGGCGCTCTTGCTCGTACTTTTGCTGTCTGCACCAACAAAGCCTGATCGATGGCTGGTTGTGCCGGGGAAACGCGTCGGCCCGCTCACCGCTCAAACGCGCCGGGCGGATCTTGTCCCCATCTTCGGCGCGAAGAACGTGAAGGATGCAATGCGCAGTGCAGGCGGCGACAGCGAGCCCGAGCCGGCCACGATTATTTTCCCGGGGAAGCCGGATGCCGAGTTGACCATCTTCTGGGTCTGGAACACCGAGAATCCGAAACGTGTTACATCGGACCAGACGATTGACGTGGTCGATCTTTGTCCCGGAGCACACACCTGTAAGTGGCACCTGGCAAATGGACTCAGCCTCGGAAGCTCTCTCAGGCAGCTTGAAGCGTGGAACGGCGGAGCTTTCGTTCTCACAGGCTTTGGTTGGGACTACAGCGGAACAGTCGTCGATTGGAAGAAAGGAAAGCTGGATCCGCTGCTTCGGACTTGCAGGCGGCTGATGACGCGTGTTGACTGGCAGGAGACCGACAATGCGACTGCTGCCGAGAAGATCGACTATAACGCCGTGACAGGAGATCGTGACATCCTCTCCTCGGAACCTGCCATGCGGAGGCTCAATCCGCGTATCTATCAAATCGAGGTAGGTCTCGCGCCTGAACAACACTGCCCACCATTCGCAGAAGAGAAGGCGGCGGAACGGGAGCCTCGATAACTCTGCTACTCGACCGGTGTCTCATCGACCAGCTTGTACCCTGCTGGCACGGCGAAGCGCGACGCAGGCGGCTCCGTGCGCTGGACATCGCTGACACCAACGATCTGCTCGCCGGTGCGCGGGTCGTTGTGCTTGATCACCATGTACATCGAAAGCTCGGGCGAGAACCAGTACTCGTCTGTCACTGTGACCTGCGCGCCGGTTGCGCTCTCCTGCGCAGGCACGACGCGCGACTTGCGAATGCCGTGGATGGTGAGCGGACCGAGAGTCTGCGTGCCCAGGTCTTCTTCCTTGACCGAAGGGTTCGCGGAAACAGCCTCTCGCGCCACGCCGTCCTTCGGCGCCTGCTTTAGCACGATCTGTTTCGCGAGATGGGTGGAGGGCTCGAGGAAAACACTGGTGCGGGTCGCGGGATCGTAGATATGCGCGGACAGAAGCAGCGGCTCTCCGGGAGACGTCGTGGGAACCAGCGCGCGCCGCTCGTTGTAGATGCGGCCGGCGGAATCACGAGCTATCTCCGCGCTGCTGATGCGGGTGCTCATGGTGCCGTCTTCAAGCTTCTGCTTGGAGACGATATCGACGTGTGCCGAAAATGCGGCATTTGGCACCGGCGTCACAAAGACGCCGAACACCCGCATCTCCGGTCCGCGATAGTCGCGCGGCATAGGGGCGTTCTGAGCGACGGCAACCCAGGAAAGAAGCAGGATCGAGCCCAGCAGTGCTCGCATACGCGCCTCGCAAAGAGCCTAGCATAGCCCTGGCGCGCTCAGAACCAAAGGAAGTGCAAGCATGGAGTATTCCCTTCGTAACTCCCACACCGGTAATCGAAACGCGAGATAGTGCTCGCTGGCCGGTAGGTTCCGGGCTAATTTCAATCCATGAGCGACGAAACGCAGCCACGACAGGAACCCGCCACTCAGTGGAGGGCTCGCGACAATGACGCTGAAATGAAGTTCGTCGTACATCGCTGGCCCGACGGCGAGGTCACCCTCGCTCTGGACCGCGATTACATGCCGACGGACATCGACGCGCTGTAGGCGGCCGGGTTCAGCCTGCACTCTCTCGCGGGTGCGCGCCATGCGGTCAGGAACGGTGCGTGAACAAGCGACGCAATCGCCCTTGCGAGTAGGCGCCACATGCCTGCGGCACCAGCGCGGCTGATAAACTTCGGCTAGTCATGATTCTCCCCTTCGTCCGCGAACTCCTGGCCGATCTGGAGCGCTCTCCTGCCTTTGAACGTGCTGCGAGGCATCTCTCGCTAGGCCGCGGGCGCCGCCGTGTCTCCGGGCTGACCGCGACCGCACGCGCGCTCTACCTGCCATTTTTCACCCGCTCTGCCAATGTTCCTGCGATTGTCGTCGTGGCTGACAACAAGGCTGCCGATGCACTGCACTTGGCCTTGCGCGCGGCCGCCGAACTCTCGGGCGTGATCCCGATCGACCGCATCCTTAAGCTGCCCGCGCACGACGTGCTCCCGTTCGAACACCTCTCGCCCCACTCGGAAATACAAGAGCAGCGCGCATCCACCCTGTGGAAGATCGCGACTCACGCGGCTTCCATCGTCGTCGCACCGGTTGAAGCGGCGGCCATGAAGCTTTTCCCGGCGACGTACTATGCTGACCTCGGCCGAGTGCTGAGACGCGGCCAGGAGCATGATCTCGATGAGTTGACGACCCACCTGGCATCGGTCGGGTACATGGCTATGGACATTGTCGAGATGCCGGGGCAGTTTACCCGGCGCGGCGGCATTCTTGACGTCTACTCCCCGGAAGCCGAGCGGCCGGTGCGTTTCGAGTTCTTCGGCGACGAGATTGAGTCGATCCGCCGCTTCGACCCGGAGTCGCAGCGCTCGTCCAATCCGCTGGACGAGGCCGTTCTGCTCCCCTTGACGGAAACGCCGGTCACCGAGCGGCTGCTGGCTGCCGTGCACACGCGGCTGAGCGGCAGTCACCTCGACGACGCCGATCTGCCGGACACGCTTACACGGGCGGTCGCCGGCGGCCACACCACGGTCTTTCCCGGGTGGGAGTTTTTCGCCCCGGTTGCGGGCGCGAACAAAACTCTGCTCGACCTGTTTCCCCGGTCCATCCTGTTCGTCGAAGAGCCGGGCATGATCCGCAACCAGACCGAGCGCTGGTGGAACAAGATCGAGCAGCGGCACGAGCGCTCCGGAATCGGCTCGCTGATCGGCCCGCTCGACATCTACGGCAGCCCGGAGCTGCTGCTGGCGGCGTTTGCCTCGCACCCGGGCCTTGATCTGGATCAGCTGGGGATCGTTGATGTGCTGGAAGAAGATTCGACCCTGGGCGAAATCGCGTTTGAGACGCGACCGACGTTGAAGTTTCACGGGTCAGCCCAGGCTGTCACTGAGCAGCTCAAGACCCTGCTGCAGCAGGAAGTACGCATGCTGCTGGTGTGTGCGAACCAGGGCGAGCTTGACCGCATGGCAGCGCTGCTGCGGGAGTCCGAGATTGCCTACCGCATCGGCAGCCGCACGGTCGCCGCCGAAGCCGAGGCAAGCTTCAAGGGCGGCGATCTTCGAACACCGATCCTGGTGCGCTCGCAGATTGCCAACGGGGTCGCACTCGCTGACTCTAACCTGGTGGTCTTTGGCGCCAACGATTTTTCGGACGAAGCGGACGTCACCGCGCGTCCTGCGGTCAAGAAGTCGAAGACCGCCGCGTTTGTCTCGGATTTTCGCGATCTCACCATCGGCGACTATGTCGTCCACGTCGAACATGGCATTGCCTGCTACCAGGGCCTGCGCACGATTGAGCAGGACGGGGTCAATGTCGAGTTCATGATCCTAGAGTTCGCCGAGGGGGCGCGGCTGTACGTTCCTCTAACGCGGCTTGACCTGATCCAGAAGTATCGATCGAGCGAAGGTGGACCGGCGCCGGCGCTCAACAAGCTGGGCTCGCAGCAGTGGGCGAAGACCAAGGCCAAGGTCAAGAAGGCCATGGAGGACATGACCGACGAGCTGCTGAAGCTCTACGCGGCGCGCAAGGCGGCGCGCGGTCATGCTTTTACGCCCGACAATGAGTTCCAGCGGGAGTTTGAAGAGGCATTCGACTTCACCGAGACTGACGATCAACTGAATGCGATTTCGGACATCAAGCGCGACATGGAATCCGAACTGCCCATGGATCGCCTGCTATGCGGCGACGTAGGCTACGGCAAGACCGAAGTCGCCATGCGCGCGGCGTTCAAGGCGGTGCAGGACGGCAAGCAGGTGGCCGTTCTTACCCCGACCACGGTCCTCAGCTTCCAGCATTACGAGACCTTCAAGAAGCGCTTTCGCCAGTTCCCCGTTAACATCGAGATGATCTCGCGCTTCCGCACACCGAAGGAGCAGAAGGTCATTCTCGAGCGCGTTGAGCAGGGCAAGGTGGACATCCTGATCGGCACCCATCGGCTGCTCTCGAAAGACCTGAAGTTTCACGACATCGGCCTGCTGGTCGTCGATGAGGAGCAGCGCTTCGGCGTGCGCCACAAGGAGCGGCTGAAGCAGATCCGGGCGCAGCTTGATGTGTTGACCATGTCGGCGACCCCGATCCCGCGAACTCTGCACATGTCGCTGGTAGGACTGCGCGACATGAGCGTGATTGAGACGCCGCCCAAGGATCGCATGGCGATCCAGACGGTGGTCGCGAAGTTTGATGAGAAGCTGGTGCGATCGGCGATCGAGCTCGAGCTTGAGCGCAGCGGCCAGATCTACTTTGTCTATAACCGCGTTGAATCTATTTATGAGTTAGCTGCGAAGATACGCGAGTTAGTACCCGCTGCACGGGTGATTGTCGGCCATGGGCAGATGAGCGAAGGTGAGCTTGAGAAGGTCATGCTCGCGTTTATGAACCACGAGTATGACGTATTAGTCGCAACGACAATTATTGAGAATGGATTGGATATTCCGCTCGCGAATACCATCCTCATCAATCGCGCTGACCGCCACGGGCTTTCGGAGCTTTACCAGCTACGTGGGCGCGTAGGTCGCTCAAATCGCCGTTCGTACGCCTACTTACTCATTCCTCCGGAGCAGGAGTTGACCGATGTTGCTCGGCGACGCCTGGCTGCGCTGAAGGAGTTCTCCGATCTGGGCGCGGGCTTCAAGATCGCGGCTCTCGACCTTGAGCTGCGCGGCGCGGGCAACATGCTGGGGGGCGAGCAGAGCGGACACATCGAGGCGATCGGCTTTGAAATGTACACCGGCATGCTTGAGGAAGCAGTCAGCCGCATCAAGGGCGAAGACATGCGCGAGCAGGCGACGACACAGCTCAACCTCGGCATTCCTCTGCGCATCGATGAGACCTATATCGGCGAGGAGAACCAGCGCCTCCGTATCTACAAGCGGATCGCCGCCGCCGGGGGTGAATCTGCCGTCGATGATGTTCGTAAGGAACTTGAAGACCGCTACGGTCCCGTCCCGGAGGGGGTTGAAAACCTGCTCGAAGCCGCCATGCTGCGCGCCGAATGCGAGCGGATCGGCGTCTCTCAGGTAGACCGCAAGCGCGACCAGGTCCAGATGCGCTTCACCACGCAAGCCGCGATCGATCCCGGTCACCTGATGAAGCTGGTCGCGAAGAACGCCAAGAAGGGCGCACAGTTCACCCCCCAGGGCGTGTTACGTTTCCCTCTAAGCGCCAAAGATCCGGCCGAGATGCTGATAGAAATCCGCCTGCTGCTGGGCGAACTTTCTCATCAAACCGTTGTCGCCTGAGGTTGCTGAGAAGAGTTGTTCTGGAGGAGAGACTAGATGAGGCTTTCTACCGTGGTGGCGTGCACCGTTCTGGGGTCGCTGCTGTGTGTCTCCGGGCGCGGACAAGAGAATCAAGATACGCCCTTCCGCAGCCTGGTAGACCAGTTCTTCAACGCCGCGTTCCCCTTCCAACCCTCGTACGCGACCGCGGTTGGCCTGCATCAGTACGACTCAAAGCTCGAGGACTTCAGCCGCTCGGGGCAGGAGAAACTGATCCGCGGCCTTCACTATTTTGCCGGCAAGTTCGACTCCGTGCAGGCCGGGAATCTTAGCCCGTCGGCGCAGGCTGACCTGGCGATGATGCGCAACGCCATCCAGTCAAACCTGCTGGCGCTTGAGACCATTCGCATGTGGGAGAAGAACCCGGACAACTACTCCAGCGGCATAACCGGCTCTGCCTTCGTGTTGATGGAACGAAAGTTCGCACCTGCTGACGATCGTCTGCGCTCGCTGGTCGCGCGCGAAAAGCAGATGCCGCAGGTGTTTGTCGAGGCGCGCAAGAACCTCAAGAATCCGCCGAAGATCTATACCGAAATAGCGCTCGAACAGATTCCCGGCCTGGTCAGCTTCTTCCAGACAGACGTGCCCGCTGCCTTTACCGATGCTACCGACCCGGCGCTCAAGGCCGAGTTTGCCAAGACCAACGCCGCCGTCATCGCTGCGCTTCAAAGCTATGGCGACTGGATGAAGACCGC
>CAXUND010000009.1:0-42957 GCA_964252445.1 uncultured Acidobacteriaceae bacterium | reverse complement strand
GGGTCGACCGGTGACTTCCGCTTCGGGGCAGATACCTTCTCGAAGAAGCTTTTGTACGACGAGATGGTGGACACGCCGCTGCCTAAGCTGCTTGAGGTCGCCTACGCTGATCTGCACAAGAACCAGGCCGAGTTCGAGCGCGTCGCCAGGGAGGTCGATCCCGCGAAGGACCCGAAGCAGGTGCTGGCCGAGCTAGCCCAGGTCCATCCCGCCCCCGATAAGCTGCTTTCCTCATTCCAGGGCAATTTTGACGGACTGATCGCTTTCATCCGCGAGAAGAAGATCATCACGATCCCGTCTGACGTGCGACCGACGCTGGAAGAGACGCCGCCGTTCATGCGCGCCACCACCCAGGCTTCGATGGACCCACCCGGGCCGTTTGAGACCCACTCGAAAACCGCTTACTTCAATGTGACCCTGCCGGAGAAGGACTGGACGCCCGAACACATAGCCGAGCACATGGCAGCCTTCAACGTCGGCACCATCATTTCGACCGCGGTGCACGAGGCCTACCCGGGGCATTACGTGCAGTTCCTGTGGGTCAACGACCCGCCGCCGGGCGTGCCGCAGCTGTCAAAGGTGCGCAAGCTGGTCACCGCGAACACCAACGTCGAGGGCTGGGCCCACTACTGCGAGCAGATGATGCTCGACGAAGGCTATGGCCAGCCGGGCACCGGCGCCGCGTCAGAGCGGGACGCCAGGCTGATTCGCCTGGGTCAACTGCAGGACGCACTGCTGCGCGATGCACGCTTCGTCGCCGGCATCGAAATGCATACAGCCGGCTGGACGACCGACCAGGCAATTGATTTCTTCGTCAAGGAAGGCTACCAGTCCCGGTCCATAGCGGAAGTGGAGACGAAGCGGGGCACCTCCGACGCTACCTACCTCTACTACACGCTGGGCAAACTTGAGATCATGAAGCTCCGCGCCGACATGCAGGCCAAGCAGGGCGCGGCATTTTCGCTCCAGGCCTTCCATGACCAGTTCATGCAGCAGGGCGGCGCGCCCATCAAGATCGTGCGCAAGGCCATGCTGGGGGACGACTCGCCAGTGCTCTGACAGCGTCGCGTACCACCGCAACAACTTACCCGTCTGAAAGGGCAACCTACCACGATGAGCAAGAGAGTTCGCAAGGCAGTTTTCCCCGCGGCCGGGCTCGGCACCCGCTTTTTGCCCGCCACCAAGGTGATCCCCAAGGAGATGCTGGCGCTGGTCGACAAGCCCATCATCCAGTACGGCGTCGAAGAGGCGATTGCCTCCGGCATTGAAGAGATCATCATTGTGACTGCGCGCGGCAAGGGAGCAATCGAAGACCACTTCGATATCAGCCCGGAGTTGGAAGCGAACCTGGAGCGCAAGGGCAAGACCGCCCTGCTCAAGGTCGCGCGCGAGGTTGCCACCATGGCCAAGATCGTCACTGTTCGCCAGCAGGAGGCCCTCGGCCTGGGCCACGCCGTCCTGATGGCCAAAGACCTGGTGGGCGATGAGCCTTTCGCCGTGTTGCTGCCCGACGACGTGATTGCGGGACCCGCGCCTTGCCTGAAGCAGATGATCGATGCCTACGACCGCATGCAGGGCACGATCATCGCCTCGCTGGTGGTCGAGGGAGAGGCCATCTCCGCCTATGGCGTGCTGGCCGGGCATCCGGTTGAGGGGGAGCCGCGGCTCTTTGACGTGAGCGGCATGGTGGAGAAGCCGGAGCTTGCCGACGCGCCGTCCAAGAACGCGATCATTGGCCGGTACATCCTGACCCCGGCGATCTTTGAGGCGCTGGAGGCGACGGAGAACGGCGCAGGCGGCGAGATCCAGCTTACAGACGGCATCAAGGCGCTGATCGGCCCCGAGAAGGTCTACGGCTTCAGCTTTGAAGGCGTACGTCATGACGCAGGCGACAAGCTGGGAATGTTGCAGGCGATGGTGGATTTCGCGCTGAAACGCGAAGATCTGGGGCCGCCGTTCCGGGAGTACCTGAAGACGCTCAGCTTATAAGTGGGCCGATACAAGGTGAACCTGCCCGATTAAGGCTGATCTAGAACAGGGCTGAGCCGGCCCGCTCGCTGGTCTTGCACTTTCCATAGACATCCCATCGCTGGAAGGAGTTCCATGTCTCGTCAACTTTTCCCCTTTGCTGCGATCCTGCTTGCCGCTGCTCTAGTCCATGCCCAGATGCCGCCGGTGCCCGCTGTACCTGGCGTTCCCGCATCGGCGCAGCAGGCGGCGGCTTCGATTGATCCTGAGAAGATTCGCGCCCATGTACGCTTCCTGGCAAGCGATCTGCTCGAAGGCCGCGGACCCGGCAAGCGCGGGGCGCAGCTGGCGGCCGAGTATATCGCGACCGAGTTTGCGCTCGACGGTCTGAAGCCTGCCGGGGACAACGGTACTTACTTCCAGAACGTGCCTCTCTATGCTGTGCACACTGTTGAAGACCAAACCAGCTTTACGCTTTCGCCAAAGAACGGTGCACCGCTCAAGCTCGCCTACGGCGCCGATTACGTGACCAAGGATGAGCGGGGAGAGCCGGCCGCGGACATCAGTGCACCCATCGTCTTCGTCGGGTACGGTATCCATGCGCCCGAGTACCACTGGGACGACTATGCCGGCGTGGACGTGAAAGGAAAGATCCTGCTGGTGATCGTCAACGAGCCGCCCTCGGAGGATGAGAAGTTCTTCAAGGGCAAGACCATGA
Source organism: uncultured Acidobacteriaceae bacterium (assembly GCA_964252445.1). Lineage (GTDB taxonomy): Bacteria > Acidobacteriota > Terriglobia > Terriglobales > Acidobacteriaceae > EB88. Next base: position 40,271 of record CAXUND010000009.1, on the reverse strand, counting down.
CCTACTATGGCCGCTGGACATACAAGTACGAGGAGGCTGCACGCCGCGGCGCGGCGGGCGTGCTTATCATCCACCGCGAAGACCTGGCCAGCTATCCCTGGTCGGTGGTTCAGAACTCGCAGGCGATTGAGAAGTCGTACCTGAAGGGCGACCCTCTGGCGACGCTTCAGGCTGCAAGCTGGATCCAGCTGGACGTGGCGCGCAAGCTGCTGGCTATGGCGGGGCTTGATGCTGACCGCGAAATTGTCGCCGCGGGCAAGCCCGGGTTCAAGGCGGTCGAGCTGCCGGTGTCACTGGTCGCGCATGTTGCCAGCCAGGTCCGGCCGTATGAGTCGGCTAACGTGGTGGGCATGGTCGCGGGCACCGGACCTGGGCCGTCGGTCCTCTACACGGCGCACTACGATCACCTGGGCATCGACCCCGCTGCGAAGGGAGATCAGATCTACAACGGCGCGGCCGATAATGCGACCGGTTGCGGCATCGTGCTCGAGCTCGCTCGCGCGTTTGCGCAGGGACCTGCGCCACCGCACACGGTCTACTTCGCCGCGGTCACGGCTGAAGAACAGGGCCTGCTGGGCTCGCAGTATCTTGGCATGCACCCGCCTGTGCCCGCCTCGCAGATCGCGCTCGACCTGAACTATGACGATCTCGACCCGATCGGCGTACCTGCATCCGCGGAGGTATCGGGCGCCGAGCGCACCACCTTTTACCCGGAAGTAGAAGCCACGGCAAAGGCCTTCCGCCTGGCCATCCAGCCCGATCATGTTCCGAGCGCCGGGCACTACTATCGTTCGGATCACTTCTCGCTTGCGCGCGTGGGGGTGCCGGCGTTCTCGATCGGGCAGGGCACGCTTTTCGAGGGCCATGACGAGGCCTGGGGCGTGGCCAAGGCGAAGGATTATGTCGATCACCACTACCATCAGCCTTCCGATGAGTACCATCCGGAGATGGACTTCCGCGGGGATGCACGGATGGCCCAGTTCGGACTGGTGCTGGGATGGGAGGCGAGCGCGGCGTCCTCGGTGGGATGGCAGAGCGGGGACGAGTTTGAGGCGGCGCGCAAGGCAAGCCAGGGTGGCGCGCAGTGATGGTGGAGCTTCTGCTGTTGTTCTCCCTGCAGCAGGCGCCGGCGCTGCAGCACCGCGCGGCGAACGCACCAGAAGCAAACGGAACAGCGGTGTCGCCGGGCAAGGCTGCTCGGTCGAGCCTGCCTCCGGATGCAGATGGCGAGTACCAGTTCGGCGAGACCGGCGAGGTCATTGAGCTCTATGTCGAAGAACACGCGCTGCGCGGCTATCTGCTCAAGCGCAGCGAGGCCGGCCATGCTGCTTCCGCGCCGCTTACCTACGACTTTGCCGCCGGAGACGCGGTTGCGGGTACGGTGCACTTCACCACGCGCACAGTACATGGAGAGTTCTACTCCTTCTCTGGGTCGCTCGGTCGCGGGCGCGCGACAAGCCCGTCTGTGCTGGGCTACTATCTGCTGCGCGGCCAGCTGACGCTCCACCAGGGCGCTACCGTGAACACCAGGAGCGTGGTGCTCGAGCGGCTTGGCCAGCACTAATCCATTTCACCCGTGGTCAACTTTCCCCAACCCTAAAGGAGCACACATGGTACGGACGGCAAGCGCAGTGTGGAAGGGCGGTCTCAAGGACGGCGAGGGCGTGGTCTCCACCCAAACCGGCGTCCTCAAAGAGTCGCCTTACAACTTCAGCGGACGCTTTGAGAGTGGGACCGGCACCAATCCCGAGGAGCTGATTGCAGCCGCGCACGCCAGCTGCTTTTCGATGGCGCTGAGCGCCATGCTGGGAGAGCACAACCTCAAGGCCGAATCGATCGAGACCACTGCGGCGGTCACCATCGTTCCGGTTGAGGGCGGCTTTGGCATCTCCAAGATTCATCTCGACACGACGGTCAAGATCCCCGGCGCAGAGGACGCCACCTTCCAGAAGGCGGCAGCGGGCGCTAAAGCGGGCTGCCCGGTCTCGAAACTGTTCGCGAACAACGCCGAGATTACGCTCGACGCCAAGCTGGTTTCCTGACGCGCGGACGGGGGAGTTCAGCTGTGCTGGTGCACATACTCCCCCAGTTCCTTGTTCAGTGATGCGGCCTTCTTGACTCCCGCTTCCATCATGTCCAGCCACTGTTTGGTCTGCGCGGTGGGTTCGGCCATGGTCAACAGGTAGTGCGTCATCACGATAGTCTCCAGGGCATTGGCCACATCGTGCACCAGTGAGCGAATCTGCCTGGATTGATCCTCTGGAATCCTTGCTGCACTCATCCGTGCTTTCACACTCCCGATGCAAACCAGCTTACTCTTCGATGCCCCGCCGGTCGGCCGCTGTCTCGCGCAATCATTTGCGTCACAGTACGTCAGTGCCGGCGCGCGTGGAGCAGGCCACTCATTTGACAGAAAACTGCTGCTTTGTGACACTTGGACTTGCCGGCAGATCACGGTCCCGGCCGGATCGGGTTGTGCCGAAGTGGCGGAATTGGCAGACGCGCATGGTTCAGGTCCATGTACTCGCAAGGGTGTGGAGGTTCAAGTCCTCTCTTCGGCACCAAAAACAGAATCAGGCAGGGCGGGCGGCCGGATGGCCGCTCTTTTGTCAGGTGCCTGCGCGAAAGCCCAGCGGGGCCAGGCTGCCCAGAGTTGCAAGCGGTCGCTCGACCGCTAATCCATAGCCTGCATAAACTTCCTCAAACACCGCATCCCAGGAGGCTCCGCACGCGTACCGCCGGGCCGCCATGCTCATCCTGGCGTGCAGCTCGCGGTCTCTCATCACCGCCAGCGTCGCGCTGGTAAAGTCCTCATCCCTGGCGATCCGCCCGGTCTCACCATCCCGCACCAGATGGCAGGGGCCGCCATCCGGGGTCACAATGGCGGGGATCCCGGATGCCATCGCTTCAAGAACCACGTTTCCGAACGTATCCGTATGCGAGGGGAACAGGAAGAGATCCATGTTGGCGTAGGCCTCAGCCAGGGGCGCTCCCCGGAGGACGCCGGTGAAGGTGGCCCTGGGCATCTTCGAACGCAACCACGGCTCCTCTAAGCCCTGCCCGATGATCAGAAAGCGGAAGTTTCCGACACCGGATGCGATCAGCTCGTCATGCACCCTCGCCAGCAACTGGATATTCTTTTCAACCGATAATCGACCCACAAAACCAAGCACAAACTCGCCCCCGGCGGCTCGCGTGCGACGTTCGGGGGAAAACAGTTCCGCGTCCACGCCGCGCTGCATCAGCAGGCACGTCCGGCCGGTCGCCTTCTCGAGCTGCGCGCAAAGCTGCGCATTCGGCGCAAACAGCACCCGCGCCCTGCGGTAGAAGACCGCGGACGCCCACAGCGCGGTAGCTTCAATCATGGCAGCCGCGCGGGCACGCTTTGCGCGCGGCAGACGATCCAGCAGCCAGTTTGCGCGTGTGGCCGCGTACTCATGGACATTGGTGTGCCAGGAGGCGACCAGGGGAATGTGCAGGCGAAGGGCCAGCCACGCCCCCAGCAGGCCTACTTCGCTGGGCCCGGTGATGTGGATGATATCCGGGCGAAACTGCCGTAGCGCCCGCACGATGTGCCGGGAGTGACGAAAGAAGCTGACGTCGAACCGCAGGTCCTTATCCAGCACGAAGGAGAAGAACCCGCGGGGCAGCTCCAGCGTGGTGACGGAGCCCGTACTCTCGAGAGGCTCGGCACGTCGGCCCGCCCGCACACAGAGAAACGGCATCGACCGCCTGCGGGCAAAGGCTTCGAAGTGTCGGCTGGTGTGCGCGACGCCATTTACTTCATGAAAGGAATCGGGAAAGTATGCGACCCGCGGAGTGGTTGTGCCGGCGGCGTCTGCCCTGCTGAGAGTGTCAGCCGCGCAGGTCCGCGGCTGACACCCTAGCTCAGTCAGGGATTGAGTCCAGCATGCAGTCTGGAGCGGGGTCTCTGCCATAGGGGCACTCCGTTCCGGGCGATACTCGATCGCTTGCTAATCCCCAAGCACCAGTTGCAGTTCGCAGGACTCGTCCCATGCCATGCGCAGGCTGCCGTAAACCGGCTGGCTGCCCATCAGCCGCACGACCATAATGCTGTAGGTGATGTACCAGGGAGCACTGCCATCGGGCCAAAGCTGGCTCAGCGGCCGTGGAACGCCGCTGACATCCGGGTGGAAGACGCGATCATCCCAGCGCCGCGAGCCGAGGGGGAAGTCGGGATGAAGCCTTACCACGTCCAGCGCGGCCTGCAGCAGCCGGTGCTTGTACGGCTCCGCATACTGCGGCATGAAGAGCACGTGGCTCTTGCCTTCGTAGCGCACCTCGTGGACGAACTCCGTGAAGCTGGCAGCGTTGGTGAGATTGATGTTGGCGTTGGGCTCCATGCCGTGGCGGTCGCCCCCCGAGATGAGCAGCTTGTTCCATTCACGCGCGATCGCCTTGACCTGCCGGTTTTCCTGCCATCTGCGCAGCCCGTTCAACTCGAGCGCGTGGATGTACTCCCCGTTCTCCTGCATGAATTGGCGAATCAATCCCTGGTGCCGGGCGGCGCCGATCATGTAGAGATCCCAGGCAGGATGGTTGAAGACAATCAGTACGTTCGGCAGAGCATGCAACGCCGCAAGGATCGAGTGCACCTTCCGGTCCGAAGGGTTCTCAGTGCATTCGAGAAGGGTTTCCATCCAGGCCTGGCCGCTTTCGCTGGGCAGGTTGTGGATGCCCAGATGAAAACTCTGGTCCGCTCCGTAGGGAACGCTCCACTCAACGGAGACCGGGATGTGGCGCGCCGCGGCGACCGTACGCAACAGCATGGGCGCCTTGATATTGTCGTGATCCGAAAGCGACACCAGGGACTGCAGCCCCAGCCTCTGGATCTGTCCGCTCTCAAGGTCAAAGGCGAGACGCGGCGTTAACGGCGGAGTCCAGAAGCTTTGCGAGTAGTCGACTGCGATCCTGTGGTTCGCCCGGGCGCGGGCCTCCGCCCTGTCGAGCAGGTTGCGGATCCAGTCCACCCGCTTGCCGAGGTTTGCCAGGAAGTCCAGCGTCTCCCGGGATTGGTTTGTATGGCTGTGCAGCGAAACGCCGGTGCCATAGTCGCGCGGCGCATCTTTGTCGTTCCAGAGGTAGGAAACTTCCCGGTGTGCGGCCATCTGAGCGCCCTCCTGGCTTGAAATCGAGTATCAAAGTGCAGCATGAATGGGGCATTACGTGTCTGCGAATGAACGTTCAATCCGCAAATGGTTCCCAATTAGGTATTACCCCGGAGGGAAACAATCGTTGCTCTTCAGCCGCGGGTATGTGCGATTTCAGGCCTCAGGTCTGCGTCATCGGTAAGTTCTGTCTCCTCTACCCTCTCCAGATGGTATCGTGTCAATCCTGTCTGCAACGCATGGAAGGCATCGTCCGGCGTATCCACATAAGCAAATAGTTCCAGATCCTCGGCGCGGATGGCGCCGTTCGCGACCAGGCTTTCGAAGTTCAAAACTGTCTTCCAGTAGGTAGACCCGTAAAGCAGAACGATGATGTTTTTTGCCAGCTTTCCGGTTTGCGCCAGGGTCAAAACCTCAAACATCTCGTCCAGTGTGCCGAAGCCGCCAGGAAAGACTACCAGCGCCTTGGCCAGATAGGCGAACCAGTACTTGCGCATGAAGAAATAGTGAAAGTCGATCGAGAGCGCAGGAGTGATCCAGCGATTCGGCGCCTGCTCAGACGGCAGCCGGATGTTGAGGCCGATGCTCTTGCCGCCGGCATCCCATGCGCCGCGGTTGGCTGCTTCCATGATGCCGGGGCCACCGCCAGAGGTTACGACGAAACGATGGTGACTGCTGGCGAGTGTCTGCGACCACCTGGTAAGCAGGAAGGCGAGCTGGCGGGCCTCGTCGTAGAAGCGCACCATCTCTGGCGAAGTCTCGCGCGGCGTCTCGGCAAAGCGCGCCGATCCGAAGAAAACGACGGTGTCCTGGATGTTCTCGCGGCGAAAGCGAGCCAGCGGCTCCGCGTACTCGGCGAGGATCCGGAGCATGCGGCCGTCGGGGCTGTCGAGGAACTCGGGATTCTCATACGCCAGCAGCGCGCGAGGCAACGGATCGGGATCGGGCATCTCTGGTCAGAATCGCCGGAGTGGTCGCGCGGCGTCAAGGTACCGGAAGGCTTGCGGACACGAACAGGCGCAAGCCCTAACGGAGGCGGCGCGCGCGGAGCGCCTCTAAGCAGGCGAGATAGACGTTCAGCAGCCCGAGTCCGGAGACCGCTCCGCGCACAAATCCGCTGCTGCCCAAGGCGAGCAGCAGCGGACCGTAGGTGAAGAGGCTGTTCTCCGTCCAGAAGTGTAGCCAGGGAAGGGCGAAGATCAGCAGGCCCAGATAGAGCTGCACCACAATGCTGACCCAGATCTCTACAAGCGACATCCATGGCAGGGGAGGAAGCTGCGGCCGTGGTGCGGCCTCCTGCGGCGTGCCTGCCGGCGTTTCGTGAGAGAACAGGTTAGGCTGCTGCTGCATCGTAGGGCGGAGCCGCGTTCATCCTTATTGGTGTCGTGACTGATGCAAGCTTACGCGGACGGAGCAGCATTGCGCCGTGGACGACGGTTAGCCTGGAGGATCTTTTTACGCAGCCGCAATGACTTAGGTGTGACCTCGACCAGCTCATCTTCAGCGATGAACTCGATCGCCTGTTCCAGGTTCATCGCCCGATGCGGAACCAGGCGCAGCGCCTCGTCGGCTGAGGAGGCGCGCATGTTGGTCAGCTTCTTCTCGCGGACAACATTCACGTCCAGGTCGTTGTCGCGCGAGTGCTCGCCGATGATCATGCCCTCGTACACGTCGATTCCCGAGGGCACGAAGAGAACGCCGCGGTCCTGCAGCCCGTTGAGAGCGTAGGTCGTCGTGGGACCGACACGGTCGGAGATGAGCGCACCCGACGGCCGCTGCGGGATTTCGCCCTGGTAGGGAATGTAGCCGTCGAAGAGCGAGTTCATAATGATGGTCCCGCGGGTCTCAGTCAGCAGCTCGGACCGCAGACCGATGAGTCCGCGCGAGGGTATCTTGAACTCCATGCGGGTGCGCCCGTAGCCGTGCGAATGCATTTTGACCATCTCGCCCTTGCGCGGACCAAGGCGCTCGATGATGGTACCGACGAAGTTGTCGGGGATGTCGATGGTGAGCAGTTCGACCGGTTCCATCAGCTTATCGTCGACCCGCTTGGTGACGATCTCCGGGCGGCCGACCATCATCTCGAATCCCTCCCGCCGCATCATTTCGATCAGGATGGAGAGCTGCAGCTCGCCGCGTCCCAGGATCTTGAAGCTGTCCGGCGAGCCTGTCTCCTCGACCCGGATCGAGACGTTGGTCAGCAGCTCCTTATCCAGGCGCTCGCGGATGTTGCGCGAGGTGACCAGGTTCCCTTCCTTGCCGGCGAAGGGCGAATTGTTCACCGACATCTGCATGGCGATGGTGGGCTCGTCGATAACAATCAGCGGGAGCGGCTGCGGGTTGTCGACGGACGTGATGGACTCGCCGATGGTGATGCCCGGAATGCCGGCGATCGCAATGATGTCCCCCAGCTCGGTCTGCTCGGTGTCCACGCGCTTGAGACCGGAGAAAGTGAAGAGCTTGGTGATCTTGACCTTTTCAAGCGAGAGATCGCGCTTCGAGACCATGACTTCATCGCCCGTCTTGAGCGTTCCGTTGAAGACGCGGGCAATGGCCAGGCGCCCGAGGTAGTCCGAGTAGTCGAGGTTGGTGACCAGGATTTGCAGGTTTGCGCCGGGATCGCCGCCCGCCGCCGGAGCGGTTTGAATGATGGTCTCAAACAGCGGCTGCAGGTTTTCGCCAATCTTGTCGGCGGAGGTGCTCGCGAGGCCGAGCTTGCCGTTGGTGTAGAGGACGGGAAAATCGAGCTGGTCTTCGGCGGCGTCCAGGTCGATGAACAGATCATAGACCTCGTTCAGGACCTCCTGCGGACGGGCGTCAGGACGGTCGATCTTGTTGATAACCAGGATCGGCGGCAGCTTGGCCTCGAGTGCTTTGGAGAGCACGTAGCGGGTCTGCGGCAGCGGACCTTCGGATGCGTCGACCAGCAGGACGACAGCGTCGACCATCTTGAGCGCCCGCTCGACCTCACCGCCGAAGTCGGCGTGGCCCGGCGTGTCGACGATGTTGATCTTCGAACCCTTGTAAAAGATGGCCGTGGATTTCGCCAGGATGGTGATGCCGCGCTCGCGCTCGAGGTCATTCGAATCCATGACCCGCTCCGTGAGCGCTTCGTTCTCGCGGAAGGTGCCCGACTGCCGCAGCATGGCGTCGACCAGCGTCGTTTTCCCATGATCAACGTGGGCAATGATGGCGATGTTGCGTATTGCGGTGGACACAGGCGCAGGTTTCCTATTCTTTGCTTCGTGTACAGATGTGTGGGAGCGGCGCTGAAAACAGCGAAGACTCGTCCTAACCAGTTTATCAGCAGGCTTTCTCGGCAGGGTTTACAGCTTGTTCTTTGTGCGCGCGGATGTCACACTGGCAGTGGAGCCGGATATGCCCACAAAGCGCGCACACGTAGTTCTACCTACTGAGTTAGTCAAAGAGATTGATGATCTGGTCGGTCCGCGTGGCCGAAGCGCCTTCATCGCAGAGACCGTGAAGGCAGAATTGCGCAAACGCTGGTGGCTGAACTACCTCGACAATGAAGAGCCGATCATGAAGGATGAGGACCATCCTGAGTTCGCGAATGGCACCAAGGCGTGGCTGGATGAGCTGCGACGGCCTTGGCAGGAACGTATCGAAGGCATTATCGCCGATGGGATGGCGGAAGAGAAGAAAGCAGGATGATTGTTCTGCTCGATTCAACAGTGCTGATCGATGCCACTAGGAGCCGGGCCAGCCCAGTTTTCAGAGAGCTTGTAGATAGCGGCCACATCCTCGCTACCTGTGCGGTAAACATCACGGAACTCTATGCCGGCTTGCGGCCGAACGAGCTCCAGCGAGCAGGGAGCTTGATTCAGCGTCTGACCTGCTATCCAACGGACGCGGCTATAGGAGAGCGAGCCGGTTGGCTGATCAACACCTGGGCGCGCCAGGGCAGGACCATTCAGGTGCCGGATGCAATCATCGCCGCGACGGCGCTTGAGCACGATCTCACCCTGATGACCGCCAACCGCCGCGACTTTCCCATGCCCGAGCTCAAGTTTTACCCGCCTGAACCTACTCGTACTTAAGCGACTCGACCGGGTCTAGCTCCGCTGCGCGGTTTGCCGGCAGCGTGCCAAAGATCACCCCCACCATGGTCGAGGTAACCAGCGCGACCACCACCGACCAAGGCGAGATCGGAATGCTGTAGGAGGTGAAGAAGCGCAGCGATAGAGGCAGCGCGAGACCGACAACGGTGCCGATGATGCCTCCGGCAAGCGAGATAAAGACCGCCTCGATCAGGAACTGCAGTTTAATCTCTCGCGCAGTTGCGCCCATGGCCTTGCGGATGCCGATCTCGCGAATGCGCGAGCGCACGGTGGCGAGCATGATGTTCATGATGCCCACTCCGCCGACCGCGATGGTCACCGTAGCCACCAGCAGCAGGACGACCGTCAGCGCATCGGCAATCGTAGCCGCCACGGTCAGGATGTCGGTCAGGGTTTGCGTGCGGTAGACAGAATTTTTCTGATGGCGCGAGTGGATGACGGCGACAATCTCCTTCGCGGCCTCTTCCACGTCATTCTGGTCGCGAATGGAGAAGAAGATCTGTTTCACGTCATCGGTGCCAGTAAAGTAGCGAGCCACGGAGTAGGGCATCAGCACTGTCTCGTCGGCGATCTCGGACTGTCCAAAAGTGTCAACCGACTCCTTGAAGACGCCGATGATGGTCACCGGAATGCCCGAGAGCTGTATGGTCGAGTTGACCGCGGCATCAGGGCTGCCGAACATCTCCTGTGCGAATAGCGCTGTGATCAGCGCCACCTTGGCATGGGTGTCTTCGTCTTCCTCGTCAAAGAATCGGCCTGAGAGCACCAGCAGATTGCGCACCTGCTTGTACTGAGGATTTACGCCCAGCACCAGCACATCCTTCACCAGGGCCCCGGGGAAGGTGATCCGGTCATGCATCTCCAGCATCGGCGAGGAGGCAGCCACTGCTGGGACCTGCTCGTCGACCGCGCGCTCATCGTCGTGCGTCAGGAAGTCGCGGTGGGTATCAGCCACAGCTCCGGCGGTGCCGCCGCCTGAAAACTCGACCTCGACCATGTTGGTGCCGATACTCTGGAGCTCAGCGAGGATGTACTGCTTGCCGGTAAGCCCGATGGTGACCACAAGAATCAGCGCCGCCGTTCCGATGACCATGCCGAGGGCCGTAAGGGCAAAGCGGACCTTGGAGGCGCGAAAGCTGTCGATCGCGAGCGAGACGATCTCGCTCAGCAGCATGGTGCGGTTGGCGCTGGCCAGCGTAGTCTCAAACGAGGAACGGGATGGCAGCCGTACCGGTGGCATCAGACTCCATGCTAGAGCATTCGTGCGCGGTGCGGTGGAACGGCAACCTCCGCGGAACAGGCGCAGATTCAGATGTGCCGCGAAGCCCCTTTGCCGTTCGACACGCCTTCCTGGATGCTCAAATCTTCAGGAAGATCCGACGCCGGTAGAGCGCGAAGTAGACGACGATCCAGCAAAGCGCAACATAAGCCAGGCTATAGGTCAGCGAGGCGAAAGCACCACTGGCGATGACTTCATGAATCCGGCGGTAGAGCCACTGCTGCAGGTTCAGTCCTCCACCCATGTGGATAGCCCCAAAGATGCTCGCCAGCACCTCCGAGAGGACGTATGCGAAGATCGCGTTGGTTCCAAAGACCAGCAGCGACTGTCGCAGCCGGCTCGGCTGCTCCTGCGCAGGGCGGAGGTCCGCGATCCAGATAAACAGCGCCAGCAGCAGCAGGCTTAAGCCGCCCGCAAACAAGACGTAGGAGCTGGTCCACAGCTTTTTGTTGATGGGGAAGGCCAGGTTCCACAGCAGTCCCGCGGCGACCGACGACCCGCCGGCAACCGCAATCCCGACTGCTTTCTGCTGCAGGGTGCGGCTGGTCTTGAGCCAGATCCCGGTAAGCGTGCCCATGAGCGTGGTGCCCAGTGCCGGCAGCGTGCTCAGCAGTCCCTCGGGGTCGCGGGTGCGCTCATACAAATGTGCCGGCGAAAAGATCTGCCGATCGAGCCACGCCGCCAGGTTGCCATCGTGATCGAGCAGGGGAACGTCGCGCCCGGGCAGGCCATAGCCGGGCACCGGGACCAGTCGCATCAGCGCGTAGTAGCCGGCCAGTGCGACCACCAGCGCCACCACCTTACTGCGCCAGCCAGGACGCAGTGTGTAGAACGTGGCCACGATGAGGTAGCAGATGGCGATCCGCGGAAGGACGCCGTAGTAGCGCATGGTCGAAAGCCGGAAGAAGGGCGCACTGTTGACCACCAGGCCCAGCAGGAAGAGGATCAGGGCCCGGCGAGCGATGTGCGCGATCAGCGAGGCCCTGGTTGCGCCCTGCTGCAGCCGCTTTCCGGTTGAGAGAACGATGGTGATTCCGACGACAAAGAGAAAGGTCGGAAAGACAAGATCGGTGGGGGTAAAGCCGCTCCAGGCGGCATGCTTCAGCGGCCAGTATGCGACCCGCTCATCGCCGTTGTCGTTCACCAGGATCATGAAGGCGAGGGTCAGTCCGCGCAGCAGGTCGACCGACACCAGTCGACGCGTGGGAGCCACTTGGAGAGTTGGTTCGGTGATCAGGCCGGTCGGCTCCAGGGAAGTTTTCGCCATGCGCCATCATAGTGCGAGCGGTCGTCAGCGTGGATAGCCAAATGGCAAGGAGCCGGAAAGCTGATCAAGGTTGGCGGCTCGCTAGAGAAAAGCGCGCGCGACAAGTTATAGTAACCGTTTACTCGAATGGCCCACCTGCTCACTCTTGTTGGCTACGCTTCGCGGTCCGCCTGCTCTAAAGATACTCGAGGTCCAGAAGGGTTCTCTCTATGACGCTCCACACCACCTCGCGGCGCAGCTTCCTCAAGGCCTCGACCCTGGCTGCCACCGCCATGGCGCTCCAGAGTACGCCGCTGCGGTCGCAATCAGCGCTGGCGGATGCGCACATCGAGATAGTCCCGGCGGAACCTATCGGCACCATCTCGCCCGAGATCTACTCACACTTCATCGAGCACCTGGGCGGCGTCATCTATGACGGCGTTTGGGTCGGTGAAAAGTCGAAGATACCGAACCAGAACGGTATCCGTACCGCCTTCATCGAGACCATGCGCGCCGTACAGGCGCCGCTGCTGCGTTGGCCAGGCGGCTGCTTTGCTGACTCCTACGACTGGCATGATGGTCTGGGACCGCGCAACAAGCGCCCGGCACGCACTGCCTTCTGGGACCAGCAGGAGACCAACCAGTATGGTCTGCACGAGTTCATGCACACCTGCCGCGAGATCGGTTGCAAACCTTACCTGGCAGCGAATGTGCGCACCCAACCGGCGCGCGACTTTTACCAGGAAATCGAGTATTGCAATGCTCCCGCCGGTGACCAGAACTCGAACTCGGCGGCGCCCGCGGCACCGGACGCGCTTGCCGCGCAGCGTGCTGCCAACGGAGATCCGGAACCGTTCAACGTTGACCTCTGGGGAGTCGGCAACGAGAGCTGGGGATGCGGCGGTAACATGACGCCCGAAGAGTATGCCGCGGCCTTTCGCCGCTTCACCACCTGGACGCCGAGTTATGGCCCGGCGCCCTTGCGCTTTGTCGCGGTGGGACCGAACGGAGACGATGTTGACTGGACGACCCGCCTCTTCAAGTCACTCTATGCCAACCCGGAACGGCGAAAGCTTTGGGGATTATCAATCCATTACTACACATCCGGAACAGCGACAAAGTTCGCCAGCGGGGATGCATTGGCATTTAACGCCGACGACTATTACGACCTGCTGACGCGCGGCAGCTTGATGGAAAAGGTAGTTACCGATCATTATCGCGCGATGGGCAACACTCCAGGGCAGCCGCCGGTGAAGCTGGTGGTCGACGAGTGGGGTGCATGGTACGGCAAGGGAACGGAGCTGGGCCCGAACTACAACCTGTCGCAACAGTCCACGATGCGTGATGCTTTGCTAACGGGAATTAACTTTGACATTTTCCAACGGCACGCGGATAAAGTCGGCGCGGCGGCGGTCGCCCAATCCGTCAACTGCCTCCACTCACTTATGCTCGCCCAGGAAGATAAGTTCACAGTTACACCGACCTTCCACGTTTTCAAAATGTACTTACCGCATCGCGGAGCACAAGCCGTTCGTGCAGAGTTCTCGACGCCCAGCATCGACAACCCCCTGAGCTCGGCTTCAGTGCAGGTGGGGGGCAACAGCACCACCGGCCAGATCGCACCTGTGACGCGGCTTGCAGGGCTGAGCGGCTCGGCCTCGATCCGGGCCAAGGCGCTTACTCTCACGGTCGTGAATCCACATCTGGATCGCGCCATGACCACCGAGATCGTTGTGCGCGGTGCAAGCATCGCATCGCTCACAGGCACGGTGCTTGCCTCGCACGACGTGCACGATCACAACGACTTTGAGCATCCGGATACGGTGAAAGCCGCGGCTGCTAGCGTCAACGCTCCTTCAGCGGGAAGGTTGATGCATACGTTTCCGGCTGCGAGCATAACTTCGCTGCAGATATCGCTCAGCTAAATGGCATAGGTCCACCTAGCCATGCAGGGGCGAGTCCTTCAGCGATAAGTAACAGACCTAACTGCGGGACAAGGCAGGAGCCAGCTAGAACTCGATCTTGAGCGACAGCTGACCGGTGCGGTTTCCTCCAAAATCCGAGCCTCGCGCCTGCGTGATCTGACCGAAGTTCGCCTGGCTTATGTCTGTCATTGGATCTGCCAGGTTGGTGTGGTTCAGAACATTGGTGAAGGTCGCTTCGCCGCGCAGCCTTACTCCCTCCACAATGGTGATTGACTTGGAGACACCGGAGGAAAGCGACACTGTCCCCGGCCCGGTCAAGTCACCGATACTCTCTGTGCCAAAACGCCCGATAGGCGCCGAACCGACGCCAACATTACACGGGGTCGCGCCGGTCGCGGCCGAAGGGTACAGCGAAGCGTATCCTGTCTGGCCCGGGCAGGCAAACGCATTGGGATTGAACCACTGGTTGCGGTTGTGTCGGCTGGTGTTTCCGTTGGCGACACGGTCCGGCCTCTGCAAAGCACCACCAATCGGTCCTGAGCCTGTCCCGGAAGGATCGATGTCGTAGTAAGGTAACGCCGCTGTGATGAACGTGCCGCTCTGCCACAAAAAGATGTTGCTCACCTGCCAGCCGCCTACCGCTAAATCAGCCAGACGGCTCATGTTCGAGCCGAACTCCTTGCCGCGGCCGAACGGCAGTTCATAGATAGCTGTGCTCAGCCAGCGATGACGGCGCGTCGAGCTTACGTTGCCATAGTCCTGGTGGCGATTGAACGTGTCCGTTGGGTTATAGCCACCTTGCTCATCGACAAAGGAGCTGCCGTTAAAACTGCCGTTAGTTCCCTGATTGTCCGCAAGATTTTTGGCGAAGGTATAAGTGGAATCAAAGGATAGCCCGTGACTTAGACGATGCGAGACTTCTACCTGCCCCGAGTGATAGTCAGACTGCGCCTGGGTACTGCGTCCGGTAATCGCGTAGAAATTAGGAAACGGATAGGCGCTGCGCGGTTGCGCTGAGTAGGGGGTGGTCGAAGATTTCGGCAGCTGGTTATACTCCGGCTGCCAGATCAAATGCCACGTATGCAGGCCGACGTAGGATATGCGGAACCCGATATTGTGCCCGAAATCGTGATCGATCGATAAGTCGCTTTGCAGCGAATACGGATCATGCCAGTCTGTATCAATGGCTGCGTAGAAGTAGACACTTCCAGGGGAAGGCGTGAAAACGTTGCCGTTGGGCGTTGTGTTCGGGAAGGCAAAGGCAGGGCCGTAGGCGCTACCGTTGGCCGGCGTGTTTGCGTAGGTCTGAGTAAAGGTCTGAAAATTTGATTGCAGCGTCTGAGCAATCGCGTAGAAGAGAGCACCTGTCGTGGTGATGTTGTAATAACCGGTCCCGCCTCGGACCACTGTCCGGTCATTGTTGAAGGGACGATACGCAAACCCGAAGCGCGGCTCAAAGCGGAGCTTGGGAGCATTCCTCAAGCCGCCCGGCAGACCAAGCTGCGTATTGGTCACTACCGGCGTGCAAGGAGCGCCGTTCAGCGGGGCGTTGGTCGCATATGGATTGTTGACTCCCGGCGTCTGACAGGCGTTCACATTTGCAAGCTCGGGCACAGACAGTGTGCTCGCGTAACCGGCGTCGTAAATCAGGCGTCCCGATAATGGCACCGAGGGATCGAAGTTGCCCACCAGTCCGTTTGCGGAAGAGAGCGCCGGATGGTACTCGTATCGCAGGCCAAAAGTAAGATTGAGCTTCGGGGTGGCATTCCAGTTATCCTGCGCATAGAACGCGTACGAATCGGCGGTAGCCTGGTTATCCTGCTCGATCGAATCGGTTTGCGACTGATAAGGTACTCCGACGAGAAAGTCAGCGAACTCCTGACCGGTAGCCGAGTCCGCCGGAGTAAAGAAGAAATTGCCGTAATTGATCGAAAAAGTGGAGCCGCCTGCTTCTGTATGAGCGATAAGATGGCGAATGTCTGCGCCAAAGCGGATCGAGTGTGACCCGGCCTGCAGGGTGAGGTTATCTACATACTGAAAGATGCGCGACCGCTCTTCAAAGCCGAGCCGCGAGCCTATCGAGTTAACAACCTGGAAGCCCAGGTGCGGGATGCCGTCGAAGAAGGCGGGTGTCACGCCGTTGAGGTTGGTCGAAGTAGTAAAAGCAGGTCCATTGAAGGGATTGCTGTTGCCGTCGCGTTCGAAGGTAAAACCGAATCGGAATTCATCTGCAAGGTGAGGTGAGAAGACGTAGTTGAAGCTGCTCGCCAGGATCTGGTAGTGCGCATACGCGGTGCTATATGGCAAAACGAGATCGACCGGCTGCAACTGACTCACGTCCTTTTGGGTGTAGCGCCCAAACACCGATATCCGCTGACTGAAGTTCTCGTCACCCCGGAGATCAAACTGATTTGAGCTGATATCGTCTCGCTGCAGGGCAAGGTAGTTATATCCTCTGTCTGCGATCGCTCCGCCCAACGACAGGTTCGCGTCGACATTCGGATCGGGATAGAACTGCAGGAAGGGCGCTGAGCTTGCATTGATCGGGACTGTGTTATTGAGATAGGTACCTCCCGTAAACGGATTAGTAAGTGGGGTAGTGGTCTCCTGAGAAAAATTTCCCTGTTTCATCAGCGTCGTCGGTACCTTGGCGTGCAGGACGTCTGATTGCGGATAGCGCAGCCCTTCATAATCTCCGAAAAAGAAAGTCTTATCCTGTCCGTGGTAAAGATGAGGAATGAACACGGGACCGCCAAAGCTCGCGCCAAAGTCATTCGCTACTTTATGCGGCTTTTCGGAGGGTATGGTGCCATACGGCACCGCGTCCAGGAACTGATTTTGTAAATACTCGTATGCCGACCCATGGACGCGATTGCTGCCGCTCTTGGTCACAGTGGTGACTTCGCCGGGCTGTCCATACTCGGCATTGTTGTTGACACCATCGACTCGAATCTCCGCGATCGCTTCCGCTGACGGAAAGGCATCATTCTGTGTATTGTTGTTGGTCTGGTTCTGTGCGGAAATGCCATCCACTGTTGTTTCGGACTGCGAAGGAAGACCGCCCTGGATTGAGAACTTGAGGGCGGGCTGCGGGTGCGTTGATGGTGACGGCGGATAGCCGGACGTGTCCGGCTGGACGCCGGGCAGAGTCTGGATAACGTTCATGGGCGAGGTGGATCCCGCTCCCCGATAGTTGGCCGGCAGGTCCAGCACGTCGCGCGGCGAAAGCGAAGCAGAAATCTGCGCGTTCTCAGTGTCAATGACGCCCACCGCATCGGCGCTCACATTTACTGAGACGTTGGCGGCTGCGACCTTGAGCGAGACATCAAAGCGCAACTGCTGCCGCGCGGTAAGCTCAACGTTGTTCGCGAGCGTGGGGGCAAGCGCAGGGGCCTCTACCTTGAGGTCATAGTGGCCCGGCTCGACATTCAGGAGCGAGTAGTTTCCCTCGGCATCAGCGGTGATCGAGCGACTGGTGTCACTTTCCAGTCGGTGAGCAGTGACCTGTGCATTGGGCACCGCACCACCGCTGCTGTCTTCGATTCGTCCCGAGATACTGGCCAGCGTCGACTGAGCGAAAGCTGCCGACGATGAACCCAGAAAAAAGATCAGAAACGCGGCAGTGAGAAATGCCCGCAGTTCACCTGGCAACATTAAGGATCCACTCCGTAGTCTAGCTAGTATGCTGGATCAACGGTGCCGACGGCACCACTGAACCTTGCACTGCTGCATACAGTTTGATCTCGTAAACCGCACCCGCCACTTGCCCGGTCTAGAAGGTCTGCGTCGATCAGGCGCGAGCGCTTGGGCTGGCGAGAGCCCTGCGGACGGGTCTCGCCACGGTCTCCTGAACTTACCAGAAGATGCGCTGCCGGTGTTGAATCTTTATGAAGAGCCGCGATCGTGCAATGCGCGCGGATAGTACGACAAATCGCCGATGAGAGGACGAAGGTAGGCGCGAAAATCTTCCGTCACCGGGATTGGGCCCTCCTGAAGCCACGGAAGCGGGATCGCTCGTCGACTCCCGCTTGCGTCCTCCAATTGGACTAACTCGGTGGCGGCGCGGCCCGCGCTATCAAGAGGGCGCAGGGCAACCATGCAGTCGGTCTTCCCATTCACCAGGGCGCGGACAGCCTTGCGGCCGACCAGCTCCGCGTCCGCCTTGTCCTGAGCGGAGACGTGTGCCGTAGCCGACCTTCCGATCAGTCCAGGTTTCTCGCTGCGGCACCGTATCCCGAGGTTCTCGGCAACTATGCCGGATAAGTACTGCGCGACGCCTCCAATCAAGGGCCGGTTCGGGACACTTCCTTTCGCAGGAATGTGCTGCTCGAAGACCGGCGTGCCGTCGGCATAACTTATTCCTTCAGATACGATGACCACGGCCCAGCCAAGCCTGCTCACCACCTTCTCCAGGTCGGCGAGAAAAGCCTCACGCGCAAACGGGATCTCGGGCACATAGATCAGGTGGGGAGCATCATCCGTATCCAGCCTGGCCAGGCTGGCGCTCGCCGCCAACCAGCCCACGTCGCGACCGAGTGTCTCGAAAATGGAGACCGGCTGCGGAAGAGACCGGATATCCATGGCGAGATCGAGCGTGGACTGGGCTACAAAGCGAGCCGCGCTCGCGAAACCGGGACATCGATCTGTCGCGGTGATGTCGTTATCGATGGTCTTCGGAACACCGAGGATCGCTATGTCAAAGCTGGACCTGCGGCAGAAGTCGCGCACAATCCCGGCGCCGCGCATGGTTCCATTTCCACCCATGAAGATAAGCGAGCGAACGTCAAGGCGCCTGAGATGCGCTACGCAGCGCTCAAGGTCCTCCTCCCGGGGCTGAAAGCGGGAAGAACCCAGCGCGGCGCCTGGGCTGTTCCGAATCCGCAGGAGATGGTCTGCGCTCAAGCTGCCCAGATCGACGACTTCGCCGCGAGAGAGCCCTTGCATCCCCCATTGCGCCCCCAGAACTTTGCCAAAGCTGGGCTGTTGCAGAGCCTCGCTGACGATACTTGCCAGGCTGGCGTTGAAAACCGCGGTCGGGCCGCCGCCCTGCACAATCATCAGATTCTTCGCCGACATTGAAATATCTTAGAGCGCTCTTGTGCTCGCGGTGGGAGAACATCTCTGCGGCGGATAGTACGGGCCACGCTCAGGGTTTAATGTTCAGCATCGGTTGCCTCGCCGAAGGCAGACTTACGCCCAGGAGGTGCGCGACCGTAGGCGCGACCTGCCGCATGTCAATGATGCCCAGGTCACGCCCCCTGGCCACGCCGCTGCCCATCGCGAAAAATGAAGCATGCATCTCCGGAAAGGCTGGCAGATAGCCGTGCGTTCCTTGTACAGGAGTGTGATCGTCAATCAACGAGCCGGAGAGCGCAGACCCGACCGTGTAGCCGGGCTTCATGGCGACGACAAATGCTGCGTCCGGAAACCCGCCGCCCCGCTTGATCTCATCTGCATCCAGGATCCGCGCGATTCCGGTGGCCGGTTGCGCCGCGTACTTTTCCAGCATGGCGCGCACCTGCGCCTTTGTCTGCGTGTCGGCCGAGTCGTGGAGCATGATGGCGGCCAGACCGCCCGCGGACCAGGGAGCCGCCTTCCAGGAAACGACTGCGGCCTCGCCGGTGGTAGGAGCTTTCCCGACCTGCATCCATCCCCCTTCAACAAATGGGATCGAGAGGTTGACAGCATGATCCACCCTGGCGAAACCGTGGTCGGAGACGATGATCACCGTTGTTGCCGGATCGTTCTTGAGGGCGGCATCCATCAGCCGACCGACCATGGTGTCAATTGCTTCAAGCGTCCGGTCTGCCTCGTCGCTGAAAGGCCCCGAGAGGTGCTCGGCTTCGTCAAGCGAGCTCAGGTGGATGGTCATCAAGCCGGGCTTTCTGCTGGCCAGGATGTCGAGTGAGAACCGAGTGCGGGTCTGATCGCCCTCGACGGTGGTCTCGTTGCCCATCATGTAGGGGCCGAGGCGCTGTTGCATGGATGCAAGCATTCCAACCGGCCGCGAGAGAGCCACCATCAGATCGCGATCCTGAGGATTGACGCCTGCGGGGGACGCCGACGTTCTCCAGTACTCAGGAATGAGGGTGTCCACGTTGACAGCGTTCACACTGACCGGCCAGCTGACGCTCGCTGTGCCGATACCGGCACCATGCGCGGCATCCCAGAGGGTCGGAACGCGAATGCTTTCGGCGTACCAGTACCACGCGCCTGCCATCTTATGTTCAGGATCAAAGAGCGTGTTGTTATAGATGCCATGCTCCGCCGGCCACACGCCGGTGATCAGCGTGGTGTGGTCGGGGTAAGTGACAGTCGGCAAAACCGCAAGCACTCCATCCGCATAGGTACCTTCAGTCAGGAACCTTGTCAGCACAGGAAGATGAAGCTTGTGCTCTGAGGCACGCGTCACATACTCCGGCTTGAGTCCGTCGATCGAAACCAGGAGAACGCTTGCCGCCTGGAGCGCCGTCGGGAGACCGGCGACACAGAGAAAAGCAGCAAATAAGCGGAGCAAAACGCTACCTGTCTTCGAGGACATAGCCCTTATTAGATAATCTCCCGAGTCGGCTAAGAGTGAACGGCCTGTGAATACAAGCGTTGTCCTCCTCAGTCACCTGGTACAGCTTCCGACCTGCACGCGGGCAAGCTCCGCCCGGCAACAGGATGAAGGAAGGCGGCGACTGGGATAATGGAGGCATGCGGCGGTCACTCCTGAGACGTTCACGGACCGGCTGGGCAAATGTGCCGGCGTCTCTGCTGTTGTTGGCGTCGCTGGCATTTGCCCAGGCAAACAGCGGCGAGCTGCGTCTCAAGGTGACCGATCCTTCCGGCCTCGGCCTCAAAGCTACTGTGCTCATCATCAGCGCCGCCAACCAGTACCGCAAGGATGTAATGACTGACGATCAGGGTAGGCTTGACCTGGCGAGCTTACCCTTCGGCATCTACAAGCTGGAGGTTGAGCAGCCAGGCTTTGCGGCCTTTGACGAGGTTGTTGAAATCAGGTCTTCGCTGCCTAAGGAAAGGATCGTGCAACTGAGGCTTTCCGCCGTCACTCAGTCGCTGAATGTTACCGTGACGAACACCCTTATCGATCCTGACCAGGCAGGCTCAACGAATCAAATCGGTTCGGGCTTCATCAGCAGCCGCCTGGGCTCGCTGCCGGGTCGCGACCTGCAGGACCTGGTCAACTCGCAACCAGGGTGGCTGTACGAGGGCAATGCAGTTCTCCATCCTCGCGGTTCTGAGTACCAGACGCAGTTTGTGGTTGACGGCATTCCTTTGACAGAGAATCGTTCCCCGGGTTTCGGCCCTGCTATCGAGGCCGACGATGTCGAGTCGATGACCATCTACACCGCGGGCTTTCCGGCTGAGTACGGCCGTAAGATGGGCGGCGTCATCGAGGTGAATACTTTGGCGGACGCGAGTCCCGGACTGCATGGAGAAGCCGTACTGTCGGGCGGCAGCTACGACTCACTCAGCGGTTTTGCGAAGGGTCAGTATGCGTGGCGAAAAAATACGGTGGGGGCGAGCGCTGACGGCGCGAGGACCGACCACTACCTGAATCCGGTCGTCCCGCAAAACTATGCAAACTCCGGCACAATTGGTGACTTTTCCGCAGACTATGCGCGCGATCTCACTCCGAAAGACCGGATCAAGTTCATCGTTCGCCACGAGCTGTCACGCTACCTTATCCCCAATGAGATGGTGCAGCAGGCAGCGGGACAGCAACAAACGGCAGACAACTTTGAGACTATGGGGACGGTGGCGTACACACACACGTTTTCTGATCACGCAACCGGCGAGGCGCGCGGTATGGTCCGCGATCATTCGAACGACTTCTATTCCAACTCCGAATCAACGCCGATTGAGCTGAGCCAGCATAATTCGTTCAGGCAAGGGTACTTTCAGGCCGGCATTACCGTGGACACCGGGCGAAGCGAATGGAAGGCGGGCGTTGAATCAGACAACGTTTTCTTACATGAACAACTAAGCTATCTGATTACTGATTCCGCGCAATTTGATCCTGGATCGCCGCGTACCTTTGCGTATACGGCGAGTCGCCCCGACCTGGAGCAATCCGTATACGTCCAGGACACCATCCGGCTGCGCGACTGGACCATCAATGCCGGGCTGCGTTGGGATCACTACCAGCTTCTCCTGAATGAGCATGAGTTCGAGCCGAGATTCGCGATCTCTCACTACTTCCGGTCGAGCGAAGCAGTCATTCATTTCTCCTATGACCGGATCTTTCAGACGTCCTCTGCGGAAAACATCCTCTTGTCGAGTTCGGCGACGGTCTCGTCGATTGATCCCGCCGGTTTCCTGCGATTGCCCGTCCGGCCCTCAGTTGGCGACTACTACGAAGCCGGCTTGTCCAAGGTTTTTCTCGAACATGTGAAAGCAGGCGGCAATTATTTTCGTAGAGTGGTGGACAATTACGCAGATGACAGCCAGATCAATAACTCGACCATCAGCTTTCCCATTGCTTTTCGCAAAGCAATCCTCTACGGCCTTGAGGCAAAGGTAGAGCTGCCGGAGTGGCATCGCTTTTCCGGGTACGCCAGCGAGTCCTACATCGTAGGAAATGCCTGGTTCCCGGTGACCGGCGGCATTTTTTTCGGTTCCAACGCGAGCGGTGCTGCGTCACAGTTGACGGGCCACACGCCTGACTCGCAGGATCAGCGGCATTCTGTCCGCGGCCGGGTGCGCTATCAATGGGCGTCTCGCCTCTGGACGGCGTTCGGCGTTCAGTATGACACGGGCTTGCCGTTCGACTTCGACGGAGACCCATCTACGGTGTTGGCTCAGTACGGCCCGCAAGTCCTCAATCGGATCAACTTCGCGCGAGGACGCATCTATCCGGCGTTCCAGGCAAACGCCTCCGCAGGCGCTGACGTCTACAAGTCCGACCGGCTGACGATGCACTTCCAGGTGGACGGCCAAAACCTGAACAATGTGCTGAACGTCATCGACTTCGGCGGCCTGTTCTCCGGCAACGCCATCGGCCCCTCCCGGAGCTTCGCTCTGCGACTCAATACCAGTTTTTAGGTCGGCTGGCCGGCCGGGAGAGGCACAGCTCCTACTCAGACCAATTGCGTCGTATTTAGTCTTGGACTCAGACTCTTTGTGTCGTATATTGAAGACGCCGGAGAGGTTTAGAACCTGGCATTGGATTCCTGCTGAAGCTCTGGCAGGTGGAGACATACACGCACCAGATCCCCGCGGCGAACTCTTGGCGGAGACCGCGAGGACCTGGGAGCACAGCCGCGCAACGAGCCGGGCCGGGCTCCTTTCACTATAGGTTCCCGCTCAAAAATATCCAACTAGAGCCAGTCCCGGAGTTCCTCTTTCCGGGGCTTGAGGCAAAGTGCGCGCTTTTTCGAGGCCGGGAACCATTGTTTGATTCGGAGCAGAGACTTTGGCAATTCATTCGTCCGCCCACGTCCACAACGATGTTCACGCGAACCCTGGCATGGGTCTTGGCGGCTGGCTTTGCGACCGCGCTTCTCTCGGCAATGTGGCCACCACCAACGTGCCGCACACGGTGCAGTAGACCAGGTCTTTACAGGAGCACTTCATGTTGAACCACATCTATCCTTCGGTGGTGCGTATTGCCCGCGCTCTCTGCCTGGCAGGGATGCTTGCAGCCGCAGCAGCCTGGGCGAGCGTAGGAGGGAGCATCACTGGCACCGTCAGGGATCCTCTCGGCAGCCTGGTTCCGGGAGCAACTGTGTCAATGCGCGAAATAAGTACGGGGCTCGATTACCACACCCGGACTGACAGCAACGGTCATTACAGCTTCCCGGTCCTGCCGGTGGGGCGGTATGAGCTCGATGTAGAAGGCAGAGGCTTCGCGACTTACCGCCGCAGTGGCGTGGTGGTTGATACCTCAGCAGCGCTCACGCTCGATGCCTTGCTCGAGATCGGCAATGTCAACCAGAGGGTTGACGTTACTGATAACACGCTTCACGTCGAGAGCGCCAGCACCCAACTGGGCGAGGTGATCACGGGCAGGCAAATGACGGCCGTTCCGCTTGATGGTCGCAGTTACACTGACCTACTCTCGTTGCAGCCGGGCGTTGCTCCTGCTACCTCCATCACAGCCACAACTGTGCAGGATGTAGGGGCGACCATCCTTGATCCCTCCGGGACCCTCAACCCGGGAACCATCTCGGTGAACGGTCAGCGCGAGTTTGCCAACTTTTTCCAGGTAAACGGCAGCGATGCGGAAGAGGATGTGAACGGCGGGACCTCCATTCTCCCCAACCTCGATGCGATCGCAGAGTTCCGCATCATTACCAGCAACTTCGACGCGGAGTATGGCGAGTTTAGCGGCGGCCAGATTAGTGTCATCACCAAGTCCGGTGACAACCAGTTCCATGGCAGCGCATTCGATTTTCTACGCAACACGGACCTCGACGCGCGCAACTACTTTTCTCCCACGCGCGGCGCGTTTCGACAGAACCAGTTTGGAGGTACAGTTGGAGGGCCTATTCGGCGCAATAAGCTCTTCTTTTTTGCCGATTACCAGGGAACACGGCAGACGCAAGGCCTTGACACGGGAAACATCAGTGTACCGTCAGATGCCGACCGTGCCGGCAACCTCTCTGACCTTGCAGGCGGTCTGACCGGAACAGTGGGTGGACCTTATTTCGCGAGCTTACTGGCGCAGAAGCTCGGCTATACGGTGGTCGCAGGCGAACCTTACTATGTGCCGGGTTGCAGCGGACCCTCGCAATGCGTTTTCCCAAATGCGATCATTCCGCAAGCGGCGTGGTCGACGCCAGCGCAGCTTATGCTCAAGTACATCCCCGCACCCAACACGGCGTCAGGTAATTACGCCACTTCCTCCTTTAATCAGCTGCTTACCGACGACAAGGCGGGCATGCGCATCGACGCAAACACCCGCGTCGGTTTACTCTCTTCCTACTATTTCATCGACGACTTTACGCTCGATAATCCTTACCCTGTGGCCCAGAGCGGGGCGAGCGTTCCCGGCTTTGACGCACTCACCACGGGTCGCGCACAGCTTTTTACTTTGGGACTTACCAAGGCGCTCAACAGCACCGCGGTAAATGAGTTTCACGTGAGCTACACCCGCGACTTCACGAATCTTGGCCAGCCGGTAGGCGGCCGCAACGTCAGCCTGGCCTCACAAGGCTTTGGCGACAGCATCGTCGCGCTTGACCCAAAAGGTCAGAGCGTCGAAAACCTGAACTTTAACGGTTACTCTACCGGCGCTGCCGCGAATCAACTGATCCAAACTAACAATACTTATGAGATAGCAGACACCTTCTCGAAGGTCCTGGGACGGCACACACTCAGATATGGCGGCGAGTTCCACGCGGATCAGGTGAATGCGCATCCGATCGCGCAATTCAACGGCAGTTTTGTTTTCTCCGGGACTGAAACCGGCGTCGACTTCGCCGATTTCCTTATCGGTGTGCCCAGCCAGTACAACCAGAGCCAACTCAACCCATTTTATGCGCGCAATAAGTATGTAGGTGTATTCGCGCAGGACAGTTTCCGGGTGCGGCCTGGACTTACTCTCAACTATGGCTTGCGGTGGGACCGCATCGCGCCCTGGTCAGATAAGTACAACCAGATCTCTACCTTTGTGCCTGGCGCTCAGTCTGTCGTCTTTCCTGGGGCACCTCCGGGCATCCTCTATCCGGGTGACCCGGGCGTGCCGAATACGCTTGCTCACATCAGTGAGAAGAGCTTTGCGCCACGGGTCGGCATCGCGTGGAGTCCGGACAGCCATGGAGAAGGCCTGCTCGGCAAATTACTCGGTGCTCCAGGAACAACCAGTATTCGCGCGAGCTTCGGCCAATTCTATACCGCAATCGATGCCCTCTCGATCGGGGTGCTCGCGGCCAATGCTCCTTATGGAACCACCTACACCAGTCCGGCTCCGCCTCTGTTTGCTACGCCCTTCATCACAGCTGCGAGTGGTGCGGATCATGGCCAGCCCTTCCCTTATACTTTCGCGCCGCTGAACGTGTCGCGAAGCCGGCCTGATGCAAGCATCGACTGGAGTACCTACGAGCCGATCAGCGGAATCCCCGGCTACAGCGTGCATAACACTACTCCGTATACGGAGGAGTGGATGCTCTCCATCGAGCGGCAGGCCGGACCTAAGACTCTTGTGGGCGTGAGCTACGTGGGAACGGCGAGCCATCACCTTCGCGTGCTGGTAGAACCGAACGCCGGCAATCCAGCCTTGTGTCTCAGCCTTAGCCAGGCGAACCAAGTGCAGCCCAACACACTTACCTGCGGACCGAACGGAGAGGACACCGTCTACTATCCGGCGGCCGGCGGTCAGGTCAATGGGACGCGTGGACCGCTCGGCCCTGCCTTTGGCAGCAACGCCCTACAGTCGACCACCGGGTATGCCGACTACAACGCGCTCGAGTTGAGCGCGCGGCACACCAGCGGACGACTTGAGTTCTCAGCGGCTTACACCTACGGTAAGTCGATGGACCAATCCTCAAATCCAGCCGAAGAAGTCAATCCGAATAACCCGGCGCTTAGTTACGCCGTATCTTCTTACGATGTGAAGCATAACTTTGTGCTGAGTTATGAGTACCAGCTTCCCTTTGATACGCTTTTCCACCCGGACCGCCTCACGCGCGGCTGGTCGTTGTCAGGTATAACTCGCTTCGCCAGCGGCTTCCCTGTGACCATGATCAACAATGGAGATAACTCGCTGCTGGGGACCAACCCTAACGGCATTAACAACAGCAGTATCGACGAACCTGACTATGATGGCGGCCCACTGCGGCTGAACCACAATCCACGCACCCACGGGAACAATTATTTTTCTACTTCAGCCTTCAGCATGAACGCGCTCGGTACACCAGGAACCGCGAAGCGCCGCTTCTTCTACGGACCCGGCGCTGACAACTACGATATGGCAATTGCCAAAAACCTGCCATTGACGGAGACCAGATCGTTATCGTTCCGCTTAGAGGCGTTTAACATCTTCAATCACACGCAGTTTGATGGTCCCACCGCTGTTGATGGGGATATCGGCAGCTCCACCTTTGGAGATGTCATCAGCGCCGCTGCTCCCCGCATCATGCAGGTAGCTCTCAAATTCAATTTCTAGCTTTCCCATGCTTACTGAAAGCGGACGCCTCGCCTCCAGACAGTCGTCAGGTGTGAGTTGATCTCTGAAGAAGCGAGGCGGCTGTGTGCCGTCACGAGGATCACCGGCCTTGTAAGAAGAGAAGGTGGCGCTGACTCTCCAGCAGAAGCGTGCAGGTGGTCACTGATACTTCCTTATGCAGCGGAGTGGAATTGCGGAATGCCCAAGTCCACTTCCAGCGTCTGGGCGGGCAGACCCAGGTCAATCGCGACCTCTGAGGCTGAATAACCTTCTTCGATGAGTTCCTCCACCGGAAAGGCCGCAACTATCGAAGCGAAAGCTTTCTGTGAAATCACGACCGCGTTCAAAGGTGGGAAAGCTCGCAGGTTAGAGGAGCGGGAGGCTGCAAGGGCTGCTGCTGAGAGGGTGACCGTGTCTTCTATCTCAGGAAAGTCGCTTGGGTGCGTTGTCGATGCCGGTCCGGGAATGAAAGCCTCGTTTGCCGTTGTCGCGAAACCCGCTGAAAGCTTGAGAAGCTCTACCATGATCGATCCGCCTGTGCGTCCTGAAGTTTACTGATCTGGAAGGTGAGAGTTCATCTTGGTCGGCGGTGTTGGCTCATCTTTGCGAGATTCCCATATCGGGAACAACCTGAACGGATACCTGGTCTTTCTAAGTGGCGGCAGTCGCTTCCAAGCTTTGCGTAGACTCTCTCTGCAGCGATTGAAAGACGAACGCTCCGCCGATACCTGCCACAAAAAACGGAGACCGTGGATGGTCTCCGTTTGCCCCGGCTTTCGCTTCGGTGTTTTTACTTGGCGAGGGCCTTGCTGAGCGCCAGTACATCAAAGGTGCCTAGGCCGGTGTCATAGTCGTAGCCCTGCAGGGCGGGATACGGTACGTTGTCACCGACGGTGATGTCGTGGAAGCCGCCATAAGGATAGGAGGTGTCCACGGGAACTAACGATCCCTTGTACAGGGAGTAAAGCCGTGGCGACGCGAAGCCGAGCTTCGGGTTCAGAGAGATCATGCGCGCCCAGACACCCAGAGCAAGTGGAGAGGACAAGCTTGTTCCTCCTACCTCTTCGACCATGCCATTGACGTACACATTCGCCCCGGAATAAGGATCCGCATCCATGGCAACGTCCGGGACGCCACGCGAGTTATTCTCTGAGCTTGGAACGTCAGCAGCGGTCTGCCAGTAGGGTGCGCCCTCGAATTGGCTGATGCCGCCACCGCCGGCATACCAGGCAATCTCCGTGTTATAGGTGTAGTTCGAGTTTGCGATCAGCGTGGTACCGCCTACAGCAACCACATAGGGTGAGGAAGCGGGATAGTTGACGATTGGCGGTCCACCCGGAACGCCGTTTGTCGGCGCCACGGCACACGCCGCACCTGTATCGCCGGCGGACGCAAACACGGTTTGCCCCTGCGAGGCTCCCTGCAGGAAGGTTTCGTCGTCGACGACCATCGCCCCATCAATGTAGGGAAACAGCTCGCATTCGCCGAAGGAAGCGCTCCCGGCTCTCGCCACGTTATCCGTCACGAAGTGGCTAAACTCAAGCGCCGTGTCGGAGTCGGAGAGCGAGGTGGTGTCGTAGATGTAGAGCTCCTTGACCGCCTTCGCCATGCCTGACGAGTACTGGGTATCGAGATCGAACTCATCAGCACCTGAAGTGTCGGTGCTGGGTATGCCCACTTGCTTGATCTCATAGGGAACCCACTTCACCTTGTAGGCTGTTTCTTCGAGGCGAAGATCCTTGACCACCTGCGTGAGGTCGCCTTCAGCAAAGATCGCTATAGTGGCATTGCTCGCCGCGGCCACGTTGTCGGCGTCGTACACCCACCAGAATTGGCCAGGCTCGTAGGAAGTCGGATAGTTAGGCAGGGATTCAGGCAGGTCCACGGCTTTGTAGGCGCTGCGCTGGATGGGAGGCAGATTCATCACGCTTGCATTGTTCAATCCCAGAACAGCGACCACCAGCCCGTTCAATGCGATCGGCACCTGCGCGGCTTTGATGTTAGCGAAAACTGTTTTCCCCGCAAGCTGGAACTGATGGATCTGTGTGTTGAACGCAGCTTCAACCTGGTAGGGCGTGCCAGTAGCGGAGATCAGCAGGTTGTTTGGTTCTACGGTGATGTTCGTCAAACCCGCGTTCTTGAGGTAAGTCGTAACGGCGTTAACCTGGGCGGTAGTCGGAGAGTAACTGGCCTTGAACTGAGCAGGAGTCAAGAACTGACCGTACTTACTGCTGGATGGATCGTTCACTTCTTTGACAACAGCCAACAGGGCGCTCTTGTTCTGGATCGCCAAACCCAGGCGCACTGTCATGGTGGTTCCATCGGTCACCGGCCCCAAATCAACCGCCGACTGGAACTTGGTTCCCTGAGTGGAGGTGTTGGCCCACTGGGTGGCCGCATGGAGAGGGGGAACAGAAACGATTGCGGCAGCCGCCAGGGCGGCATTTCGTATCTTCAGTAGCATGCAAGAGCTCCGATTGGATCTGAGTAGTACGAACTGCCAGGGATGCACACACAGTTGTACAAGTGGTAGAACGCTCGCAAAGTATTTTTGGATGCACGTTAGGCGAGCTTTCTTTGGAGGCGATAGCCATGTGAGGACCACGCGATGCCGGCTTACTATCGGCTGCCCTACCTCTGCCTCATGGGTACCGCGCAGGAGGAGCGACGTTGGTTATAACCTTGTTACACGCGGCGTGCCGCAAGACGGCTCTCGGAGCGTCCAACCTCATGAACCGTCGCCAACTTATTCGATCCATCGGTAGCGTGCTGGTTCTGGAGACAGCCCGCAGCAACTGCCTGCTCCCGCAAGCGGCACGGTCTGCCTCAAACTTCCTGGCGAATCCCTTCACCCTGGGAGTCGCTTCCGGCGATCCTGCGCAGGATAGCGTATTGCTGTGGACGCGACTTGCTCCGGAGCCGCGGGTGCCTGGCGGCGGAGTGTACGGGACGCCCACCGTGCGGTGGCTCATTGCCGCCGATCCGGAGCTGCGCCACGCTGTCGCACATGGAGCGGTTACGGCCACACCTGAGCTTGGCCATTCGCTGCATGTTGTCGCACGCGGCCTCAAGCCGGGACAGGATTACTGGTACCGTTTTACCGCAGGCGCATGGCAGAGCGCGGTGGGTCACACTCGCACCGCTCCCCCGAACGGCGGTATGCAGACCCGCACTCGCTTCACTTTCGCCTCATGTCAGCACTATGAGTACGGATACTACTCTGCACATCGAGCCATGGCTCAGCAAGACCTGGACGCAGTCTTGTTCCTGGGAGACTACATCTACGAGAATCGCGAAAACAAAATGGCGGTGCGCCACCACTGGATCGATAGTCCGCGGACTCTGGCCGAATATCGAGTGCACTATGCGCAGTACAAGAGCGATCCTGATCTAATCGCAAATCATGCGGCGCATCCATGGATCGTCACGCTGGACGATCACGAAGTAGAAAACAACTGGGCAGGAATGCATCCGCAGTACAGCTCCGAGCCGGAGCCGGACTTCCCTGCCCGGCGTGCTGCTGCGTTTCAGGCCTGGTACGAAAACATGCCGTTACGGGCCGAGTCTCTGCCCCGCAACGGAAGTATTCAGATCTACCGCACGCTTCCCTACGGCCAACTCGTACAGTTCACCGTGGTCGACACCCGCCAGTTTCGCACTCGACAGCCATGCGGAGATAACCTCAAGCCCTCATGCGATGCGAGGCTTGATCGAGATGCGACCATGATGGGTGCTGCGCAGGAAGCCTGGTTTGCCGAGTCGATGCGCAGCTCTCGCGCACGCTGGAACGTAGTGGCCAATCAGGTGATGATCTCGCAGCTCCGTGTGCCTGCTACAGACGGCCAGGCCGCTTCCAGCATGTCCTTCAACATGGACCAGTGGGACGGCTATCCTGCTGCACGTCAGCGGCTGATGGATACGCTTGCAACCGCAAAGCCGAGTAATCCCGTCTTTGTAAGCGGCGACTTTCACCAAACCTGTGTGTGCAACCTGCAGCACGATCCAAACGACACGGATTCGCCGACGCTTGCTGCAGAACTGGTCGGCACCTCGATCACCTCCGGCGGCGATGGCGCCTTGTTCGGCCCCGGCATGGAAGAAGACTTGGCTGCGAACCACAACCTGCTCTACAACAATGATCGGCGCGGTTACATTCTGTGTGAAGCGACCGCAGAGCAGATGCATAGCGAGGTCTGGACCTTGGACGCTGTATCGCACGCCGGCAGTTCGCCGCAGAAGGCTGCAAGTTTCCTGTCAAAGAGTGGCACCGCTGGAGTCTCGCAGACAAGCTAGGCAGAAACAGCTGGCGCCGGCAGTATAAGGCAGGCCATCCCGTTAAGCGCAAGCACGACGGCGGCTGATGTCAGGCGCCTGCCGTCATTTACGGCGCCCGGTTGTGATGGACGAGATCAGGGCCAGAAGGCCGGCTGTGTGGCGGAGGGAGAGGGATTTGAACCCCCGTTACCCGCAAGGGTAAAGCGGTTTTCAAGACCGCCGCAATCAACCACTCTGCCATCCCTCCGCGTGGTTGCTGTCGATAGTCTACCAGCGCGCTGTGAGCTGCTTTCGGATCCTGTGTTTCAGCCGCAAGAGGCTCAAGCGCAGCAGAGAAGCTGCGCCTGAGTCACAGGATGCTCCCTACTACATCGTTTAGAAGTGGAACCCCAGTTCGGCGGTCAGTGCGCGCGGCGTCACATAGTGTGTGCCGCTGAACGTCGAAAGAAAGTTGTAGAGCGCGTATTTGTTTGCGAGATTGACGCCGGTCAACCGCAGGCTCCACTTGTAGCGGTCTCCCGCAAACAGGTTGTCCTGGCCGATCGAGCCGTCGAAGAGGTTGCGGGATGCAATTCGTGCCGTATTCCGGTCGTCGTTCTCGGTGCCGGGCGCAGGGATCTTCAGCAAAGTGGAAGTCAGCTGTGACGCCAGGCAGGGTGAAGGGATCGGCGTCGTGGGCGTGGCGCGAATGCCGTTGCAGGCCAGGCCGGCCTCAAACTGCTGGTCCGCGGTGAAGCTGGAGACATCGACAGCCGGCTGCCCGTTCAGCAGCAGCGACACTCCGGCGCAGTTTGAATTGGGGTCGTTGGGGTTGGAATAGCACGGGGTAGAGCCCGCGGTGAGCCCCGAGTCAAAGCGCCAGTTGAAGCCGATCCACGGGGACTGGATAGGCACGTGCGAGTGGAAGAGAGCGCCGGAGAGGTGGCCCGGAAGCTGGTAGGAGACGTGCGTGGTCTGGTTAAAGCGCTCATCGTGGTCGATGCGGAAGGGGTAGCCGGACTGCCCGACGGTAGCGCCGGCGCCGGCTACCTGCGGCGGGAAGAACCTGGCGGACACCGAAGACATGGTGACGAAGGCAGAGACGCCGTGGAAGGTGGTCAGGTCCGCGCGCAGTGCGAAGCCGGGAATTTTGGAGTTGTGCCAGTCGATAGGAAAGGTGATGGGGGTGTTGCCCAGCACGGAGAAATCGAAGGCGTTGTGGGTGTATTTCCAGATGTAGTCGCCGGAGAGGACCAGGTGCGCGCCGAAGGCCTGCTGCAGCCCGGCATGGAACTCGTTGCGAAAGCCTGGCTGCTCAATGCCCGAGACACCCGGGGTGCAGAGCAGCAGCGGGGAGAGAACCGGGTTGACGCAACCCACGCTCGAGAGAACGAGGTTCTCGTTAAACGGCGTTTCCAGTGTGCGCGCGTAGGAAGCGCGCAAGACCGTATTGGTCCTGGGGATGGTGTAGGCGGTGCCGAGGCGCGGCTCAGCCTGGCGGGCCACGGCGAGGCCGTTGTAGAGGTCGCCGCGGATGCCCAGATTGAAGAGCCAGTTCCCGGTCTTGATCTGGTCTTCGACATAGAGGCCAATCTCCTTTACGTCCGTGTGGCCGTGAAAGGTATAGAGGCTCCCGCCGCGGGTCAAGTCGTAGGGCACGAGCGCCGGGAAGAATCCCGGGTTAGGCTGGTCGCCGGCTGCGGCGCACTGGCCTGGATCGGTTAAGCCCGGGACAGGCGCGCCTGCGGCGTTAAGGCAAGGCGAGTTATAGGTGGTGCTGACTACGCCGAGCGAATCGTTCTCCCGCAAGATGGTGTGCTCATAGAGGACCCCGGCTTTGGCGTTGTTGATGCCCCTGGCGTAGGAAAAGTCGGTGTGCACGCCGGTATTGAGCAGGGTGCGCTCCTGCCCGATGGTCTGCGTCTGGATCGGTCCCAGGTCGGCAAAGGGGTTGTGGCTGGGAAAGTAGTTGTAAGAATCGTGGCGGATATACGGCCCGAAGTTGAAGATGCCGGTGGTACCGACGATGTGGGTGTAGGTCGGCGCAATGTCATAAGTCTCGATCTTCGAGTGCTGATCGGCGGCCCCCACGGGTAGCCCGGCGACGGGGTCGACGACGCCCACGTTCAGGTTGTCATAGGTGTTCGGGGTCTGGAACCACGAGCGCGAGTAGTTCAGGTTGATATGAGCCGAGTCGTTGGCAGTGAACTGGCGGTCGGCCCGATCAAAGACGTTCTGCTCGTTGCCTTTGTCGTGGAAGACCACGAACTCGGGCGGATCGAGAAAGCGGCCGGTGTTCAGGCCGTCGACCTCAAGGAAGTTGCCGGTCTTCGCTGTCCCGTAACCCAGGTCAAACCCTGCGGTGGCCGACCCAAACGTCCCGTAGGAAGTAGTCAGCGACCCGGTCGGCTTGAGATTGTTAAGGCCGGAGCGGGTAGTCACCTCGATCACCAGGCTGGTCTTGTCACCGTATTCGGCAGGCGGCGCGCCCGAGATGACCTCGATCGACTGGATGGAGTTCGAGGGGATCTGGTTTGAAAAGACCTTTGACTGCTGATCGGTGATGGGCTGGCCGTCGACCGAGAACGAGTTCGACGCGTGATCACCGAGGCCGTGGAAGAGACCATTGGAGTCGGCGGCAACGCCGGGGGTGGCGAGCGTCACCAGGGAGCTCACACCGGAGGACTGGCTCTCGAGCGGCAGCTTGTTAAAGAGGTCGCGATCGACATCGGTGTGGAAGGTGGAATCGTTCTCGATCAGGTCGCCGCCGCCTTCCACCGTCACCGTAGTGCCGGCTGCGGCAATCTGCAGCGTAGTGGTGATCGTCACCGGAACCGACGAGCGCAGCACTGCGTCCTGGGCCGCAGTCGAGAAGCCGTTCGCCGCGATGGTGAGGTGATAGGGATTGAGGGGCAGGTTGGGGAACTGGTAGTGCCCCGCGGCATCGGAAGTAGTCGTGCGGGTCAGGCCGCTGACGGCGTTGTGGACGGTGACCGTTGCGCCGGGGATGACCGCGCCTGAGACGTCGGTGATTGTTCCGGATAGGTTGCTGACGTTACTCTGCGCGAGCGCCACAGAAAATGTGCACAGAGAAAGAGAGACGGCGAGTCGCCAGGGATGGGACTTGAGGAACATGGATAAACTCCGGGAAGGTCGCGGCGCGTTTGTCTGGCTCGAACGAAACGAAAGAGAGCTAGGCTGAGGCGACGGCCGGCGGAGGGCGGATAGAGAGCGGGTGGGCGCGGTAAGCGGGAATGCGCGGCGCGCTCGGCGCAGGCGGAGGCGCTTCCGCGAGAGCAGCGGGCAGCACCAGGGCAATTTGCGGGACGGGAACCGTGGTCGCCGCGTGCGCGGTGATGCAGAGGGAGCAGTCCGCATGGGACTCCCCGGAGGCATGAGCGTGCGTCGCCTGCAGCGTGGTGCCGAACACCAGCAGCAGAACGCACAGCAGGGCGGTTAGATGTCTGCGGCTGCAGGCCTGCCGGATTGTAGAGAAAAAGGAAGGCATCCGACTGCTACTACTATAGCTCAGGGTTGTCTATAGAGATGATGGTTCATCGATTCACGTTGGCGTTTCTGTTGCTGGTCACGGCAGCCTGCTGGGAAAGAGGAGTCAGCCAGACCACGCGGCAGCGGCTTATCCTCAAGGACGGTTCCTACCAGGTGGTCACCAGCTACCAGGTGGTTGGGGATCGTGTGCGCTATCACAGCGCCGAGCGCGGGGATGAGATCGAAGAGATTCCCTACGCACTGGTCGACTGGCCGGCCACCGAGGCATGGAAGAAAGCGCATGCTCCCGGAGCCGCGGAACGGGAGGCCGAGCAGGAGGCGGCCGCCCTGGACGCAGAAGCTCGCGCGGAGAAGCTGGATGACGCTGCCCGGCGGCCGCTGGTGGCTGCCGGTCTCCATCTGCCGGACGAAAGCGGGGTCTGGGGGCTGGACACCTTTGCGGGCACTCCTGAAGTCGTGCGCGTGGAGCAGGCAGACGGCGACCTGAACCGGGCGACTGGTCACAGCGTGCGCAGGGGTCCGGTGCCAGTGGTCGGTGAGCGGGGCGCGGCACGGCCAGTGTTGCGCATGAACGGGTACAAGGCAAAGGTCGAGTTCCACGTGGACGAGCCGGTCTTCTACGTCAGTATTGACGCTTCACGGCCTGACGAGGAGCCGCCCGCGAATGCGCTTACGGTCGACACCCACGGAGCGTCCTCGGCGGTCAAGGAGAAGCCCTCTGCCAGCTCGCCGGACAGCCGCTACTTCGTGGTACGAACGGTGCGCGACAAGGCGTCGCGGGTGGTCTTCGGCACTTCGCTGGCGCAGATTGCCCGCGGCGGTGAAGACAGCACGCCCATGCAGGCGCAGATTCTGCCCGGACGCCACTGGATGAAGCTCACTCCGCGCAGCCCGCTCAGCTTCGGGGAGTACGTCCTGGTCGAAGTTCTTCCGTCCGGCGAGCTGAACCTCGACGGCTGGGACTTCGGAGTGGAGCCTCGCGCTCCGGAGAACAAGAACGCCTTTGCGCCGCTGGTTCCCAGGTCGGACGCACCTTGATGGTGCGCGGGGGAAACGCTGCCGCGGCTTTTGGGTCATTGCTCTAGGCGCGTGCATCGAATAGGTTGAAACCAGCAGATGCTTCTATCGCCCTCATCCAGTCCGGGTCTAGACCTACTGGAGCCGCCGCCATTCCCTGGCCGGCTCCCCGGCAGACTCACGGACACCCACGGACGCGTCATCACCGACCTGCGCGTCTCGATCACCGACCGCTGCAACTACAAGTGCGTCTACTGCCGCAGCGGCGAGGAGGATGTCTCCTACTCCGAGCTGCCCCTGGCTGACTACGTGCGCCTGG
Organism: uncultured Acidobacteriaceae bacterium; assembly: GCA_964252445.1. Taxonomy (GTDB): domain Bacteria; phylum Acidobacteriota; class Terriglobia; order Terriglobales; family Acidobacteriaceae; genus EB88. Next base: position 4,399 of record CAXUND010000009.1, on the reverse strand, counting down.
TGCGCGTCTTCGTCAACCTGGGCATCGAGAAAGTGCGGCTCACCGGCGGTGAACCGTTGCTGCGCCGCGGCATCGTGGAACTGGTCCAGGAACTATCCCGGCTGCGCACCCTGGGCGGCGATCGGCTCGACCTCGCCATCACCACCAACGGGCACCTGCTCGGCAAGCTGGCGCAGCCGCTCGCCGATGCCGGGCTGTCGCGCGTGACCGTAAGTATGGATGCGGTGGACGCAGGCACCTTCGAGCGCATTACCCGCGTGCCGGGCAGCTTCGCTCATGTCCTGAACGGCGTGCGCGCGGCGCAACTCTCGGGCCTCGGCCCGGTCAAGATCAACTGCGTCCTCCTGCGTGGATGGAACGATGACCAGATCGTTCCCTTTGCGCGCTTCTCCCGCGAAGAAAGCGTGATCGTCCGCTTCATCGAGTTCATGCCTTTAGAAGAAGACCGTATCTGGTCCACGGATACCGTCGTGCCCCTCAACGAAGTGCTCGCCCGCTTGAGCAGGTTCCGTCCGCTGGTCCCGCTCCCGGCAACCACGCTCGGCGAGACCGCGCGCCGCTTTACCTTCGACGACGGAATCGGCGAGATCGGCATCATTGCCCCCGTGTCGCAGTCCTTCTGCGGCGCCTGCAGCCGCGTCCGCCTTACCTCGGACGGCAAGATCCGCACCTGCCTCTTCTCCCACTTTGAGCACGACCTTTACGGAGTCCTGCGCCGTGGCGGCTCGGACGCCGATCTGGCGGCGTTCGTGGAACGGACCGTACAGAAGAAGGAAGCGCGTCACCACATCGGTGAAGCAGGCTTCCTGCAGCCGTCCCGCAGCATGGTGCACATCGGCGGCTAGTTTGCCAGAGGAGCAGGCACATGGCAGTTCTAAGGTCCACATTCATCGCGCTTTCGCAGAACCAGCCTCTGCGTCACTTCTCCGAAGCCTCCACCGTCGGTCAGAAGGTCTCCTCGCGATTCGTCGCCGGCCTGACCGTTGAAGACGTGATCGCGGCAACCGAAGCGCTCAATGCGCAAGGAATCGCGGCAACGCTCGACTCGCTCGGCGAAAACGTGAACACCCGTGAAGAAGCGGAGCGCTCTGCCGGCATCTACCACCAGCTTTTAGACGCGATTGGTTCGCGCGGTCTGAACGCCAACGCCAGCGTGAAACTGACCCAGATGGGCATGGATCTCGGCCCGGACGTGGTCGAGCCGATTGTTGAAGGCCTGGTCGAGCACGCGGCCGCGGCCGGAACCTTTCTCCGCATTGACATGGAAGGCAGCGCCTACACGGACGCGACGCTGGCCCTGGTGCAGCGCCTGCACCGGGTGTACCCGGGCAAGGTCGGGGTGGTCATCCAGGCCTACCTGCGGCGCAGCGAAGCCGATGTACACGCCCTGCTGGCCGAAGGCATCCGCATCCGCCTGTGCAAGGGCGCTTACCAGGAACCTCCTTCTCTCGCCTTCCCGGACAAGCGCGACGTCGATCAGAACTTCGTCGCCCTGATGAAGATCCTGCTCGCGAGCGGCGTTTACCACGGTATCGCCACGCATGACGAAGCCATGATCCAGGCTACCCGCGACTTTGCCAATGCGCAGGGGATTGCGCCCTCGGAGTTCGAGTTCCAGATGCTCTACGGCGTACGCCGAGACCTGCAGACGCGTCTCGTGGCCGAGGGCTACGGCATGCGCGTCTACGTTCCCTTCGGGACGGAGTGGTACCCGTATTTTATGCGCCGGCTGGCGGAGCGCCCTGCCAACGTGCTCTTCCTGGCAAGGAACTTCTTCCGCAACTAACGGGGGAAAGCCCTCAGTGCTGGTACGGCTCAATCGCCAGCAGGTTCCCCAGTACCGTCCGCTCCTGCGGAGAATACTCTGCCTGAAAGCGCGCCGACCCGAGCGCGTTCTGCCGCTGATCCGGTGGCAGCATACGCAAATCCTGGAACGCTCGCCGCACCATTCTCTGGCGATCCGCAGGCATCTGTGCGAGCGCCTGGCTGGCGCCGCGGATGTCCTGCTGCCGCTCCGGGGCCAGCCGCTCAAAGTTCTCGATCCGCCCCAGGGTACGCGCCCGCTGCTCTGGAGGTGCGCTGTTGAGGGTGTGCAGCCGGTTCAGGAGACTCTGCTGCTGCTGGGGCGGCAGGCGGGTAAATCCCGGCTCCCCCCGCAGGGCCTGCTCCTGCTGCTGCGGAGTCTGCGTCTGGTGCCGCTCGAACCACTCGGGCAGATGCTGCTGCCCGGGGCGGGCCGGCTGTGCGGTATTGAACTGGCCGGGGCGCGGCATTGAAGCCGCCGAACCTCTATTCGAAGCAGGATTGACGGCAGGACCAGGTTGAGGACCAGGGCGCGCCTGCGGACGAGCTCCGCCGGCCGGCGCCGAGTAGCGAGGCACAGGCGCCGGGCGCGGCGCCTGTTCGTGCTGCTGAGCGGGGGCCGGCAGAGGCGCCGCAAAAGCAACCGCAAGCGCGCCGGCGCGCAGAAGGCCTGGAAGATCGCCCCCGCGCATACCCCATCCGTGCTTGCCGTTCCGTCTCACTGCGCTTGCCTTCCTCTCTTCGTTTCGACATTGGAGTGGCCGCTGTTACAGATTGCTGCCTGCGCCGCCGTCATCGTTATCCTGCTGGTCGAGTTGGTCCAGCGAGTTCATCTGCTGGAACACCTGGGCATTCTCATCGAGCGACTGCAGGTCCCGCACCGCCGCCGAGCCCTGCGGGGCCGGTGAGGAGTTATAGGCTGTCTCGAGGTAGGTGCCGCCCCCGATGGCCAGCACCAGGGCGAGAGCACCGCCCGCAATCGGCTTCATAGGCAGGTTAGTCAGCACGAACCACGACTGCACCCGCGCCAGCAAGGTCTGCGGTCCCCTCTGCTGCTCCTCGCGCAGCTTTGCCGTCATCCGCGCGTTGAAGTACACCGACGGCTCCGGCGCATGCCAGTCATCAAGCAGCGTCACCGTCCCCTTAAGCGCCTGCAACTCCTTCTGGCAATCGGCGCAGCTGCCCACATGCGCCTGCACCGTCGCAGGAACCGAGGCCTGGTCAAACAGCAGCTCCGGCAACGCCTCCCGCGTCCTCCGGCAATCCTTTGCGTATGTCATCGTCGTTACCTCTATCAGACGTAGTCCTTGAGCCGTTCGCGCAGCGTCTGATAGGCGCGGAACAGCAGCGACTTGGTCGCCGATTCGCTCAACTTCAGCACTTCCCCGATCTGTTTGTAGTCCATCTCTTGAAACTTGTGCATGAGCACCGCCGACCTCTGCCGCTCGGGCAGGGCCATGACCTGCTCGCGAATGGCGCGAAACCGCTCCTGCCGCACCAGATCCTGCTCGACCGTGGCGTGAGCGTCAGCCAGGTCAGGGGTAGTGCCGGTCTCGGAATCGGGCTGGTCCAGGTACACGTTCTGCGCCGCCCGTTCGTGCTTGTGGTCCCGCGCATGGTTGACGCCCAGGTTCGTCGCAATGCGGTAAAGCCAGGTGGTGAACTTGGCTTCCGCCCGGTAGCTCGCCCGCGAACGATAGACGCGCAGGAACACCTCCTGCGCCAACTCCTCGGCCACTGCCTGGTTGTGCACCATCCGGAACATGAAGTGCACGATCGCCCGATGATACTTCTCGATCAGGTAGGTAAACCCGCTGTCGTCGCCGGCTGCGACCCGCAGCATGATCTCCGCGTCAGAGAGTTCGTCGAGCCGCTGCTTCGACAGCCCGGAAGTCATCCCCGTCCCGGTGGAGCGAGCTCCCGGCAGGATTGTCTGGTCCAGCGCCACGGTAGCCATACTGGGATGAACCCCCTCGCCCTCTGGAGGTTGCGGTGTAGCCGTCGGCTTTGGCGAAGATTGCCCGGCAGATCGGCCATCCGAAGTGTCAACGTCCGAGGAACGTGGCTCGACATCCGGGACTGGATCGGGTCGGATCATTCGTCTGATCTGCAAATTGTACAAGTTCGCGACCGGCCGGCGCCGTCTCCTTCAGCCATCAGAAACCGGAACTGCGCCCCGCAGGTGCGGCGCAGCATGTTTGCGGTTCTCAGCACCGGCGGCAAACAGATCGGAGCCCGGTGGCGGCAGAGTGGGACAGGCTGCTATCATCGGGCTTGCGAACGCGTCTCCTCGACGCGAGATCCGGCTGTTCCCAGGGCGCATAACTCAGCGGTAGAGTGCCACCTTCACACGGTGGAAGTCGTAGGTTCGAATCCTGCTGCGCCCACCACTAGAATCAACAATTTAGCGGAAGGCCCCAAGGCACTTGGTGCCATTTGGCGCCATTTGGTGCCAGTCAAAGAAATCGGCACCAAAAACGCGCGGTGGGAGTCAAGTTACACCAGCCGCTCCGCTGTTGTTTCGGTGAGCAAGGCATAGACCCGTGCCTACCATCTGCTGCACGCTCTCGGGGAGTTCCTGCATGTACTCGTTGGC
>CAXUND010000008.1:40101-58194 GCA_964252445.1 uncultured Acidobacteriaceae bacterium | reverse complement strand
AAAGCGTCTTCTCCACCGGCGTCAAGGAGAGCGATAACCTGGCGTTGTGCGGGATGCTTCCGCCCGGCGACCACTTCATCACTACGGCCATCGAGCATCACGCGATCCTGCATGCGGCCGAGCGACTGCGCGCCCGCGGCGTCTCTGTAACCTTTTTGCCGGTCTCGGCCCAGGGCGTGGTTGACCCCGAAGCAGTTCGCGCCGCCATCGCGCCGTCCACCCGGCTGATCAGCGTGATGATGGCAAACAACGAGACGGGCGCGATCCAGCCGGTGGAGGCGATCGGCGAGATCGCCAGGTCCGCCGGGGTCCGCTTCCACACCGACGCCGTGCAGGCGGCGGGCAAGCTCGCCATTGATGTCAGCGCGATCGGGTGCGACCTGCTGAGCCTCTCCGGGCACAAGGTGCACGGGCCGCAGGGGGTGGGCGCGCTCTACGTTCGTCGAGGCACCCGGATCGAGCCGCTGTTTTTTGGCGGCTCGCATGAGCGCCAGCGCCGCGCGGGGACGGAGAATCTCCCGGGCATCGTGGGCCTGGGCCGCGCTGCCGAGCTGGCCGCGCTCGCCCTCAAGGATGGGACGGTCGAGCGCATGGCTGCGCTGCGCGACCGGCTGGAGCGCGGGATCCTGGCTGAAGTCGATGAGTGCGGCGTGAACAGCGGCGAAGCGCCGCGGCTGGCGAACACCACCAATCTCTGGTTCGATCATCTTGAAGGCGAGGCGCTGGTCATCGCGCTCGACCTGAAGGGGCTGGCGGTTTCTGGAGGGTCGGCCTGCGCTTCCGGCTCGACCGAGCCTTCGCACGTGCTCGAGGCCATGGGCCTGAGCAAGCATCGCGCCCGCGCCAGCCTGCGCTTCTCGCTTTCCCGACTCACGACCGAGGACGAGATTGATGCGGCGCTGGCCATCGTGCCGGCGGCGGTGACGCGTCTGCGTACGCTGAGCCCGGTGTACACTGCGCATCCGGCGACCGCGATCCAGGGGAGCTGACGTGTCTCCGTTCTCGCCGAAGATCCTTCCAGCGCCGGGCTGTCGGCGGCAAGGGCAAGTTCACTGATCCTCGTCGGGCCGGCAGTAGCGCCTGGGAGGCGAATCCGAGCGACTAGCTACACTGGGACATGCGCCGCGTGCTTGCCTATGCTGCCGTGTACATCTTGTGGGGCGGCACCTACCTGGCGGTGCGGACCGTAGTTCTGGTCACGCCGCCGTTCTCCGCTGCCGGCGTGCGCTTCCTGCTCAGCGGGTTGATCCTGTTCGCGCTCAGCCGCCTGGAGCGAGGGCCCTGGCCCACGCGCCGGGAGTGGATCGACTCGGCCAAGCTCGGTCTGGTCATGTTTACCCTCAACTATGCGGCTTTCTTCTGGGCAGAACAGCGGCTCTACTCGGGTGTCGCGGCAGTTGTGGTCTCGACCCTGCCGGTCTGGATGATGATCGCGGAACGTGTTCTCGGGGTCAGCCGTCGCATGAGCGTCGCGAGCACCGTGGGAACCGCGCTGGGCGTCCTCGGCGTGGGGATGGTGGCGCTAGGGGGCGAGAATGCCATCCCGAGCAGCAGCCACAACGGGATGGCCATCTGTGTTCTGCTGACAGGCTCGGCCTGCTGGGCTTTCGGCAGCGTGTGGTCCGGCAGACTTGCACTGCCGGCAAGCCAGTCGACACGCTCGGCGTTGCAGATGACCGCCGGGGGCGCGCTGCTGTGCGTGCTTGCGCTGTTCGCGGGTGAGGGTAGGCAGGCGGTGTTTGCCGTCGAACACTGGACACCGCTTATCTACGCCAGCTTTGGGTACCTTGTCTTCGCATCGATTGTCGCCTTCACCGCATACGTGTGGCTGCTGCATCATGAGCCCGCCCCACGCGTCGCGAGCTACGCCTACGTCAACCCGGTGGTGGCGCTGGCCCTGGGGGTGGGGCTTGCGCACGAGCAGATCGGCCGCTGGCAGGTGCTGGGAGGCATGCTGGTGCTGCTGGGTGTCTTCGCAACGCTGCAGGGGCGCGCCGCGGCTGTGGCTACGCCTGCGGCTGAGGCAGAGGCTGCCTGAGCTCCGGGGCGTTGCCGGCGGTTCTCGATGCCGAAGCGGAGGGAGCTCGGACGCGGTCGATGCTGAGGCCCGGCTACCGTGCCTTGGCTGTCGGCGGTACCTGAGGCCGCGCGCGGCCGGTCGCAATCTCAAGGAACGCGTGGCCGGCGCGCGTGAGAGGCTTTTCCTTGCGCCACACCAGCGCCAGCTCGCGCGAGAGCTTCAGTCCGTCGACACGGATGATCCGCAGCAGTCCCGATCGCTCGTCAGCGGCCACGTTCACCCGCGGCAGAAAACCCATGCCCAGGCCCGCGCCCACCAGCCGCTTCAGCAGCTCGGACGACTCAACCTCCATGGCGATACGCGGGTGCGCGTCCAGCCTGCGGAAGATCTCGTCGATCTGCTCGCGCTGACGCCCCTGCTTCGGCAGGACGACAGAGTACTGCGGCAGCTCGGCGAGGGTGACCACGTCGCGCGAGACCAGCGGGTGGTTGGGCGCGGTCACCAGCACGATTTCGTCCTTGTGGATGATGTCGATCGTAAGCCGCGCGTCCTTGACCGGCAACGAGACTACGCCGAAGTCGACCTCGCGGTTCAGGACCGCCTCCATGGTCCGCGCGCGGTCGTCGCGGACGATCTTGAGCGAGACGCGTGTGTACTCCTTTTTGAACTGGGCGAAGACCGTCGGCAGCACGTAAAGGCTGGTGGCCTCGTTGGCCGAGATGGCGATCTCGCCACGCGGCGAGCGATGGAGCTCGGCGATAGTGGTGCCGATGTGCGCATGACACTGCAGCACGTGCTCGGCGAAGGGCTCAAAGACCCGTCCGGCGGCGGTGAAGGTCACCTTGCCTCCGTCGCGGTCAAACAGTCTTGCGCCGACCTCGTTTTCGAGTGACCGTATCTGCGCCGAGATGGCCGGCTGGGTGACAGAGAGTTTTTCCGCCGCGCGCGAGAAGCTGCGCAGGCGGCTGACTTCGAGGAAGGTGCGTAGCTGTTCGAAGTCCATGGGGTGCGGTTCCTCGGGACTATTCTGTCATGGGCGGAGATTGACGCCGCACCGAGCCGCTCTGAGGCCCAGGACGCGATGACCTGTTGCGGATGCATACCGAGGGTAATGTACCTGTTCCTGGATTCGACGATTCAAGATGAACAACTCCTAGTGCCTGCCGATAATGAAGCGGGAGGAAGCGTGCCGTTATCCATGAAGGCTGAGGGAAGCGGGTGCCCGCGACGGGGTGGTTGGTCTACCCGGCGATACCTCACGGTCTCCAATCTCCTGCTGATGATCGCCTTCGCACTCCCATGTGCCCAAGCACAACCCCGTCCTCTGCCGACCCTCAGCACTGCGCAGCAGGTCCATAGTCTGCCTAACAAGGAGGCCGGCAAGGGGTATCCGGTCAAACTTCGCGGGGTCCTCACCTACTACGATCCCTACATCGATCCGCGGCGGGCTGCTGCCTTCCTCTCCGATGCGTCAGGCAGCATCTTCATCGGCTTCCCCCACCCTCTGGCTACGCCGCCCAAGGTGGGCGACCTGGTCGAGGTGACAGGAACAAGTGCCATGGGCGACTTTGCTCCGATCACGGCCGGGGCGTCCCTGCGCACACTCGGTCCATCCCATCTTCCTGCAAAGGCTCCGCGTCTCAGCATCGCGGAGATGCTGACCAGCCAGAGAGACGGCCAGTGGGTAGAGATGGAAGGTGTGGTGTACTCGGTCAGGCCGTCTGGCAAGAACGTGTATCTTGACCTGTTCATGAATGATGGAATGATGAACGCTGTGACCGTGGCCGAGCCGGGCAAGGACTACGAGCGACTTGTCGATGCCAAGGTCGTCCTGCGCGGTAATGAAGGGCCGCTCTTCAATCACCGCGGGCAGATGACGGGATCGCACCTGATGTTTCCCAATCTTTCGACGCTCAAGGTTGAGGAAGCGGCGCCGGCTCACCCTTTCGACGCGCCGCTGGAAGAACCAAGCAGCCTGCTTAGCTATTCTCCCGGCAGCTCGGCGCTGCGTCACCGTATCCACCTGCGCGGTACGGTGACCTTGTTCTGGCCGGGCCGCATGCTCTGCGTGCAGGCTGGCGCGCGCGGGCTTTGCGCGAGCACCGATCAAACCGGATCGCTCGCTGCCGGGGAGATCGCTGACGTGGTCGGGTTCCCGGCGGTCGGCGCGTTTACCCCGACCCTGGTCCACGCCAACTTTCGCTCCACCGCGGCCCGCCAGTCCCTGCCGGCGTCGAGAGTCAGCGCCGAAGAAGCCATGATGGATCTGCATGATGCCGAGCTGGTGTCGGTCCAGGGACGTTTGATCGGACAGGATCGGACGGCGGCCGATCCAACCATTGTGCTTTCCTCGGGCAAGGTCGTCTTTGCGGCGGTTCTACCGGAAGGCTTGAAGGGAACCGAACTGGAGGCAGGAAGCCTGGTCAGGGTGACCGGAATCTGCTCGCTCGCGTCCAATAGCGCGGAGACGACGGCGACCTTCCAAACCGCCCGATCCATGCGCATTCTGCTGCGTTCCCCCGAGGACATCGTTGTTGTTCAACCGCCCTCCTGGTGGAATGCGGAGCACACCCTGATGGTGCTTGCAGTAGCTCTCGTCAGCACCGTGGTGGCGCTGATCTTCGCCCTCAGCCTGAGCCGGCGGGTGAAGCGGCAGAGTAGCCTGCTCAAGAAGAGCGAGGAGCAGTTTCGTCATCTGGCAAGCCACGACGGCTTGACCAGGCTGCCGAACCGGAACGCCATTCTCAAGGTGCTCTCTGCGAGCCTGGAGTCCACGGAGTCAAGGCAAGGGATATGCGTGGCCATCGTCGACCTTGACCACTTCAAACATATCAATGACAGCGTCGGTCATCTTGCGGGGGACGAGGTACTTCGGCAGGCAGCGTTGCGGCTCTCCTCCAGTATCCGGGCGAGCGATGCGATCGGCCGCTACGGGGGAGAAGAGTTCCTGATCGTGCTTCGGGATGTGGATTGTGAGATCGGGGTGGAGCGCTGCGAGTCTATCCGCTGCGCGATCAGCTGCGAGCCGGTCAGCTTCGACGGCCACATCCTGCGAATTACCTGCAGTATCGGCGTGGCCTACACTGAAACCTATGCTGCCATGCCCACGGTGCTGATTGCGCGCGCCGACGAAGCGCTCTACAAGGCGAAGATGGCCGGCCGCGACCGGGTGGAGCTGTTCCCGCCGGAGCTGGCGCCGAAGAAGGGTTACGGAGTGAGCTCGCTGGCAGCTTCGCGCCAGGCCCGAACAGGCGGTCACCTTCGGTAAGGATGGGTGAGTCGTCCAGCCGACACGCTTGCTTCAGCGTTGTGCGAGCGAAGACCGGTCAGGAGGAAGCGCAGACACGTCCGGGCGCCAGCCGCATGCGCTCATGGTGCGTGTTCCGGGATCGGGCCCACTCTCTCAAGCCGAGGCTCTTTCGTTGGTGGGCGCCGGTTCTTCACCGGTTAGCCGTGCACGCGCTCCGTCAGCAAGGCATCCACCGCCGCCAGATCTTCCTCCGTATCCACACCGCGTGTGTCGTACCCGGTCAGCGAGACGGTGACCGTGATCCCGTTCTCCAGGAATCTCAGCTGTTCCAGCTTCTCCATTGCTTCCAGGCGCGAGGCCGGCAGGGCAGGGAAGCGGTTCAGCGTCTCCCGGCGGTAGGCGTAAAGTCCGAGATGCTTGAGCACCGGTACACCTCCGACTCCATCGCGGTCGAAGGGGATACGGGCGCGGGAGAAATAGAGCGCGCGGCCGCCGCCGAGTCTCCCATGACCGGCGAGCACCACCTTGACCGCATGCGGCGAGTCGAGCTGGTCCGGCGGGCAGGGGGTGGCGAGCGTCGCCACCTCGACGGTCGAGTCCACCGTCAGCATCGGTGCGAGCAGTGCGTCCAGGTGCTCCGCCCGCAGCAGCGGCTCGTCACCCTGGATGTTGACGTAGATGTCTGCAGCAATGGACTGCGCCACCGCGTGAACACGATCGGTGCCGCTGGCGCAGTCCTCCGGCGTGAAGACCGCCGGGATGCCGCGGCTCTGGGCCAGTTCCATGATCTCGTCCGAGTCGGTCGCGATGAGCACCTGCGTGAGCAGCCGGCACTCGCGCGCGGCGCGGTAGACCCAGGCAAGCATCGGTTCGCCGGCGAGCGAGAGCAGCATCTTGCGCGGCAGGCGGGTGGACCCGAGCCGCGCCGGGATGACGCCGAGCACGCGCGGCGGATGGGACGAGAGCACCGGCCGCGTGCGATGCGCGGAAGCGTGGTCGAGACCGGCGTGGGTGGTGGACTTGGGCGAGGGATAGACAAGAACAGGTGCGGCCAATGGCGGGCTCCTCAAGGCATGCTACTCCGTTGAGCGACGTGGCTGCGGCTCGGGCGGGGCGCCCCGGTACGGACTGAGTCGGGCATTGATCCGGCTCCATTCATTGACCCTCCATCCCACGCCCTTTATCATCGGAGTCGCGGCACCCTTGCCCATGGCGGCGTAGCTCAGATGGTTAGAGCGACGGACTCATAACCCGTAGGTCGATGGTTCGATTCCATTCGCCGCCACCAGCTTGCTCCTGATCCTCGCACAGTAGACTGGCAGCACCTCGCTCAAGGAGCCAGCCTGATGATGCCTGCGCTTGCCGCGCGTTTTTCGCTTCTCCTGCCAGCCATGGCCGCGATTTCTGCTTGCCCGGCCCCGGCACAGACGCGGTCCATGCTGACCGAGGCGATCGAGCAGGCTGTCTCCTCTGCCGCGCGCGAGCCGCGCGTCACCATCACGCGAGCGGAGTTCAGCAGCGGCTGTCCCAACCCCGCAGACCCGACCGGGCAGGCCGACTCCACCTGCGCCTTGCTGAACGCGATCAAGGCTGCGGAAGCGGATACACTGCACGGCGCCGGTTACCCGGTCGTGTACATTCCCCACGGGCGCTACCGGGTGAGCGGCGAGGGGTACCACGCGGCTCTCGCGCTCTCGTCCGGCGTCAGTTTTATCGGCGATGGTGCGCAGAGCACGGTGATCTACAACGCCAGCCCGCGCGCTGCGTTGCTTACCTACCGTAAGGCGCAGGGCAACTGCAATGGTAAGGCAGGCGCCTGCCTGATCCTGATTCACGGCATCACGTTCGCAGGCGCAGGGCAGGCAGGCACGGGCGGGCTGATCGAGATCGACAGCACCGATACGGGCATCCTCAGCGACGTTGTGCTCGCGAACACCGGCGGCATCGCGCTCAACCTGCAGGGCTCAAGCGAGCGCTGGATCGTGAGCCAGGTGGAGATCAACAACTCGCGCTGGCCGCTGGTCGCCGAGGGCGACACCAACGAGAACTACTTCGACCGGGTGAACGTACTGACGCCCGGCCAGGACGCGGACGGCTACTGCTGGAGCGTTAATTGTCCCGGCGGCAAGCTGATATCGTCGGGCGTCTGGCTTCCCGACCCGCACTCGGCCGTCTTCCTCGACGGCGACAACCTGCACTGGATGAACTCGTCCGTCAAAGACACCGCGCGCATGGGCGGGATGCGTCTGGCGCCGACTACCAGCAGCGTTGCACACACTTACTTTGAGGGTTTCCCGTTTGCGCATCAGCCCAGGACCAACCATGCAGTTGAAGTGGGCGGCAAGATGGAGCTTGGTCACCTGACCCGCGCTGTCGGTGCTGACGAGATGATCTTTCCGGTTGACGATGCTGCCTGGCAGCCGCTCTACGTGAACGATCCCGCGGATATCCACGCCAATGATACGCACTCCTATGTGAATGCCTACACCATCTACCCGGCGGACTACCAGTGGCAGAGCAGCGAGCCCAGCCGGGCGGTGGAGGGCATCACCCGGGGCACCTCAGAGCGCGTTGTGGTTGCCTCCTTTGCCGGCGACGGCAACGCCTACCTGCTCGCGCGGGCACGGGACGGCTCGCGGGCGATCGCCTGGCCGGCAGGGTCGGTGATCGAGCAGGCGCCTCCGCGCGGCTACGGAGTCGCCCGGATCGAGGAGAGCCACTTCAACTCGCTGTTCGCCGACAGCTCGAAGTATGCTCCGGGTTGCAGTGATACCGCGCAGCGGACGCAGTGGACCTCCAGCCCCAGCCGGTTGTGCGCCGAGATCATCGCCGGGCTGGTTCCTGACGGTTACGGCGTTCCCTTCCCCAGCCAGGGCTACAACGCTCCGCCCTTTACGCTCGACATCGAGAGCAACTCCATCTACACGCAGGACGAGCTGAGTGGCGGCGGGTGGATCAAGATTCCTGCGGACGCGGAGCTGATCCTGAACCAGGGCAACCAGCCGCTGACCCATTTTGCCGATCCGGCATCGGCACTGACGACCTACAGCAACGACAACACCCGCGTGCAGGTGGTGAACTGGGGCACGCGGACGGCGCTCGCCCATGTGCATGACCTGGCGGCCGGCGTTGAGTTCTCTCCTCAGGATCACTACTACGCAGCAGAGGTGCTGGTAAACGGCTCGCTCTCGCACCAGTACATTGGGGACCCCTGCTGGTACGACGGCGCGCACACGTCACGTTTTTGCATCCATGCGAGCGGCGCGACCCAGGAGCGGCTGACGAACGGGCGGTGGGTGGCTTTTGCTGCGGGTGCGGCGCCGGCGAGCCTTGCATCGGGCACGATGCCGGGCACGATGCCGCCACCGACGCGCTATGCCATCCGCGACTGGAGCCCGGGAACGCTGGCGCCGCGGGGGCTACCCGGAGATTGCGCCCGCACCAGCGAAAGTACCGGCTCGCTCGAGATGTCGACAGATCCGGAGGCGACACTGATCGTGAACATGACGCCCAGCGCCGGCGCCAATGTGCTGGTGTCCGGATCTGTTCCAGGGGCGAACACCGTGGCGGTGGAGGTCTGCAACCAGGCGCCGGTTGCCCAGACATTGCGCGGTTCGCCAACCATCCTGTTTACCCAGCTGCCGCCCGGCCCGCTGCTGAGTGCCGGCGCATCGCGTTGATCCTTTGGAGGGTCGATCCGTCTAAGCCTCCAGGACGCTCAGAACCATTAGAACCATCAGTGGCGAAGGTGAGATAAGATGAGATTTGTCAGCACTGTCCGCTGCGCTATCCCCATGTCAAAACGCTTCAACCGCTCTGTCTTCGGTCTATCGGTCGTGGTTGCACTGGTCATTCTCCTGGGCGGCTTTCTGCCCACGTCCGTGCGCGCAGGCGGGCAGCAGGACGGTGCTTACCGGCAGATGGGCGTGTTTGAGGAGGTTTTGCACAAGGTACAGAACGACTACGTGGTCGAGCCGAATATTCCGGCGGTCACCAATGGCGCGCTGCATGGACTGCTGGAGTCGCTCGATGCTGACTCAAGCTATCTGACGCCGGACGAGTACAAGGCCTTTAAAGCTCACCAGAATGAGGGCACAGCGCAGGTCGGCATCAACGTGTCGAAGCGCTACGGCTATGCGACGGTGGTCTCGGTCATGCCGAACAGCCCGGCCGAAAAGCAGCAGGTGGAAGACGGGGACCTGATCGAGTCGATCGACGGCAAGTCGACGCACGAGATGTCGCTGGCGATGATTCGCCTGATGCTTGAAGGAAAGCCGGGAACTCCGGTCACCGTCGGCCTGGTGCGTCCGCGGAAGGCAGAGCCGGATCAGCTGAAATTCACCCGCGTGCAGGTGGCGGCGCCGGCGCTGGCTGAGCAGCAGTATGACTCGGCCAGTATTCTTTACCTGAAGCCGACGGTGATCACCAAGGAGCGCGTGTCTGAGATTGAGACTCGTTTGAAGGGGATGGCGAAGACCGGCAACAAGAAGGTTCTGCTCGATCTCCGCGACGTGTCGGTGGGCGACGAGGCCCAGGGGATCCGCCTGGCGAACGCCTTTATCCAGTCCGGCAAGATCGCCACGCTTGAAGGGCAGAAGTTCCCGGTGGAGAGCTTTACAGCAGATTCCGCGAAGTTCATCACCGCGGCTCCGGTCGCGGTGCTGGTCAATCATGGGACGTCAGGAGCGGCGGAACTTGTCGCTGCGGCGATCCTCGATTCAAAGCGCGGGGACGTCATCGGGGACAAGACCTTTGGCGAGGGCGCAGTGCAGAAGACCATCGAGATGCCGGATGGTTCCGCGCTGCTGCTTTCCGTCGCCAAGTACGAGTCGCCCTCGGGCAAGAAGATCCAGGACGACGCTGTCACTCCCAACGTGATCGTGAGTCCCAGCATCGACCAGTTTCTGGCTGAAGAAGAGGAAGGCACATCCGCGGCTCCGGCACCGGCGAAACCTGCGACCGATGACCAGTTGAACAAGGCGCTTGATCTGCTGAAGGCGAAGGCCAGCTAGATACCATTTAGAGCGAAGGACTTGCTTTTGCCCTAAGCTGGTCTGCAGCTTCTCCTTCGCTCTGAATGACAGTCAAGTCGAAATCTCCCGCACCTCGCTCAAGCCTGAATATCCGGGGACCGCGCACCCCTCGGATCGTTCTGGCTGTCCTCGCCGTGCTGGCTGCGGCATTCGGCTCACTCAGCGGTCTGATGCTGGTCTACTCGATCGATCTGCCGCAGATCACCGATCTCGAACACTTTCGCCCGTCGACCATTACCGAGCTCTACGACGTCCACGGCGAGCTTTTCGGCTCCTTTGCTCTCGAGCGCCGGCGCGTGATCCCGTACGAGCAGTTCGCGCCCATCCTGCGTGAAGCCGTCATCTCGATCGAAGACAAAAACTTTGAGAGCCACTGGGGCGTCAACGTTTTTCGCGTACTCGGCGCGGCGTATCATGACCTGCGTTCGAAAGGCAGGGCGCAGGGCGCGTCCACGCTGACCATGCAGCTGGCCCGGAATCTCTTTCTTTCAAACGAGCGCACCGCGGGACGGAAGTTCCAGGAGGTGCTGCTCTCGATCCAGATCGAACGGGCGTTTACCAAGCCGCAGATATTTGTTTTGTACGGTGACCAGATCTATCTCGGCAGCGGTATTTATGGTTTTGAGGCGGGCGCGAATTACTTCTTCTCCAAGCACGCCGCCGACCTGACGCTGCCTGAAGCGGCGCTGCTGGCCGGGCTGCCGAAAGGGCCTTCCGAGTTCTCGCCGACCGCGAACCCGGACCGCGCCCTCAAGCGGCGCAACGCCGTGATCGACGCGATGCTGGAGGACGGCAAGGTTTCCGCCGCGGAAGCCGCGTCCGCACGTTTGGCGCCGCTTGGACTGCACCTGCCGCCGCCGCCCAACTCCGAGGCGCCCTGGTTCGTCGAGGAGGTCCGGCGCGAACTGGAGCGCCGACTGGGCACCGAGCAGGTGCATGAGGCGGGGCTGCGTGTCTACACCACACTCGATCTGGCCCTGCAGCGTAAAGCAAACCAGGCAGTGCTGGACGGTTTAGCTGCGTATGAGCGCCGGCACGGCTGGCGAGGCGGCTTACCCAACGTTCTGGCGGCGCGGCTCGATCTGAACACCTTTCGTCACCCCGACTGGGACCAGGGCCTGGCACCCGGCTTGTACATCCATGCGCTGGTTGAGAGCGCGTCGGCGGGGCAGGCGGTCGCACGCATCGGCAGGCAGTCGCTGGTGCTCACCCCTGAGAACTGGGCCTGGACGGGGTTCAAAACGGCAAGCCAGTTTCTGAAGGCGGGCGACATTATCTACGTTCACATCGACAGAACCGACGGGCCGGCGGTGCGGGCAACGCTGGAGGAAGACTCGGGTGCGCAGGGCGCTCTGATGGCTATGGACAACGTCACCGGGGACGTCCTGGCGATGGTTGGCGGACGTGACTTCTCGCTCTCGCAGTACAACCGCGCCACGCAAGCCGAGCGCCAGGTCGGCTCGGCCTTCAAGCCCTACGTCTACACCGCGGCGGTCGAAGACGGCGCCACGCCGGAGCAGCGGATTGCCGACACGCCGGTCAGCTTCGGAAACTATGCGCCGCATGATTACGAGGGCAACACGCTTGGGGAGATCACGCTGCTGAAGGCCTTTGCGGACTCGCGCAACATTCCGGCGGTCCGGCTGGCCGAACGCGTGGGGATGGGCAAGGTGGCAGAGACGGCACACCGCTTCGGCATCACCAGCGTGATTCCTCCTTACCTCCCGGTGGCGCTGGGATCGGTGGAGATCACGCTCCAGCAGCAGGTGGCGGCCTACGCGGTCTTCCCGAACGACGGGATGCGCATTTCTCCGCGGCTGATCCGCAAGGTTACGACGCCGGAGGGCGTGCCGTTGACCGATGATCGCTCCCCGGTGGTGAACGTGACTACGCCGCGGGTGGCGCGGGTGATGACGCGGATGCTTGAGGAAGTGATCCGCTCCGGGACGGCGCTGGCGGCAGCACCTCTGAGCGAGCAGGTGGGCGGCAGGCTGGGAGGCAAGACCGGCACCACGTCCAGTTCAACCGACGCCTGGTTCGTGGGCTTTTCGCCCGGGCTGACCTGCGGGGTCTGGGTGGGGTATGACGCCCGAGTGCCGCTCGGTGAAGGCGAGACCGGGGCTAAAGCGGCCCTGCCTATCTGGATCGACTTTATGCAGGCCGCCCTGGCTGGAGGCGAGGGCGGATCTCTTCCGGGCGACGAGCGGAGCCGTTAACGGCGTTCTCTTCCGGGAAGGGAAGAGTACTTTCGTGCGCATGGCAGCGCCAAGGCTGCCGCCCGGCCCGGCAAGCGGATAGTAGCTTGAGGCCAGCCATGATTCCAAAGATCATCCACCAGACCTCGAAGCAGCTCACCGCGGAAGAAGCCCGTCTCGGCGGCCGACTGCGAGAGATGCTCCCCGGATGGGAGTACCGGCTCTGGAGCGACGACGCGAATGACGAGCTGGTCCGGGAGCACTTCCCGCAGTATCGTGCGGCTTTTCAGTCTATCCGCCGCGGAGTGGTGCGCGCGGACATCGCGCGCTATCTGTACCTCTACGCCCATGGCGGCTTCTACTTCGACACGGACTACAAGTTGTTGGCACCGATCAGCGACACCCTGCTCGACCAGGCCTGTGTGCTTCCGGTGTCGCGCGGCCATGCTACCGACGCGCTTCGCATCGGCAACGCAGTGCTCGGCTCCGAGCCCCGGCACGCCTTTTGGGGTGACTTCGTCGACTCGATCTTTGCCGCCGGAGGCCTGTCCGAGCTGGAAGAATCCCGCGTCGAGAAGATCACCGGCCCGGAAGGCCTCACCGACTTCTTCCTGTGCTCGCGCCAGCGCTATCCGGATATCCTGCTGGTCGAGCGCGAAGTCTTTCACCCGCAGCTCACCAGGCTGGGCTTCTCCTTTGCCGGCACGTCGAAGACCGTCGGCGCGCACCTCTGCTGGGGCTCCTGGAGAACCAAGTCCATGCTCGGCCGCTCGCGTGCCATTGCCGTCCGCAAGCTGACCTCCTTCTGACAGGAGCCCGGGGGCCGACAAGCCGGTTTGAGCCGTCGCCGCCGCGGCGGTAAGCTGGAGACATGAGCGAAGCGCGAGTCATCCTCTACAGCCAGCCTGCCTGTCCGCCATGTTTCGCGGCGCGCAGCTTCCTGAAGGCGCGGGGCATCGCCTTCGAGTACCGGGATGTGCAGGCCGATCCGTCGGCCATGCAGGAGCTGCTGGCGCTTGAGAGCCGGTCCACTCCGACCATCGTGGTGGATGGAGAAGTCATGATCGGCTTTGACCCGGAACGGCTTGACCTGCTGCTTGCGGAACGCTGATGCTGCGCACCTGGATCCTCGGCATCCTGTCGTTTGGGGGTCTGCTCTATGCGGCGGATTTCGCGCTTTTTCAGCTGCGCAACCTGCACGGCGGCGCCACCGGCAGCATCACCGTCTCGCAGTTTGTGGCCACGCCGCTCAAAGGCAACAAGGTGGAATACGACTATCTCGGCCCCGACACCCTGCAGTGCGCTGAGGCCATCTTCCCCCACCAGGGGATGCCCGCCTGCTGGTACCTGGCGCGCAACAAGAACCACTGGGAGTAGCCGGGAGTCAGGCCGGCTTGGCTCCGGCAGCTTTCTTCGATTCGTGGTACTCCTGCTCGGTGTTGATCTCCCACAGGCCGCGCTTGTCCATGTTGCCCACCAGGATGTTGTCGACCGCGGTCATCGCCGTCAGCATGGAGTGGTCCTGATTGTTGTACTTGTGCATGCCGTTGCGGCCGACCAGGAACAGGTTCTCGAAGCCATCCATGTAGTCGACTACTTCATTGAACCGGTCGTAGCTGCCGAAGTAGGCAGGGTAGGTCTTCGGCACGCGAACCACGTGTGAGTCGCGGACATCGCCGGCGTTCAGGATGCCGATCTTGGCGACCTCTTCGATGGCAAAGCGGGCCAGGTCGGCGTCGGCCATCTTCCACAGCGGATCGGTGTCATAGCAGAAGTATTCAAGCCCGATCCACGTCTTCGACGGATCGGCCACCATGTACGGGCTCCAGTTGTTGAAGATCTGCAATCTGCCGACCAGGACGTCGGGCTCCTGGATGTAGATCCAGGTGTCCTTGAGCGGCGAGCCGTCCGGCTCGGTCACGAGCAGTTTGTCAACCAGCAGGCCCACGGTGATGAAGTCGCGGTAGACCAGCCCGTCGCCCACCTTCATGATCTCGGGCGGCACTTCGATATCGACCATCTGCAACAGCTCGCGAACGGGCATGGTCGAGAAGAAGTAGTCGCCGGCGATCGACACGATCTCGCCGTCCGGACGTCGCGCATCGAGCGAAACCACGCGCCCCTGTTCCACGTGGATCCTGACTACCTTCCACTGCATGCGGATGTCTCCGCCCATGCTGGTAATCAGGTCGGCAACATGCTCCCACAGCTGCCCGGGGCCGAACTTGGGGTAGAGGAAACGCTCGATCAACGAGGTTTCCACCCCTTTCTGAGCCACATCCGAGCTGGCTGAAGGCTTTGGCTTGCTGAAAGTCTTCTTTAAGAAGTGGGCAATGGCGGTGCGGAGCGAAAGGCCCTTGATGCGCTGCGCGCCCCAGGCGGCGCTGATCTGCTCGCACGGCACTCCCCACACCTTCTCTGTATACGACTTGAAGAAGGTGAGGTAGAGCTCCCTGCCGAAGCGATTGATCAGGAAGTCTTCCAGGGTATTTTCCTGCTTGCGGGGGAACAGCTTGGCCAGCATGTAGCTGATGCCGATCTTGACGGTGCGGATCGGCCCCAGCCGCCCCAGGGTTGAGCCGGAGAGCGACAGCGGGTAATCAAAGAAGCTGCGCAGGAAATAGATGCGGCTCTTGCGCGGGCGAACCAGCATGACGCAGTCGGGATCGACGACCCCGTCGACTGCGCCGGGCATCTCGTCGGCAACGGCTACGCCGCCGTGGACAGCACGGATGCGGCTCTCCGCGGCGGCCGAGTGAACGACGCGATGATGGCTCTGGTAGCGGATGGCGAAGGCTCCTGCCTCCTCATCCTGGTCGGCGACGATCGGCATCAGCTCCGTCCACCAGTCCATGACCCGGTCTGACTTGGAAAAGAAGCGGTGGCCGCCGATATCCATGCGGTTGCCCTTGTAGCGGATCGTGCAGGAGATGCCACCGATGCGGTGGCTGGCTTCGAGCACAATGGGCTGAATGTCGGAGCGGCGGCAGAACTCGAGCGCAGCCGTAAGGCCTGCCGGTCCGGCGCCGATGATAATCGCCTTCTTCTGAATCACTTGGCACCGCAGTTGGGAAGGTGTGGATCGCTACTCTCCATACAGGACAGAGTCCTCGCCGGCAGATCGGCTCTTCCCGCTGAAGATTGGCATAGATGCATACTCCTATGATGACGGCTGCCCGACTCCCGATCAAGCCGGGACTGTAACACTGGTTCAGATGGGGGCACGCGTGTCCGGAAACGGCCGGGTTCCAGAAGCGCTGCAGCTGAGAAAAAGCCCGTACTTTCAGCATCGTCTAGCACATCTGCGCATCAGATAACTTGACAGTAAGTGACTCAAGTGAGATGCTTGGGTCACGCAGTCACGAGACTTACCCGCACAGAGGATACACATGGCGAAGATTATCGGAATCGATCTAGGCACCACCAATTCAGTCGTAGCAGTGATGGAAGGCGGCGAGCCGAAGGTCATCGCCAACGAAGAGGGTGGCCGGACGACGCCCTCGGTCGTCGGTTTCACCAAGAGTGGCGAGCGGCTGGTCGGCCAGGTGGCGAAGCGCCAGGCCATCACCAATCCGGAGAACACGGTCTACTCGATCAAGCGCTTCATGGGTCGTCGCTTCAACGAAGTGAACGACGAGATGAAGATGGTTCCCTACAAGGTCAAGCAGCAGGGCGACCACATCGTAGTGCAGGCGCAGGGCAAGGATTTTACCCCGCCCGAGATCTCGGCGATGATCCTGCAGAAGCTCAAGAAGGCGGCCGAGGACTACCTTGGCGGCACGGTTACCGAGGCGGTCATCACTGTGCCCGCTTACTTTAACGACGCGCAGCGCCAGGCGACCAAGGACGCCGGCCGCATCGCCGGGCTCGACGTCAAGCGCATTGTGAATGAGCCGACGGCGGCAGCGCTCGCCTATGGACTCGACAAGAAGAAGGACGAGACCATCGCGGTGTATGACTTCGGCGGCGGGACGTTTGACGTCTCGATCCTCGAGGTCGGCGACGGCGTCATCGAGGTAAAGGCGACCAACGGCGACACCCACCTGGGCGGCGACAACATCGACCAGAGAATCACAGACTGGCTGATCGACGAGTTCAAGAAGAAGGAAGGCCTCGACCTCTCCGCCAAGGGCAACGAGATGGCCCTGCAGCGGCTCAAGGATGCAGCCGAGCGCGCCAAGATCGAGCTCTCGACCGCGGTCGAGACCGAGATCAACCTGCCTTTCGTCACCGCGGACGCGACCGGGCCCAAGCACCTGGTCGAAAAGCTGACCCGCTCGAAGCTCGAGCAGCTGGTCGACGACCTGCTGCAGCGCTCGCTTGAGCCCTGCCGCAAGGCGATGGCCGATGCCGGCGTGGATGCGTCGAAGATTGATGAAGTGGTGCTGGTCGGCGGGCAGACCCGCATGCCCAAGATCCAGGAGCTGGTCAAGCAGCTGTTTGGCAAGGAGCCGCACAAGGGCGTGAACCCGGACGAGGTGGTGGCGATTGGCGCGGCGGTCCAGGCCGGCGTGCTCTCGGGCGATGTGAAGGACCTGCTGCTGCTCGACGTGACCCCGTTGACGCTCGCGATTGAGACCTACGGCGGCGTGGCGACGGCGATGATCCCGCGCAACACCACCATCCCGACCAAGAAGACGGAGACCTTCTCGACCGCCTCCGATTCGCAGACCGAGGTCGAGGTGCACGTGCTGCAGGGTGAGCGCCCGATGGCCAACCAGAACCGGACCCTGGCGAAGTTCAAGCTGGGCGGGATTCCGCCGGCTCCGCGCGGTGTGCCGCAGATCGAGGTCACCTTTGACATCGACGCGAACGGCATCCTGAACGTGGCTGCGAAGGACAATGCAACCGGGAAAGACCAGAAGATCACCATCACGTCGTCTTCCGGCCTGAGCAAGGAAGAGGTCGAGCGCATGGCCAAGGAAGCCGAGGCACACTCGGCCGAGGACAAGGCGCAGCGTGAGGAGATCGAGGCGCGCAACTCGCTGGACTCGCTGGTCTACAACATCGAGAAGATGCTGAAGGACTCGGGCGACAAGGTTTCGGGCACGGAGAAGTCCGATGTCGAGGCAGCGCTGGCGACGGCGAAGTCGACCCTGTCTGGGACGCCGAGCCTGTCGGAGCTGAAGTCCGAGCACGAGAAGCTCACCGCGGCTTCGCACAAGCTGGCCGAGGCGATGTACAAGGCGACGCCTCCGGGCGGCTTTGATCCGGCGGCGGGAACCAACGGCGCGGGACCGGCAGCAGAGTCGCAAGCGGCGAAGCATGACGAGGGTGTGATCGATGCCGAGTATGTCGATGTCGATCCGAAGAAGTAAGTCGAGCAACCATGGATTGTAAGTCGGGTTAGTAACTTGCAGGCGGGGCTCCTGGATAGAGGATGCCCCGCCTTTTTCCCCAGGGAGGTTAGCGGTGAACAAGACTTTATGGAGATGCGAGCAGCAGCGAGCCGGGCAGATCACCAACAAGGTGGTGTTTAACTCGCAGGACGAGGCGGAGAGCTTTCTACGGCAGATGGCGCGGGTAGAGCCGGATATTTTCTGGAAGATGGAAGTGGTGCCGGTGAGCGCGGTGTGGAACTAACGTAATGCATGC
>CAXUND010000008.1:22435-40001 GCA_964252445.1 uncultured Acidobacteriaceae bacterium | reverse complement strand
TGCCTGAGGGTCACGAGATACACCGGTTTGCCGAGCGGCAGACCGCCGCTTTTGTGGGAAAGAAGGTACGCGTGGAGTCTCCGAATGGCGGTTTTCCGGATGCCGAAGTGCTCGATGGGCGCAAGCTGCTCGCCATCGAGGCCATTGGTAAGCATCTCGTTACAGATTCGGGCGCGATCTGACTATGCATGTGCATCTCGGCCAATACGGTGACTTCTGGGAAGGGTCGATGCCGTACCCGGAGGCGAAAGGGGCGCTGCGGCTGCGCATGTCGACCAGGACAGACTGGCTGGAGCTTCGGGGTCCGACCGACTGCTCGATCTTTTCAGACGATGCCTGGAAGAAATTAGAAGCGCGCATCGGTCCGGATCCGCTGAACCCGGACGCAGACCCGCGGACCGCGTTTGAGAAGATCGCGAAGAGTAAGTCGCCGATCGGGGTCTTGCTGATGGACCAGTCGGTGATCGGCGGCATTGGCAATGTGTACCGTGCGGAGCTGCTGTTTCGCGCCCGCATCCACCCGGACACCCCGGGCCGCGAGCTGAGTGCGATCGCGATGAAGGCGATCTGGAAGGACACGATCCTGCTCATGCGCGCGGGCATGACCGATCGCCGCATGGTGACGACACTGCCGAAGGATCGTCCGAGCGGGAAGGGCACGGCAGTGCGAGGCGAGACGCACTATGCCTACCGGCGCCAGGGAAGACCCTGCTTTCTCTGCGGCACGGAGATCGAGTCAAAGCCGATGGCAGGACGCACCGTCTACTGGTGTCCGCAGTGCCAGCCGGCAGCGGAGAAGGAAGCGAACTAAATGGCAGCGCCGCAGCAAAAAGACTACTACGGGATCCTGGGGATCAAGAAGACGGCGACGGCGGATGAGGTCCGCAAGGCGTTCCGCAAACTCGCGCGCAAGTATCACCCTGACGTGAACCCGAATGATAAGAAGGCGGAGGAGAAATTCAAGGAGTTATCCGAGGCCAACGATATTCTCAGCGACGAGAAGAAGCGCAAGGTTTACGACCAGCTGGGCTTTTACTCGGACCAGATCGATCCCGAGCAGGCCGAAGCAGCTGCTCGCGGCGGGTATGGCCGCGCAGCCGGCGCCTACGGAGCGGCGGGTGCGCGCGGCGGGCGCACCACCCAGGAAGTGCCCTTTGACTTCAGCGGCTTTGATTTCTCTGAGTTCAACAGTACCGGTCGCCCGGGTTCGGCTGCCGGCGCGGGCGCGGGCGGCTGGGGCGGCTTCAAGGACATATTTTCGGGCATGTTCTCGCAAGGAGCGGCCGGGCGCCAGCAGCAGCGGGGGCCGGAAGCGGGCACCGACCTCGAGTACCAGGTGAATGTCGATTTCTGGACGGCGATCCGCGGCGGGACCATGCGGCTCAAGGTTGATCGCCTGGAGGTCTGCCCCACCTGCAAAGGGCAGGCTGCGACCGGCGGCCCCACGACCTGCCCCGAGTGCAATGGCACCGGCCAGGTGACGCAGATGCATGGCCAGATGAAGTTCAACGTGCAGTGCAAGATGTGCGGCGGGACCGGCAAGATCCAGAACACCTGCGCCACCTGCCAGGGTGAGGGAACCGTTCGCCGCGCGCAGGAGGTCGAGTTCCGGATCAAGCCGGGCACCCGTGACGGCCAGCGCATCCGCCTGGGCGGCAAGGGCAATGCGGGCACGCGCGGCGGCGCGGCGGGCGACTTGTACCTGATCATGCGGGTCGGCCAGCACCCGGTCTTCACCCGCACCGGCGACGACATCGCGCTATCTGTGCCGGTTACGGTGGCAGAAGCAGCCCTGGGCGCGAAGATCGAGGTCCCGACCATTGACGGGCGCACCCAGCTCAAGATTCCCCCGGGCACCCAGAACGGCCAGAAGCTGCGGCTGCGGGAGCGCGGTGTACCGTCTGCGGCGCTTGAGGATCAGCGCGGAGACCAGATCGTGACGGTGGACATCGTGGTTCCACAGCTGCGCGACGAGCGTTCCAAGGAGATCCTGCGCGAGTTCGCGAAATTGAACCCTGAGGATCCCCGCGAGGCTGTCTGGGCGAAAGTTTAACGGGAGTGAACCGCGCCTTGCGGTAGAGTGTGAGCGACGATGCCGACGAAGCGAAAATCTCGCGGAGCCTACATGATCTCGTCCGTCGCCGAGATGTACGAGATCCATCCTCAGACCCTGCGCCTCTACGAGCGTGAAGGGCTGCTGAAGCCTTCCCGTACCGAAGGTAACACCCGCCTCTACACGGATGAGGATCTCGAACGGCTGGAATTTATCCTAAACCTTGCGCGCGATCTGGGCGTCAATATGTCGGGGATCGCCATCATCCTGCAGATGAGAGAGCGCATGGAGGAGATGAACCGGCAGATGCAGGGTTTCGTCGACTATGTCCGCACCGAGATGCTGACCCGCATGCAGGGGGACGCCGGCTCGACCAATGCTGCCATTGTGCCGCTGCGACGGCCGGTGGTCATCACTCCGGTAAAGGCGCCGCCCCGGACATCGAAGGCCCGGCGCTGAATGCGATAGCCTAGAAACAGAATCGAGTGATGATCAAGACGCTGTTCGATCTAGGCTGTTTTGGCCTGTTCACATCTACCGTTTTCACCTTCCTGGTTTTTGCCGGTGCACGGAAGTTTCTCATTCGGCGACGCCGGCGCAGCAGGCATTTCTCCGCGCTGCCGGCAGTCTCCCTGTTCAAACCGGTGCACGGCGCCGAAGACGGCCTGGCAACGCAGCTGGCCAGTTTTTTTGAGCAGCAGTATCCCGACTTTGAAGTCCTCTTCTGCGCAGGCACGCGAGACGATGCCGGACTCGCAATCGCCCGACAGGTCTCTGCCCGCTATCCATCCGTGAAGGCGCGGTTTCTCTCGGTCGACGCGCCCACCTTCGTGAACGCCAAGGTCTCCTCGCTCGTCCGCATGCATGCGGAAGCCGCGCATGACATTTTTGTCATCAGTGACAGCGATGTGCATGTTTCCCCGCAGTATCTCCGCGAGGTGGCGGCGCCGTTTTCTGATCCTGAGGTCGGCGGGGTCACCTGCCTCTACCGTGGAGTGGCGGAGCGAGGCATCTGGGGGCAGCTGGAAGCCGCAGGCATGTCGGTCGAGATGACCGCCGGTGTCCTGGTCGCGAATCTGATCGAGGGCATGGAGTTCATGCTGGGCCCCACCATGGCCATTCGCCGGTCGGCGCTTGAAGCGATGGGCGGATTCGCACCCCTGGGCGCGTACTGCTCGGACGATTTCCTGCTGGGCGCCGGCGTGGCCGAACAGGGCAGGCGGGTGGTGCTCTCGACTCACGTGATCGATCACGTGGTGCAGAACCTGACCTTCATGGCTTCGATCAAGCACCAGGTGCGGTGGATGCGCTCTACCCGGTTCTCTCGCCCGCTGGGGCATCTAGGCACGGCCCTCACCTTCAGCGTCCCCTTCGGTCTGCTGGCGGGCATGACCGCCGCCAGGCTGGGTCGCCCGGTCCTGGGCGCGGCGCTGGCGGTCTATGGGATCGCGGCGCGCATGCTGCTGGCCATTGTGGTTGCCGAGCGGGTGGTGGAGGATCGGGCACCCTGGCGTACCGCTCTGCTCTACCCGCTTCGCGACCTCATGGGGTTTATGTACTGGCTGCTGAGTTACGCGAGCAGTACCGTGCTCTGGCGCGGACGCCTGTACCGGCTGCGCGCAAAGGGGCGAATGGAACGCGTGCCGCTATAGCGGCCGGTCGGTGTAGAGGGTCCGGTCGGATAGCTCCTGGATCAACTGCGCACGGCCGCCCAGCAGGCTCTCGACATGTGCCCGCGATTCTGCCGGAACAAAGAGGAAGTTGCGCGGTCCGCGTCCCCAGATCGCCAGAAGGTCTGCGTCTTCAAGGAAGATGGGTGGCACGTCCGGGTAGAACGAGCCCCAGATCATCGAGCTCGAGCGGCCATGAATCAGCAGTGCCTGCCGGCGGGTATAGAAGACCAACGACGACGCATTGGACTGGTCGCCGTAGACCATCAGCTGCGCGGGGGTTCCAGGCGGCGCCATCCGGTTGATGGTCTCTGCCATCGCGCGTGATGAGAGCAGCGGCTCGAAGCGCACCAGGGCGATGTGCGCTGCCACCAGGAAGACGGCAGCCGTAAAGGCAACGGAGACCGTCGCTTCAAACGAGTGGCCGGCGCGACGGAGCCGCAGGGCAACCAGCGGTCCGACCAGCAGGGCCGCCGCCGCCAGCAGGGACGGCAGGCGCAACGCGGCAAACGATGGTCCAGTGAGATCAAAGAAGTGCGACATGGAGATGGTGTAGCCGCCGACGGCGCGGTGCGCGAGCAAGGCGCCGATGTCGTCCACAAAGGGGAGCTTGCGCGAGGTCCACAGTCCGTAGCCGAGCGCGGTTGCGGCGCCTACACCGACGATGGCGAAGAGCAGGTGCGCGCCCATAAGCCAGGGGCTTCGCGCGTCCACGTAGCGCCGGCCCAGATCGGGAGGCGCCTGTTCCATGGTCGCGAGCGATCCCGCGGTCAGGAGCAGCAGAGGGAAATAGGCGGGGAAGGTGTAGTACTCCTGGTTGGTCGACAGCGAGAAGAACAGCAGGATAAAGACCGCATAGCAGGCCAGCAGCAGGCCTGATCTGGCACGGAAGCGCCGGCGGGCAGCGGCGCGGGCAGCCTCATGCGCAGAGGCGCGCGCGTCCAGAAAGTAGAGCGTGTTCGAGTGGTCATAGCGGAGGTCAGCCCACGCTTCTCTTCGCTGCTGCCAGGCGCGGCGCAAGGCCGCAGGGAAGTAGAGGCACCATGGAAACAGCCATACCAGATGCCCTGCCCAGAAGATCCAGCCTGGCTGTTTGTTGTAGTCATGCGGGTAGCGTCGTCCCAGGAAGCGGAGAAAGTGTTCGTTGACGAAGAAGAAGTAGAGGAACCCATGCACGTGTCCCGCGGTCGGGACGTTGCCCACGGGGTTGCCATGATCCGGATTGCGGAGCGCGCAGAGCACGATCCACGGCATGGCCAGCGCGAGAAAGAGCAGGAGTCCGGAGACCAGCCGCATCTCTCGCCAGCGATGCCACTGCCGCATGATGGTGAGGTAGGGAACGACGGCGGCGACAAAGAAGACCGGGGCGATCAGACCTTTCGCGAGCAGCGCCAGCGCGAGGGCGGCATAGCAGAGGTAGAAGCGGGAGGGCTTGCGGTCTTCAAGCCCGGTGAGAAAGCAGTAGAGGGCGAATGAGAGAAGGAAGGTCAGCAGCGCTTCGGGGATGAAGATGCGGGTGAAGAGGAAGACGCCGACGGTCGAGAGGATGGCGAGCGCGGCGTAGAAGGCGGCACGGTCTCCGTACGCTCGACGCGCCCACACCCAGGCGAGCGCAGCGCAGGCAAGCACCGCCAGCGACATCGGGAGATGGGTGGCAAAAACGTTGTAGCCGAAGAGGTGGTAATCAAGGGCAGCAATCCAGTAGGGAAGCGGCGGCTTCTCGAGGTAGCGAACGCCGTTGACGTAGAGGGTGACCCAGTCGCCCGAACGAGCCATGTGTGCGGCGGCATTGGCGTGGGTCGCGTCTGCGTCGTCGAGCAGCGAAGGAGAAAACAGCGCCGCCGCGTGGACGGCGAGGAACAGCAGCAACAGCAGCGTCCAGGCGCGAGCCGGGGAGTCGACGAGCCTGGGAGTAGATTGTTCTGAGTACGCGGGTACTTCGAGCATGGCCCTCAACCTACCGAGGATACCAGCCCAATGCGCTCAACAGGTTAAGGCTTGGTCTTGTTGATGACGCGCTTGCGTACGGTGCGAGTGGCGGTGCCGTAGACGCCGCGCAGGATGCGCGGGTCGACCAGCCAGTGCAGCGTTCCCGGACGCCGGGTACAGTCGATGCGGGCAAGCGCACCCTTGCGGACGCGGATGGTGGCGCGGCAGGGTGTGGAGATGAGCGAACCGAGAAAGAGGGGGATATTCGGGTTGTGACCGACGATCAGCACGTTCTCAAACTCGGTAAGGTCGTTGACCATGGCGTGGAAATCGACCAGCGTACCCTCGGGTGAGAGCGTCGCCGTCTTCTTGATGCGCGAGTCATAGCCGACCTCGGTGCCTACCAGGGAGGCCGTCTGCAGGGCACGCTTCAGCGGGCTGGAGACGATCAGGTCGAAGTGGACGCGAAGCGCGTTCAGGTAGCTCCCGATGAGAATGCACTGCTGCTTGCCTTCGCGATCGAGCGGCCGTTTGACGTCAATAAGGGGATTGGCGCGGCGCGTACCGGCGCTCGCATGGCGAAGCACGTACAGATTCATTGCTGAAGGATCCTTGGGCGCCTCACAGAGGGCGCCGCATTCATCCTATTGTAACCATTCGACGCTGCTTGAGGTCTGTCCCCGGGTGACAAGCGGAGAAGGAAAAGGATCGATGGGGAAGCCGGGATCGATGCCGGGGTCCGGCGATACCGGCGGCAGCACCGGGTCGGGATCGGGATCCGTTTCAGGATCAAAGTCCGGCTCGGGAAATGGATCAGGGGCAATGGGTGGGATGGTGTCCAGAAGCAGCGTCGAACCAGGCTCAATCATTTTCAGTGGGAGTCCTGCTTCATCAGCCCGGTTGCTTGCCAGCAACTGCTGACCAGCAAACCGCCAAGATATGGCTGACGGGCTACCCGACGAAAGCCGGCCTGCTGGAGCGATCGCTCGTAGTCGGGCAGGGAGCTGACCCCTAGCCCGGCAAGCACCCGGAAAGCAAGGTAGAGTGCCCGCACCACCAGCCGCGCAAACATGTTGGGGGTTGCGAACTCAGAGATGCACCAGCGGGCGCCCGGCTCCAGTTGGCGGCGCACCATGATCGCGAGCGCATCGACCTCAGCCTGGGTTAAGCAGTCGAGGAAGAAGTGAGTCGCTACCAGGCCGTAGGAACGATCCTGGGGAAGCGCCGAGGCGAGCTGCCGAGCGTCAGCCCGATAGAAACGGACGCGTGGGCCAAAGCGGCGTGCCCGGCGGCGGGCCAGCCTCAGCATTGCTGCGCTCTGGTCGACAGAATCCACCTCGATCCGCGGCTCAGCGGCCAGCAGCGCCGCAGTGAACCGGCCATCTCCGTCGCCGAGCACCAGCGCCAGCCGGCAGCCGAACGCAAACGGTAACGCGGCACGGCGGCAGCGGGCCAGTGCCGGGCCAAAGGTGAAGTACTCGGCCCAGCGATACGGCCGCGCCACAAGGTCAAAGTTCACCGCGGAAGGGCGAACAGCGGCGTCAGCAGCGCGATGTCGGCAAGCAGGCGCAGCTTCTGCGGGGAGAGTCGTGTGTGATCGAGCGCCAGCAGGAGCAGCGCCGAGGCCGCTATGAGAGCGCCCGGCGCGCCAAGGTGGGGAGCGCATGCCATTCCGCCACTGACCAGCGCCAGGGCAAGAGCGGGAACCCGGAGAGCGCCTCGCGGCACGAGTTTGTTTTCCCACTGCTCGATGGCGACGCAGTTGAGCCAGCATAGCGCGGCCAGCAGGATGGCCGAGGCCGGCAGAACACCGGGGCCGCCGGGGCTTGCCGTCCACGCGGGCGCCGTGCAGGCCGCGGCAAAAAGCACGGCCACCACTGCCGGCTTTCCCCTGCGTGGCAGAAGGGTTTCGCGGCCGCCATGCACGGCAGCGAAGTAGACCAGGCCCAGCGCAAAGATGCCTGTGTCTGCACGACGGAGCTCGGGACGCATCCTGAAGGCGATCATCGCGGCCAGGAGCGTTGCCGCGAGTGCCGCGGCAGGCAGCATCGCGCGACGCCACCGTGCATGGAACAGGTGACGCTCTTGAAGCTGCGCCCGGTCGCGTCCGGGCAGCCCGTCGAGGATCCGGTCGCCCACGTAGACCAGCCAGGTGCCCGCGCCCAGAATGACGAGGTCGCTTGAACCGAGTGCGACGCCGGCGGTGCGCGCCATCAGCCACGCCCAGGCGACAGCAACAGTCGGCGCATCCAAGCTGAGCAGGTGCCATGCCTGGAGCGGCAGCCACAGGCGAGAGCTCCGGGTTGATGCGGCTTGTGTCTGGATTGCGGTCTCGGGCACCCCTTCAGTTTAGGCCTCTGCTCCTGTCGACCCTCACGGTGTCGGCGACTGCTTTATGCAACAAAGCGCTTGCCCGCCGCGTCCATAGGAGCGCAAGCAATATCATGAGAGTAGTCTGCGGTCGCGGAGGCATTCCGTGAGGGTCGTGCAGGCAGTCGAACACCTTTTCTTGAGGGCTAGTCAACTCGATGGAACAAAAGCTGCCGGCTCCACCTGAACCGCCACGGGCTAGCGCACATGCAGCCGAAACTTACCATCCACACACCGGGCCGAGAAAGAAGCGCGCCTGGGTGTGGATTGTGCTGCTGCTGGTGTTTGCCGCGGTCTTCATAGCGGTTCTGCGTTACAAGCCCGCACCGGCTGCGGCCGCGGGCGGACCAGGCGGCGGTGGCGGCCGTGGTGGCCGCGCCAACATCCCAGTCACCCTGAACACCGCGACTGCCTCGGCCGGCCAGATCGGTGTCTATCTCGACGCTATCGGCACGGTGACAGCCACTTACACGGCGAGCATCACCAGCCAGGCAGGCGGACGCGTGGTCGCCGTACATTACCGCGAAGGCGAGACTGTGAACCGGGGCACGCCGCTGATCGATATCGATCCCAGACCCTACCAGGCCGCGCTTGACACCGCGCAGGGCGTTCTACAGAGGGATACCGCGGTGCTGGCGCAGGCCAGGATGGACCTGGAGCGCTACCGCGAGGCCTGGGCGCGCAATGCCATCGCCAAGCAGATGCTCGACGACCAGGAGAAGCTGGTCGACCAGGACGAGGGTCTGGTGCAGTCGGACAAGGGCACCGTTGAGACCGACCAGGTACAGCTCAGCTACTGCCACATCACGTCGCCTATCGTCGGTCGCGCCGGCCTGAGGCTGCTGGATCCCGGCAATGTGGTCACCGCCAATGGAACCACGCCGCTGGTGGTACTCGCACAGGTCCAGCCGATCACGGTGATTTTCACCATCCCCGAGGACAGTCTCCCGCAGGTAGAAAAGGCGATGAAGACCGGCGGCCGCCATGCCAAGAGAGTCGCGCTGCCGGTCAAGGCGTTTGATCGCACGGTGCAGAAGCAGCTTGCAGAAGGGCGCCTCGAGACCATCGATAACCAGATCGACACCACCACCGGCACGGTCAAGCTGCGCGCGATCTTTGACAACAAGGACAATGCGCTGTTCCCGAACCAGTTCGTCAACACGCGCCTGCTGGTGAACACGCTCTACAAGCAGGTGCTGCTGCCGACCTCTGCTGTGCAGCGCAACGGCGAGCAGTCCTTCGTGTACCTGATCCAGGACGGCAAGGCGACCATCAAGAACATCAAGACCGGTGCGGTCGACGGCGCCTTCACCGCGGTCGAGGGGCTTAACCCCGGAGACGTGGTAGCGGACTCAAGCTTCGAGAAGCTGCAGAACGGCTCCAAGGTGAGGATCGCGAAGGGTAAGATCGGAGCTACGCAGGACAGCGAGACCGGAGCCCCGTGAGCATTTCGCGTCCATTTATTCTGCGGCCGGTCGCGACCTCGCTGCTGATGGCGGCCATTCTGCTGGTGGGCATCGTGGCCTATTTCCAGCTGCCGGTCTCGGCTCTGCCGCAGGTCGACTATCCGACCATCCAGGTCCTGACGTTCTATCCGGGTGCGGCGCCGGACGTCACCTCGACCACGGTCACGGCTCCGCTGGAGCGCCAGTTCGGGCAGCTGCAGGGCCTGAGCCAGATGACCTCGACTTCGGCTACCGGCGTGTCCGTGATCGTGCTGCAGTTCTCTCTCACGCTCCCGATCGACATTGCGGAAGAAGAAGTGCAGTCGGGTATCAATGCCGCGACCAGCTTTCTGCCGTCGGACCTGCCGTCGCCTCCGGTCTACTCGAAGACCAATCCGGCGGACGCGCCGGTGCTGACCATGGCCATCACCTCGAAGACGATTCCGCTGTCGCAGGTGGAAGACCTGATCGATACGCGGCTCGCGCCCAAGGTGTCGCAGTTGAGCGGGGTCGGGCTGGTCTCGATCTCGGGCGGGCAGAAGCCGGCGGTACGCATCCAGGTCAATCCGACCGCGCTTGCGTCCTACGGGCTGAACCTGGAGGACGTGCGCACGGCGCTCTCGTCAACCAGCGTCAACTCGGCCAAGGGCAACTTCGACGGCCCCCGCCAGGACTACCAGATCGATGCCAACGATCAGCTGGTGACCACGGCCGACTACCAGGACGTGGTAGTTGCTTATCGGAACAGCGCGCCGGTCTTCCTGAAGAACGTCGCGAAGATCATCAACGGGGTCGAGAACACGTCCCAGGCTGCGTGGATGAACAACACGCCTGCGGTCATCCTGAACATACAGCGCCAGCCGGGCGCGAACACCATCAGCGTGGTCAAGAGCATCAAGACCCTGCTGCCGCAGCTCGAGGTTACCCTGCCGAAGGGTATCGAGATCACCACGCTGACCGACCTCACCACGTCGATCAAAGCCTCGGTTTCGGATGTGGAGTTCGAGCTCGGCCTCACCATCGCGCTGGTGGTGATGGTGATCTTCCTCTTCCTGCGCAATCTCTCGGCGACCATTATTCCCTCGGTCGCCGTGCCGCTTTCCCTCGTGGGCACCTTCGGCGCCATGTACGCGCTGGGCTACTCGCTCGACAACCTCTCGCTGATGGCGCTCACCATCTCGACCGGCTTCGTGGTCGACGACGCCATCGTGATGATCGAGAACATCTCCCGCTATCTCGAAGAGGGCGACCGGCCCATGCAGGCGGCGCTCAAGGGAGCAGGGCAGATCGGCTTTACCATCCTCTCGCTGACCATCTCGCTGATCGCGGTGCTCATCCCGCTGCTGTTCATGGGCGACGTGGTGGGGCGGCTGTTCCGCGAGTTCGCTGTCACGCTAGCGGTGACCATCATCATCTCCGCGATCGTCTCGCTGACGCTGACGCCGATGATGTGCGCGCGCATCCTCAAGCACGACCCCCGCGCCCAACAGTCGCGCCTCTATCGCCTCTCGGAGAATGCATTCGAGAGCGCGATTGCCTTCTACGGCCGCACGCTGCGCTTTGTTCTACGCTTCCAGCCGGTGGCGCTGCTGGTGGCGGTCGGCACCCTGGCGCTGACCATCTTTCTCTACATCACCATTCCCAAAGGCTTCTTCCCGGTGCAGGATACGGGCGTGATCCAGGGTATCTCGCAGGCGGCGCAGACGATCTCCTTTGAGGCCATGGCGCAGAAGCAGCAGGAGCTTGCTGCCATCATCCTGGCTGATCCGGCGGTTGCGAGTCTGTCCTCGTTCATCGGCCCCGACGGCACCAATACCACGCTCAACAGCGGCCGATTCGCCATCAACCTGAAACCCCTGGAGCAGCGGGATGCGAATGCCTCCGACATCATCCGCCGGCTGCAGGGCAAGCTGGCGCAGGTGGCGGGCATCCGGCTCTACATGCAGGCGGTGCAGGACATCACCGTGGACGACCGCGTGACGCGTACGCAGTACCAGTACACGCTGGAGGATCCGGACGCCGATGAGCTGAACCTGTGGACCAACAGGTTTGTGGCCCGGCTGAAGACGCTGCCCGACCTTGAAGATGTGGCGACGGACCAGCAGACCGGCGGGCTGGCGGAGATGCTGACCATTGACCGCGTCACCGCATCGCGGCTCGGCATTGCTCCCACCACCATCGACAACACGCTATATGACGCCTTTGGCCAGCGGCAGATCTCGACCATGTACACGCAGCTGAACCAGTACCACGTGGTGATGGAGGCTGAGCCCGAGTTCCAACGGCATCCTGAAAGCCTGAACGACATCTACATCCAGGCGAATGCGTCGAGCGGCGCAAGCGGCGCCGGGGCGGCGGCCAACTTCTCTTCAGCGAGTTCGGCTTCTGCCGGCTCCGCTGCCTTGACTTCGAGCGTGCAGTACACGCCGAGCTCCGACGTGTTAGCGCCGCCGGGCACGGTGCTGAGCGCGGCGGCAAGCTCGACCGCCTCGACCACTCCCAACGCCGGCAGCGGGTCGGCGCAGCCCAACCAGATCCCGCTGAGTGCGTTCGCCAAGATCACCCGCACCACGGAGCCGCTGGCGATCACTCACCAGGGACAGTTTCCCGCGGTGACGGTCTCCTTCAACCTCGCGCCCAAGGCGGCGCTCGGCAATGCCATCACCGAGATCGACAAGGTGGCCAAGCAGATGAACTTCCCGGCGTCGGTCCAGGCTGACTTTCAGGGCACCGCCGCAAGCTTCCGCAACTCGCTTTCCAATGAGGCGCTGCTGATCCTGGCGGCGCTGGTCACGGTCTACATTGTGCTCGGCGTACTCTACGAGAGTTTCATCCATCCCATCACCATTCTTTCAACGCTTCCCTCTGCCGGGGTGGGAGCGCTGCTGGCCCTGACGCTCTTCGGGCAGGATCTGAGCGTGGTCGCCATCATCGGCATCATCCTGCTGATCGGCATCGTGAAAAAGAACGGCATCATGATCGTTGATTTTGCGCTCGAGGCCGAGCGCGTGCACGGCAAGAACTCGACCGAGGCGATCTACGAGGCCAGCCTGCTGCGTTTCCGCCCTATCATGATGACCACCATGGCGGCGCTGCTGGGCGCGCTTCCGCTGGCCTTCGGGCACGGCATCGGCTCGGAGCTGCGCCGCCCGCTCGGTATCGTGATGGTCGGCGGCCTGCTCGTCTCACAGGCGCTCACTCTCTACACCACGCCGGTGATCTACATTTTCTTTGACGGACTGGCAAAGCGCTTCGGCCGCAAGCCGAACAAGCCGAGCACCGGCAATGAGCCGCAGCGCTCTTCGCCGGCGCCGCAGATGGCCGCGCAATGAAGCATGTGCGCGGCAGCATGGTGAGCTCACGATGAACATCTCGGCTCCGTTCATCCATCGACCGGTGGCGACCACGCTGATCACGATCGCTATCCTCATCGCCGGCATCGTCGGCTACTCTGTGCTGCCGGTTTCGCCGCTCCCGCAGGTGGATTTCCCGACCATCCAGGTCCAGAGCAGCCTGCCCGGCGCGAGTGCGGAGATCGTCGCCTCCTCGATCGCCACGCCGCTCGAGCGGCAGTTTGCACACATCGCCGGGGTCACCGAGATGACCTCCTCGAGCTCGCTCGGGTCCACCGGGATCACGCTGCAGTTTGACCTCACGCGGAATATCGACGGCGCGGCGCGCGATGTCCAGGCAGCCATCAATGCGGCGCGTACCTACCTGCCGGCGAACCTTCCCGGCAATCCGACTTACCGGAAGGTGAACCCGGCCGACGCGCCCATCATGATCCTGGGGCTCACCTCCGACAAGTACGACAATGCCAAGCTGTACGACGTGGCGTCGACCGTGATCCAACAGAAGCTGTCGCAGATCCAGGGCGTGGGCCAGGTCGGTGTGGGCGGCGGCGCGTTGCCCTCCGTGCGCGTCGATGTCGATCCTACGCAGCTTGAGAGCTTTGGGCTTACGCTCTCGACCATCCAGTCGATGCTCAGTCTGCAGAACTCCGATTCAGCGCGCGGGCAGATCCAGAATGGCATGGTGCGCGCGGACATTATCACCAACGGGCAGATTTCTACCGCCGCTGACTACAAGCCGCTCATCGTCGGGATGCACAACGGGACCGCGATCCACCTCGCTGATGTCGCCAACGTCACCGATTCCGCGCAGAACGTCCGTGCGGCCGGTTATTTGAACGGCGTCCGCTCGGTCACCGTCTTCGTTTCCCGCCAGCCCGGCGCTAACATCATCGAGACCAACGAGCGTATCCGCGCCGAGCTGCCGTCGATCATGGCCTCGGTGCCGCAGGGTATCAAGTTCACCGTCGTGCTGGACCGCACCACCACCATTCGGGCTTCCGTCAACGACGTGGAGCGCTCGCTAATCCTCTCCGTCGTCCTGGTTGTCCTGGTGGTCTTTGTTTTCCTGCGCAATCCTCGCGCGACGCTCATTCCGGCTGTCGCTGTCCCGGTGTCGCTGGTCGGCACCTTCGCGGTGATGTATGTGCTCGGCTTTTCTCTCGACAACCTTTCGCTGATGGCGCTCACCGTCGCGACCGGCTTCGTGGTGGACGACGCGATCGTGGTGATGGAGAACATCTCCCGGCATCTTGAAGATGGCATGGAACCGATGGCCGCGTCGCTGCAGGGTGCCAAGGAGATCGGCTTCACCGTCATGACCATCAGCATCTCGCTGATCGCCGTCTTCATCCCCATTCTGCTGATGGGCGGCATCGTGGGGCGGCTCTTCCGCGAGTTTGCCGTGACTCTCTCAACTGCGATCCTGGTCTCGATGGCGGTCTCTCTGACCACCACGCCCATGATGTGCGCCTACCTGCTCAAGCACGAGAAGCACGTCAGGCACGGCCGCATCTACCGCATTTCCGAGGCCGCCTTTGACGGGGTGCTGAAGATCTACCGGGTGTCGCTGATGTGGGTGCTCGACAACCCGGGCATCACCATCGTGATCCTGGCACTGACGCTCGCGCTGAACGCGGTGCTCTTCGTTAAGGTCCCGAAGGGCTTTTTCCCGCAGCAGGATACGGGTACCGTTTTCGGCGGCCTCCAGGGGCCGCAGGACTCGTCTTTCGCGTCCATGAATGCTTCTGTTCTTGCCATTGTGAACGTCATCAGGAAGGACCCGGCGGTCGCAAATGTGAACGCCTACACCGGGGGAGGCGGCGCCCAGAACGGCGGCTTTATCTACATGGCGCTCAAGCCTTTGAATGAGCGGCCCGGCAGGGTCAGCGCCATGGACGTGATCAACCGCCTGCGGCCCAAGTTCAACAACATGCCGGTAGCTTCGACCTTCCTGCAGCCGGCGCAGGATATCCGGGTCGGCGGGCGCGGCGGCAACGCGCTCTACCAGTACACCATCCAGGCGGACACGCTGCCGGCGCTGAACCAGTGGGGACCGCTGCTGCTGGCGCAGATGAAGAAGATGCCCTCGCTCGCGGACGTGAACTCCGATCAGCAGAACGGCGGACTGTCGGAGTACCTCAACTACGATCGCGAAACCGCGGCCCGGCTGGGCTTCACTCCGCAGTCGATCGACCAGTCTCTCTACTCGGCCTTCGGCCAGTCGGAAGTGTCGCTCATCTACACCCAGCTGAACCAGTACTATGTGGTGCTGGAAGTGGCTCCGCGCTTCTGGGCCACTCCCTCGGGCCTGGATTACCTGTACCTGAAGGGCGCCAACAACAATTCGGCTGTACCGCTCAAGACCGTCACCAAGGCGACGCCGACCACTACCGCGCTGCAGCTGAACCACACTGGCCTGTTCCCTTCGGTGACCGTCTCCTTCAACCTCGCGCCGGGGGTTGCGCTCAGCGATGCCACCCAGCAGATCGCCGAGATGCAGCAGCGGCTGGGAACGCCGAACACCGTCCGCGGCTTCTTTTCAGGCACGCTGCAGGCTTTCCAGGACTCGCTGCGCACCGAACCTTACCTCATCATCACCGCCCTGTTCGCCGTCTACATCGTGCTCGGGATCCTGTACGAGTCGCTGGTCCACCCCATCACCATCATCTCGACCCTGCCCTCGGCCAGCGTCGGCGCGCTGCTGGCGCTGATGCTGACCCGTACCGACCTCAGCGTGATCGCCATTATCGGCATCGTCCTGCTGATCGGCATCGTCAAGAAGAACGCCATCATGATGATCGACTTCGCCCTGATGGCGGAGCGGGAACATGGGCGCACCACGGAAGAGGCGATCTTTGAGGCCTGCATGCTCAGGTTCCGCCCCATCCTGATGACCACCATGGCAGCTTTGTTCGGCGCGCTTCCGCTTGCACTGGGCACCGGTACGGGTTCGGAGCTGCGGCGGCCGCTGGGTATCTCGATCGTCGGCGGGCTGATTGTGTCGCAGGCACTGACGCTCTACACCACACCGGTGATCTACCTGTACATGGATCATGCGCGGCTATGGGTCAAGCGCCGGGGCAAACGCAAACCGGCGCAGCCGGTCGAGGTACACGCATGAGAGATCCGCGAAACTATCCTGCACTGAGGCAGGTGGCATCGGCCGTATGCGCGACGGCACTGACCGGCATGTTCACGGGCTGCCTGGTCGGCCCCCGGTACCACGTGCCCACGGCTCCGGTGGCCACGGCGCCCGCTTACAAGGAAGCCGCTCCGACGGCGGCTTCTCCACCCTCCAACGACGCGGCCGTAGCCGCGGGCACCTGGAAGCCCGCCCAGCCCCAGGACGCCATGCTGCGCGGCAAGTGGTGGGAGGTCTTTGGCGATCCGGAACTGAACGGGCTCGAGGAGCAGCTGAACATCAACAACCAGAACATCAAGCTGTACTTCGAGAACTTCATGGCGGCGCGCGCGCTCATCCGCGAAGCCCGCTCGCAGTTCTACCCTACCGTCACGGTCGGGCCGTCCTACAGCCGCTCGCGCTCTTCCGCCAACATCCGCGGCGCTACGGCGACGGCCAGCTCGAGCGGCACGACGGGAACCACCGGCGCCAGCGGCGGCGGCACCACCAACACCGTGGTGCCCAACGTGGGAGAGCAGACGACGCTGCTGACCGCGCCGCTCGACATTACCTGGGAGCCTGATCTGTTCGGTCGCATCCGCAACACGGTGCGCGAGCAGCAATACTCGGCGCAGGTCTCGGCCGCTGACCTGGAGAATGAGCGGCTGACCGAACAGGCCGCGCTCGCGCAGGCATTCTTCGAGCTGCGTGGAGAAGACCAGCTCGAGAAAGTGACGCAGGACAACGTCGAAGCTGACCGGCAATCGCTGGCGGTCGCGCAGGCGCAGTACGAGACCGGCATCAGCGACCAGATCTCGGTCGCGGAGGCGCAGAACACCCTGCAGTCTGCCGAGGCTTCAGCCATCAACGTGGGCGTCGCGCGTGCTCAGTACGAGCATGCTATTGCCATGCTGATCGGCAAGCCTGCCACCGACTTCGGGATGCCGGTGCGGCCGATGACCGTAGCACCGCCGCCGCTGCCGATCGGCGTTCCTTCGCAGCTCCTGGAGCGACGCCCGGATATTGCCGCCGCCGAACGCACCATGGCCGCCGCGAATGCGCTGATCGGCGTCGAGACCGCAGCCTTTTATCCCACGTTGACGCTTTCCGCCAGCGGGGGATTCGAGGCGTCTACGCTCAAGCACTGGTTTGACTGGCCCAGCCGCTTCTGGTCGATCGGCCCGTCCGCGTCGGAGACCGTCTTTGACGCCGGGCTTCGCCGCGCTACCGTGCAGCAATATACCGCAACCTACAATGCCGACGTTGCCAGCTACCGCCAGACAGTGCTCACTGCATTCCAGCAGGTGGAGGATTACCTCGCGAACGTGCGCATCCTCTCGCAGCAGATTGCGAAGGAGCAGCAGGCGGTGGGCTCGGCCCAGACCTATGTGCGGCTCGCACTGGACCGCTACAAGCTCGGCGTCGACCCCTACCTGAACGTGCTGACCGCCCAGACGACCTTGCTGGCGGACCAGCAAACGCTGACCGGTCTGCAGATCCAGCAGATGACGGCTGCTGTTTCGCTGGTCGAAGCGCTGGGCGGAGGGTGGGATGTCTCGCAGCTGGAGACACCGAAGCAGGTGAGCGCCAAACCCGACAAGGCAGATACGGTCAAGGTACCCTAG